>CALUUT010000011.1 GCA_944324045.1 uncultured Desulfovibrionaceae bacterium | reverse complement strand
GAATGGCCCCACAGTGTTCACAGCGGGCTTTGTTGACTTCGCCATGCATGTGCAGCACGTTTTTGCTGCCGGCCTGTTCATGCAGGGTGTCGATATTCTGGGTTATAATCAGAATATGCTCAGGCATGTTCCGCTCCAGCTCGGCAAGGGCAAGGTGGGCGGCATTGGGTTTTATTTCCGGCCTGTTGAATTCTCTGCGCCGCTGATTATAGAATTCCAGCACAAGCGGCCTGTTTCGCGCCAGCGCGCGCGGCGTGCAGACGTCATCGACGCTGTGCCCGGCCCAAAGGCCATCCTGATCCCGAAAGGTCTGCAATCCGCTTTCTCGACTGATTCCAGCGCCTGTCAATATGACGATCATAGTTGCTTCCTGTTTATGGCGAAACTGGTTGGATAGTGTCCTTGTTGTTCTTCAGACCGGCATGTTGCGCGAAAAAGGCGCCTTGCAGGACGATTCGCGGCGCTCGCGGCTTTCTCGGAAGAAACGCCATGCGGACGTTTGCGCTACTCTTTGGTGTCCAGCAGGGCTTTGACGAAAGTTTCCGGCTCAAATGGCCGCAGATCACGCATGCCTTCCCCTAATCCGACATGGGAAATGGGGATGCCGAACTGCATGGCTATGGCCACGGCAATGCCGCCTTTGGCGGTTCCGTCAAGTTTGGTCAGAATCAGTTCATCGATGCCGCAGGACTCGCCAAACAATTTGGCCTGCGACAGCCCGTTTTGGCCTGTGGTCGCGTCCATGACCAGAATAGTCCTGTGCGGCGCGCCAGGCAGGCGTTTGTTCAGCACGCGCCGTATTTTCAGCAGTTCTTCCATGAGATTGGTTTTCGTATGCAAACGCCCCGCCGTGTCCACAAAAACAGTGTCGATGTGTTCCTTTTGCGCGAGATCAAGCGCTTCATAGGCCACTGCGGCCGGGTCCGCGCCCTGTCCCTTGGCGTAGAAAGCGCACCCCACGCGCTGCGCCCATGTTTCAAGCTGCTCGACTGCCGCGGCGCGGAACGTGTCCGCCGCGACGATCAGCACTTTTTTACCCTGTTCTTTTTCCAGATGGGCAAGTTTGGCGATTGTGGTCGTCTTGCCCACGCCGTTTACGCCAATAACAAGCGCCACCTGCGGGCTCGCCGCTTCCGGCTCGCGCATCGGAACAAATACGGAGGCAATTTCCTGGTAGAGATGCGGCGGCACGTCAGCCGGATTGAGAACGCCTTCCTGACGGAGCCGCGTTTTTAACCGTTTGGTCAATTCCAGTGTGGGTTCCATGCCCACATCCGCGGAGATCAGGATTTCTTCCAGCTCATCCCAGAATGCATCATCTAGTTTGCTTGCGCCAAAAAGGGACAAAAGACGCGCCGCAAGGCGCTTGCGGGTCCGCGCAAGCCCTTTGAACACCCGGTTGAAAAAGCTTTCCTGTTCAGCTGTGGCTTCGCTGTTTTCGCCGTCCTGCGTATCGTCGCTTTCCGTCGCGGCAGCCTCGCCGTCCGCAACGGCGCAGTCCGCGTCTTTGATTTCCGGGGCCGCGTTCTCATGCCGGCCGGCGCCGTTTTTCACCAAAACATCCCCTGATGCCGCATCCGCGTCCGCCGGCGCTGTTTGCGCGGACTGTTCAGGAGAAAGCGAAGCGCTTTCGCGCTGTTTTTCCGCCGCGTCCGCTTGAACTGCAACGGGTTCCTCTTGCACCGGTTCTTCCGGCTCCTCCGTCTTTGGCATGGGCGCGGTCGCATCCGCAAGGAGCGCGCCGTCGGGTATTTCGTTTGTTTCAGAATCAGCCGCATCCGCGTTTGGCTCGTCGTTTTCCGGGACGGCGCGCGTTTCATCCTGGATAGGCGTGTGGACAGGCGCGGATTCTGCGGCGTTGGCCTCTTCACCGCATTGGGGCGCATCATGTTCTTTTTGTTCCGCCTCAAAATTCGTTTTGTTCTCCTCATTGGAAACGTCGGAGGCGGCTGCCGCCGCGCCGTCCGGCGTGGTTTGCAACGCATCGTCTTCAGAGGAAAAGAGCTTTTTAAAGCGGGATAAAAGTGCCATGACTGCCTCGCATGAGTATGCCGGCGCTGACGGCCGGAAAAACAGGTCCTGGAAAACAACGGGCGGGGCGTGCGGGAGAAAGACGCCCGAGACTGGAACATATCTGACGGCATGCCCCGGACTTTTCGTCCCAGCCCGTTTTTTTATTGCATTGCTTCAGGAAACATCTGCGCCGCCATTTCACGTAATTTGTATTTTTGTATTTTGCCGCTTCCTGTCAGGGGGAAGGCGTCCACAATTGCGACGTAGCGCGGAATCTTGTGCCAGGCGATGCGGCCGCGGCAATAGTCGCGGATATCCTCAGGGGTAATGTCGCATCCTGGTTTGAGGATGACGAACGCCCCGACTTCTTCGCCGTATTTGCGGCTTGGAACAGCCACTACCTGCACGTCGCTCACGCCGTCCAGCGTGTAGAGAAATTCTTCGATTTCACGCGGATAAATGTTTTCTCCGCCGCGGATGATCATGTCTTTCAGGCGGCCGGTGATGACCAGATACCCGTCTTCGCGCATGACGCCCACGTCGCCTGAATGAAGCCAGCCGTCCTTGTCGATGGTTTCAGCCGTGGCCTCAGGCATTTTGTAGTAGCCTTTCATGATGTTGTAGCCTTTGCAGATCACTTCTCCCGGGACGCCTCTTGGATTTTCCCTGTTGGTTTCCGGGTCCACGACCCGCACTTCGATGCCCGGCATATGCCGTCCCACAGTAGTGACTTTAAGCTCCAGCGGGTCATGGATTGTGGTTTGCGTCATGACCGGCGAGCCTTCGGTCAGGCCATAGCAGATGGTCACTTCGCGCATGTTCATATCGTCGACGACCTTGCGCATGAGATGTTCCGGGCATACGGAACCCGCCATGATGCCGGTGCGCAGGCACGTGAAGTCAAAGCGCGGAAAAAGTTTGTGCTCCAGGATGGAAAGAAACATTGTGGGCACGCCGTAAAGCGCTGTGCAGCGTTCCTGATCCACGGCGGCCATGGCCTGAAGGGCGTTGAAGCTTTCCAGAAACACCATGGTGGCGCCATGATTCACGCAGGCCATGACCCCAAGCACGCAGCCAAAGCAGTGAAAAAGGGGAATCGGCAGGCAGACCTTGTCCACTGAGGAGAAATTTTGATTTTTTCCAATCCAGTAGCCGTTGTTCAGGATATTGACGTGCGTGAGCATCACGCCCTTGGGGAATCCCGTGGTTCCGGACGTATACTGCATGTTGACCACGTCATACGGCGACACTGCCGCCTTGCGCGCTTCGTATTCCTGGTCCGTGACCATGGCGGCCATGCCCAGTATTTCCGGTATGGAATACATGCCCCGGTGCTTTTCAGCGCCAAGAAACATAACGCGCTTTAAATGCGGAAAGCGGGCGCTTTTGAGCATGCCCCTGGGTTGAAGGCGCAGTTCCGGAATCAGTTCGTAAATGGTTTGGATATAGTCGTGATCCCGGAATCCGTCTATGAGGAAAATGTTTTCGGTTTCCGACTGCTGCATGAGGTATGTCAATTCGCTTTGCCGGTAGCTTGTGTTGACGGTCAGCAAGATTGCGCCGATTTTGGCTGTGGCGAATTGCAAGGCGACCCAGTACGGCACGTTCGTGGCCCAGACCGCAACTTTTTCGCCATGCCGCACGCCAAGCGCCATGAGGCCCCGGGCCAGGGTGTCCACGGTTTGCCCGAACTGGGTCCAGGTCTGCCGGTAGTCTCTGTCCACATAGACGACCGCGTCGTTTTCCGGGTTTTTGGCAATGGTTTCATCAAGCAGTTGGCCAAGGGTTTTTTCCTGAAGCACAAATTCGTTCATGAAAAGCCTCATATTCAAAAAGAAAACAGCGGCGCGTCAAGGCGCGCCTTGCATGCGAAAGACAAAAGACGCGAACAGGGCGTTTTTCTTCGGGAAACGGAATCATCCTGTTTCAAACAGGATGAGCCGGCCGGGGAACGCCGCAGGGCGGCGCTTTTTTTCCAGGTTCATAGGCAAACGCCGGAAGCGGCCCGTTTTGCAAAACGCCGGAACCGTTTTTAAATGGGATGGTAGATGACGGCGAAAATTTCCGCGGGCTCGTCCCCGTATCCCCCCAGATAATGCGGCACGATGGAGTTATAATACATGGTGTCGCCTGCTTCGAGAATGATTTTTTTCTGACCGTAATATAAAATAACCTGTCCCTTGGCGACAATGACGAATTCTTCGCCCTGGTGAGAGGAGAGCTTGCGGTCTTCCTCGGCTTCGGTGGTCAGTTCAACGAAAAAGGGTTCCATATTGCGGTCGGCCTTGCCTTTGCCCAGGGAGTGAAAACAAAACGCGGGGCTTTTGTCTTCGCTGCTGTGCATGGTCAGGTCCGCGTCGTTTCTACGCTGGTCTTTTTTTACAATAACCGGGTCGGCGCATTCCACGTCGTCCATAAAGGTGCCAAGCCTCACCCCAAGACTGCGCGCCACCTTTTGCAAAGGACCAATGGAAGGGTAGAGGTTTTCGTCTTCCAGCGAGGCGATGAACTCCACGCTCAAGTTGGCCGCCTTGGCCAGCTCTTCTCGCGTAATGTTGCGTTCCTCACGGTACTTGCGGACGCGCGCGCCCAGTTTTTCCACACTCATAGAGCCTCCAGATATGTTTCAATCCATGTCCTGTCCGTCGGCGGACTGTGAAGCAGCCGGCGCATAGGGACGCTGCGGATTGCCCCTCGCCTTTCAAAAGGGGTACGAAAAAAGGATTGCATCGACTTCGTTGTTTTGCCGGCGGTTTTTCCCCAAAAAAAGGGCGGTTTCAAACCATAAAGGAGTTTTTGATGAAAAATGCGTTCAACAACAAAAACGCGCAAAAAACCCGCCGCAGGACATTGCGCTGTTCCGTTTGGCTTCAAAACCTTATGCAAGGCGCCGGCGCAAAAGCGCAAAGACATCATTAAAAGGCAATTCGCGGCCTGTCCAGCGTAAAAATTGCGCGATTCCCTGCGCCGCCAGCATGGCCAGCCCTTCCTGCGTTTTCCAGCCCGAGTTGGCGGCGTGTTCAAGAAACGGCGTGCGCGCCGGCGTATACACCAGATCATAGGCCAGCCCTGTTCGGGCCGCCTGCGTAAAATGCTTCGCGGCAAGGGCGCTTTTGCCTTCAAATTTTCCTTTCATGCCAAGCGGCGTGGCGTTGATCACGATATCCGCGCCCTCATCCGCAAGCCACTGCCCGCGTTTTTCCCATTCCAGGGCCTGAACGGCGAATTCGTCCGCCAAAAGCCTGGTCGCGTCCGGATTGCGGCCGCAAACGGCCGCATTTCGGACGCCCAGCTTTTCAAGCCCGAAGAGCGCGGCTCTGGCTACGCCGCCGCTTCCCAGCACAAGGGCTGTTTTGGCGTTTTTGCATGCCTGCAACGGGGCGATGAATCCCTCAACGTCCGTATTGTCCGCAATAAGGAGATCATGTTCCCAAAACAGCGTGTTCGCCGCGCCTGTGGCGGCGGCCAGAGGGGTTTTTTTATCCACGAGCGCAAGGACGGCTTCCTTGTGCGGAATGGTGACGCTAAGGCCCGCAATCCGTAAGGCGCGCACGGCCGCAATGACGTTTTGCAGGCGCTCTGGCGGCGTGTCCCAGGCCATATAGACGCCGGAAAGCCCGCAATGCTTAAAACCCCAGTTATGCAAAATCGGGCTTAAGCTATGCCCCAGAGGATGCCCGATCAGACCGCAGAGCATGGTTGGGACGGCGATATCCATACTGTTAAAGAACCTTGTTGAGGGAATATTCGATGATGCCTTCCGCGCCCCGGGCGCGCAAAGCCGGAATGAGGTCGCGCACCGTATCGGTGTTCACCACGATTTCCACGGCGCACCAGGAATTGTTCTGAAGGCTTGAGATGGTGGGCGAATTGAGGCTTGGGAGAATGGACACCACGCCTTCCAGCTTGTCCGCGGGCACGTTCATTTTAAGACCTACCAGAGATTCGGCGCGCAAGGCGCCCTGAAGAAGGAGGTCCAGTTGTTCGATTTTGGCGCGTTTCCACGGATCTGCCCAGGCTGCCGCGCTGGCGATAAGCTGGGTGTTGGATACGAGCACGTCGTCGATGATTTTAAGGCCATGCGCGCGGATGGTGGTTCCGGTTTCCGTAACTTCGACAATCGCGTCCGCAAGGCCTTCCACAACCTTGGCTTCTGTCGCTCCCCATGAGTACTGGACATTGACGTTAATGCCTTTTTCTTTGAAATAGCGGCGCGTGACCCCCAAAAGCTCCGTGGCCACGCGCTTTCCCTCAAGCTGTTCAGGGCGCGTGACGCCTGATTCGCCGTCAACCGCGAGCACCCAGCGCGCGGGCCGGTTGCTGGCCTTGGAATACACCAGGTCTGAAACCACAGTGACCTTGGCCCCGATTTCCATAATCCAGTCTTTGCCGGTCAGACCGCAATCAAGAATGCCTTCCTCTATGTATGTGGGGATTTCCTGGACGCGGCACAGGCGCGCCGTAATTTCAGGATCATTTATTTCCGGAAAATAGTTGCGCAGGTTTCTGCGTATCTTCCAGCCGGAACGGGCGAACAGATCAATGGTGGCGTCTTCCAGAGAACCTTTTGGAAGACCAAGCTTGAGTTGAGGGCATGGGGTCATGATTTATATACCTCATTGGGGTCAAATTTTCTTTCGCTGCATATGCGCACGTCATTATCCCGCACTTCGCGGTAAAAACAGCTTGCGTATCCTTTGTGGCAGGCTGCGCCGCCGATTTGTTCCACAAGCAAAAGCACAGTGTCCGCATCGCAGTCCAGGCGGATGGACAGAACTTTTTGCACGTTGCCCGAAGTCTCTCCCTTATGCCAGAGGCGTTGCCTGCTCCGGCTGTAGTAATGGGCTTCTTTTGTGGCGAGCGTGCGCCGCCATGCTTCTTCGTTCATGTATCCCAGCATGAGGACGTCGCCCGTTTTCGCGTCTTGGGCAATGGCCGGGACCAGTCCGCCGGATTTGGCAAAATCAGGGGCAAGTTGCGTGGTCATGGGAATAGAGTCGCTTTGTAATAGGGTGTTCTTGGAATATTGCGCAAACGCTGATTTCATACGTTTTGCGGCAAAAGGTCAAGCCGTCGAAGCCGGCTTGGCCTGTTTTTTATCCGACCCGTCCTGTTTGGGCATGAAATGATGGCGTTTTCATGACGCGAAGTGGTCAAATCCCAGTCCAAGGGCGTCATGGCCGTTTAAGAGCATGCGTCTTCCGGCATAGACCTCTCCAATGGGCGTAAGCGCAGGCGCGGCGGCGCGCAGGGCGTCCAGGGCTTCGGGCGCGCAGGAGCCAAGGAGCAGATAGTCTTCGCCGCCTATATAGGCGAATTTTGCCGGGTCCAGGCCGTGCGCTTTTGCAAAGCGTTTGACGTCGCCGGGCAGCGCTTCCGGGTCAAGGGTCACGCGCGCGGCCAGATTCGGGCCGATAAGGCGGGGCAAGTCGCGGGCCAGACCGTCGGAAAGATCCATAAGTCCGATGCGGGCTTCAGGGTGGGCCGCTGCGAATTGGGCCAGAGCCAGTCCCTCGGAAACCAGAGGGATAGGGGAGCGGTGCGCGTCGCAGGCCGCCGGGTACAGGCGTTCGGCCTGCGCCGGGTTCGCTTCAAGACTGAGAAGGCCCGCGCGCGCAAGGCCCGGTCCGAATTCCCCGCGGCCGCTTAAGAACAGGACATGGCCGGGCCGGGCCTGGCCGCGGCGCAGAAACGGCGCGTCTGGAAACGCCGGCTCGCCCCAGATGGTGAGGCACAGCCCAAGATCCCGGCCGCGGGATATATCCCCGCCGGCAAGCGCAATCTCATAATCCGCCGCAAGCCGGGCCATGCCGGCAAGCAAGTCTTTGGTTTCGCGCGCGCAAAAGCAGGGCGGCAAGGTAAGGCCCATGCTGAACCCTGTAGGGCGGCCGCCGCAGGCCGCGATATCGCTCAAATTGACGGCCAGGGCTTTATGTCCGATGTGCGCCGGGGAGAAGTAGCCGCGTCGAAAATGCACATGCTCCAGAAAAATATCCGTGCTGACATAGAGCCGTCCTGAAGCGCGCAACTGCGCGCAGTCGTCTCCGCGGCCGTCCAAAAGCAGAGGGTGGGTCCTGGGGAAGATGCTGTTTAGGGCCTCAAGCAGGCCGTCTTCCGACGTGAAAGGCTGCGAATCGTCCGCGTGCGTTCGCGTGCAATCCGGTTGCGGCGGGCTGTTGTCGCGCATCAGGAATCCTCCAGCGCAAGATATGCGGTGAGAATGACCTTAAGTCCGATATTCGGAAAATGCACCCGGCACTTGTCCGGCGGGATGTATTCGACGATTTTTCCACGGCCGAAGATGCGGTGCCGGCAGAATCCGCATCGGGCCGGGTCCGTATCGCCTTTTCCGGAAAGGCAGCCTGTGTTTGCAGGCGCTTCCGGCATGTCCCGGCATGCGTCGTCGCCGGACATGCCGGGTGAGGAGCGGTCGGATTCCGCGTCGTCTGCGGCGCGCGGTTTGCGCGTATGGGCCGGCGTTATGGCGGCGTCAGGGTCCGGGACATGGTTTTTGCCAAAAGGCGCGTTCAGAGTCGTACGCAGCGCGCGCCGCGCCGTTCTTTCCCGTTCCGTGCGCCGGCGAAGCCGGCCGCCCGGGCATTCCTGGAGTTCGTCGTAAAGAGACGGCGGCAGGGCGCGCACGAACGGGCTGGGCGCGGCGCGCTCTTCGCTGCGGGTTTCCCGGCTGTATATAAAGTCAGGCGCAAAAAGCCCCAGATACTTTCGGGCCCTGGTGCAGGCCACGTACAAAAGCCGCCGTTCTTCCTCAAATTCTTCCGCGCGCAGGGACGCATGGCGCGATGGAAAACGGTCTTCAACCAGATCTATGATCAAGACGGCGTCCCATTCCAGTCCCTTGGCCGAATGCACGGTTGAAAGGGTAAGGGCGTCTTGATCCGCATCGTCGGTCTGATCCGGCTCTTCCAGGGAAAGATCGGAAAGAAACAGGTCAAGTTCCGCATATTCGCCGGCAAGCTGGGCAAGTTCTTCCAGCCCCTGTTCCCGGTAGGGAAAATCATCGGGATAGTTCTGTTCCAGGAAAGGTTGGTAGTGCGCCAGTATGTCCCTGAATATCGCGTATGGACCGGACCGGGTCTCCCGAAGCGTTTGGATGAAACGGATATGGCTTAAGGCTCCGGCATGCCGGGCGCAGGCTTTTTCCAGGGCGGCGCCGTCGCCTGAAAGCATGGCGTCGTAAATTTTCTGGCTGGTTTTGGGGCCGACGCCCTTGCCAAGCTCCATGACGCGCCGGAAAGAGGGAAAGTCAAGCGGGTTGTACGCAAGACGCACAAAGCTCATGACGTCCTTGACGTGCGCGGCATCGGAGAATTTCAGGCCGCCGTACTTGCGAAACCGGATGCCCGCCTGTTTGAGGGCTATTTCCACATCATAGGAGTGATAGGCGGCCCGGAAAAGCACGGCGATTTCCCGCAAAGGGCATTCGCACGCCAGTTCGGAAATTTTTTGGACGACAAGCTCGCTCTGGGTGCGGTTGTTTATGGGGCGTATAAGTTCCGGCAGGGCCCCGCCTTTTTGAACGGCATGCAGCGTTTTGCGGTACGCTTCCGGGGCTGCGGCAAGAAGGGCGTTCGTCAGATCGAGCACAGGCTGCAGGGAACGGTAGTTTTCTTCAAGTTTGATGAGCCGCGCGCCGGGAAAATGATGCGGGAAATCAAGAATATTTCGAATATCCGCTCCACGGAAGGCATAGATGGACTGCGCGTCGTCGCCCACCGCCATGACGTTGCCCTTTTCCCCGGCCAGAAGACGCACCAGCCGCGCCTGCACCCGGTTGGTGTCCTGGTATTCGTCCACCATGATGTAGCGAAACGTCTCCCTGAGCCGTTTTACCATATCCGGCTCTTGCAGCAGGGCGTTTTCCAGATCAAAGAGCAAATCGTCGTAATCAAGCAGCGCGTGTTCTTTCTTATATGCCGCATATGCGTCGTACAAAAGCTGAAGCGCATCGGCATGGAAAAGCAGGTGATAGGCTTCGCGGCGTATGACGTCTTCTATGGAACATTCCTTGTTTCGCGCCTTGCTGAACAGCCCGGCGATGGTTTGATGGCGCGGAAAAGATCGGTCCGCCTTGCCGATGTGCAGTTTGTCGCGGCATTCCTGCAAAGCGGCGGCAATGTCGCCGGAATCCATTAACGTGACGTTTCGTTCATACCCTTTTGGCCGGTACTGGCGCAGGATGGAGTAGGCCATGGCATGAAAGGTGCCGCCATGCACGCCGCCCACGCCATACCCCAGAAGGGCTCCGGCGCGGCGAAGCATTTCCTGGGACGCCTTGCGCGTGAACGTCAGCAAAAGAATCTGCGAGGATGGGATGCCGCTTTCAACCATGTACGCAAGACGGTAGACCACCGTTCTCGTTTTGCCGCTGCCTGCGCCTGCAATGACGAGTATTGGGCCATCAAGCGTTGTCGCGGCCTCATATTGGGCCGGGTTTAATTCCTTGGCGTAGTCTATTTCGTGCATATCCGCGTCCGGTACGAGTTGCCGCCTTGCGGGCGAATCAATCGCATATCACAGGTCGCGCGGATGGTGAAGCGCATGAAAAGCGTCTGGTCCGGACGGTTTTCAACATTTGACGGCGTCCCCGGCCGGGCGGTATACTGATGCGCCTTCCTGCATGACGGGTATTTTCGGTAAAGGAGGCGCGGTATATGGCGGCGCATTTTTCATGTGAAATGTTTGGGCATTTTTTTTATTGCCCGGAATTGGGGTATGAAGAACTGGGCGAACTTGAACAAACGCTCAGGGTTTCCCTGTCGGTGATGCTTGAAGCGCACGGCGCCGAACATATTGAATACAGGGAATATGGGGAAGCGTTGACTGTGCAGTGCCAGTTTCAGACGTATTCAGAGAGCGCGTTTCAAGAGTTTTGCGCGGCAATCCGGGATATTCTGACAAAGGATGTGGATGCGCGGTTCCTGTTTGTCGACAGGGAAAATCTGGATAGAGCGGTATTTTTTGCCGTGACGTTCGAGCAGGGACGCCATGAAGAGCGCATATCCCTGCCCCGAGCCAGAGACGTTTGGGCCGCTTCAAACAGGAAAACGGCGAAAGCGGCAAAAACGGCGCAGCATAGGAAGAACAGGAAAACGCCGCCAAGTCTTTCCTAAAATGCGTGGCAAACAGGCGCGAAGCGTAAAAAAGCATGGATATCCAGGACAGGAAAAATTTTATCCGCACTTCTTTCCAATGTCCGCTTGAGAAAAACAGCAAGTTATGTCACAAGAACGACAGCCGAACGTGCAAAACGGCCTGCCCGGGTGGTGGAACTGGTAGACGCAAGGGACTTAAAATCCCTGGCCGGGAAACCGGCGTGCGGGTTCAAGTCCCGCCCTGGGCACCAAACAGACGTACACAGAAGTCCTAGAAAGTCCGCAAGGCTTAGAGCCAAGCGGATTTTTCTTATTTTTAACGTCCGTTGCCGTCCGTGTACGTCCGTTTACATCCTCAAATTTTTGGGGTAACTTTGGGGGTAACAGAGCTATTTAAAAAAACGCACAGCAAGAGTTACCCCAGTGCCGCTATCTGATATCGCCATACGCAACGCCAAATCCAAAGACAAGCCATACAAACTTTATGACGCCAACGGTTTATTTCTGCTTGTTACCCCAAGCGGGGGTAAGTGGTGGCGGCTTAAATACCGCCTTAACGGCAAGGAAAAGTTGCTGTCGCTTGGAACATATCCCGTTATTGGTTTGAAAGAGGCCAGGATAAAGCGAGACGAAACAAGGCAGCTTATTGCTCAGGGCGTCAATCCCGGAGAACGTCGCAGGGAAGCCAAAGCCGTTATTGCCGCTATGGAGAAAGAGAAGAAGACAACCTTTAGCGCGGTAGCCCGTGAATGGTTTGCCAAAAAACGCGCGGCGTGGACAGACGGACACCAGAAAAAAATCCTTTCTCGCCTTGAAAACCAGCTTTTTCCATATATTGGAGAGAGACAGTTTTCCTCTCTGGAAGCTGCGGATTATCTGGCGGTCATTCAAAAAGCCGAATCTCGCGGCGCTATAGAGACGGCCCATAGACTGGCGCAACTATGCGGACAGATAACGCGCTACGCCCGTATTGCGGGAGTAGTCGCGCATGATGCGGCTACGGGATTAAATGAAGCGCTTGCTCCTGTGAAAACAAAACATTATGCCGCTATAGTTGTTCCCTCTGAAATGGGGGAGTTGCTTCGTTCCATTGATGAATACCCCGGAGAACCTGTCCTGTGCTATGCCTTGAAATTGCTTCCTTATGTCTTTGTCCGTTCCGGGGAACTGCGCGGTGCGGTGTGGGATGAAATTAACTTTGATGCGGCTGAATGGGTTATCCCCGCCGGACGTATGAAGATGCGGCGGCCTCATGTCGTCCCGCTTGCCCGGCAAGCAATAGCGTTATTTCGGTCTTTAAAAGAGCTTTCGGGCAATGGAGTATTGATTTTTCCAAGCTCTTTTTCAGCGACACGTTGCATATCAGACGTTGGATTGCTTAATGCTTTGAGGCGGATGGGATACGGAAAAGACAAAATGACGATTCATGGTTTTAGAACAAGCGCGTCAACCATGCTTAACGAGCTTGGGTATAATAAAGACTGGATAGAGGCGCAACTTGCGCATGCGGAAAAAAACGCTGTCAGGGACGCATACAATCGCGCTGAATACTTGCCGGAACGGAGAAAGATGATGCAGGAATGGGCGGATTATCTGGACAATTTAAAAGCCGGTTAAAACGGCAATAGAATTTTTTAAATATATTAGAATGTTACGATGAGGGTAAACAGTTGACAACGGTTAGACGATAATGAACAATATAAGACATAAAAAGAAATGAGCGGTTGCCGCCGCTCATTTCCAAAAAGCCGGAAGGAATTGCCGTTCCTTCCCTTCCAAATTTAACCGGAAATGTCGCATCGCTTTTGTTTTTTCCGCGACATTTCCAAACCCTAAGACCGGGTGGAACAGGCGTTTTAGCGCGTTCTAAGGCGTACTAAAATGTCCTGTTCCGCGTTGATCTTGCCATAAGTCCAACTGAATTGTCTAACACTTTTTGGCAGCAGAAAGCGAGTTTCAACGCGGTTCCGTCCGGCTTCGAAAGGAGCCTTTATGGTTAACGAGTCTTTTTCTCCCGTCACTATTTCCCGCCTTACAGAACCCGGATTTCTCCGCCTCAAAGATGTGCTTTCTTTGGTCCCTCTCTCTCGTTCAGCATGGTATGCGGGCATTCAAAAAGGGGTGTACCCCGCGCCGGTCAAGATTGGCGCGAGGGCTTCCGCGTGGCGTGCGTCTGATATTCGGGAATTGCTTAATCGCCTTTCCAGTGCGGAGGCGTAGCCATGAGCAAAAAAAGAAACCCCGCTGCGGCGGCTGCGGGGCAAAAGCAAAAGGATGTTTGGCAAAGTGAGAATAGCAGGCTTCCCTTTGCCGGGCAAGGCTGTTTTTGCGCTCCATGCGGTTATTTCAGACTGGTAGTTCTGGCCTCTGGCCGTATACGCCGGGTATGCTCATTCACCGGCGAAAGGCTGACCTCAAACGGCAATCCTTTATGTGAGTTCCGGCATGTTAAAGGGGGTAAGGCATGAAGATTTTCCCCTTGACCTCTTGCCGGGAGTCCGGCAATTTGGGC
>CALUUT010000010.1 GCA_944324045.1 uncultured Desulfovibrionaceae bacterium | reverse complement strand
CAGTTTGGTTTCCGCTTCTATTTTGGCAAGCTCTAAAGCCTTTGCCTTATCAGAATGCTGTCGAATGACTGTAGTGTTGACCTCCTCCCCGCCTGAAGTCGGGGGAAGATGTCAAAATCTAATACGCCAAAAATATACCACTAAAAACAATTAATGATTTTTAATGGTATATTTAATAGACATTAGTAATCTTTTATTTTTATTTACTAAAAATAGTATTAATATATTATAAACACATCATATAGAATTTTATGTTTTTAAGACAGGACAGGTAAAGTACATAGAGGATTGTTGAAACAGAGCCTTGCCGCCGGGCATGACAAAGACCAGGTTTATGCGCTGTTGCGAAAGATTGATGCATGCCAGCTTGAACTAAAAGCCAAGGTCCGTGAATTGTAAGCGCTGTTCGGGTATCAGGATACGCCTGAAAACGAAGAAACAGACCGGCCGGGAAATATTTTTCGGCCGGTTTGAAAAGGAAAATGCGGTGATTAGCACATGTATCCCATGCGAGCCAAAAAACGACAATTATAAACGCTTGGCCGAATATATAGCGGATGCGAACCATGAAGGGGAAAAGGTTCTCGCGGCATGGTGCGCCGGGTGTATGGCCGGAGATGATTACAGGCTGGCGGTAAGGCGCTTGACGTTCAGGCGCTCAATACCCGTACAACAAAGGGAAAAACGTATCATTTGCTCGTGAGCTTCAGACCGGAGGATGAGATAAAACTTACCCCGGAAATTTTTAAAGCCATGGAGGAACGCTTTGCCGCTGCCTTGGGGTATGCCGAACATCAGCGTCATTGCGGGGTTCACAAGAACACGGCTCATATTCACATGCACATCGCGTATAACATGATTCACCCGGAAAGTTTCACACGTCATGAGCCTTTCAGGGATTACATAATTCGCGACGAGATATGCCGGCAGCTTGAAAAAGAGTTTGGCCTGGTTGTGGATAATGGGCGGGAAAAGCGACGGGAGAACCCACTATCTCGAAAAGCGGCCACAATGGAGGCGCACAGCGGACAGGAGTCTTTTGAGTCCTATGTAAAACGCCACAAAGCCATTTTGGCCGCGACGTTAGACGGCGCCATGGAATGGCGGGCGTTGCATGAAGCGTGCGCCAAGCTTGGGCTGGAGTTTGTCCCGCGCGCAAATGGGCTGGTGATTAAAGACCGGCACGGCAGACACGCCATGAAGGCCAGCGGTTTGGGACGTGCGTTTTCCCTGAAAAAGCTGGAGGCCAAACTTGGTCCATACAGACGTTTTGACTCCTGGGACAACGTGGCGGAACAATCGCGCTACCAGGCAGCGCCTCTGCACCGGTCACCAAACCGTGGAAATCTGTACGCGGTATATCGTAAAAGCATAGAGGAACGCATAGTCGAATTAAAAGCGATCAAAACTCAGGAAACTGCGGAACTGGACGCTGTTCACACAAAATATGCGACCATACGGAAAGATAGTAAGCGGAGATCCGGTTTAACAGGCTATGACCGGCGCAACCTTATTCAACTATCCCGAAAAAAAGAAACCGCGGCTCTGGATGCCGTGCGACAAAAGGGCAAAAAACTTCGTGAAGCTGTCCAGGAAAAATTTCCATTTAAAAACTGGAACGAATTTTTGCGTCTGAAAACGGAACAGGGAAACGAAATCGCTTTGAGTATCCTGCAAAGCAGAGGAAAAGTCGCTCCAGAGCATGAAAATGAAGGTTCCGCACACGCATATGCAGTGGATATTTCATCGGAAAAAGCGTCACGGCAAACATGGAAAGAGCGACGGAATGCAATTCGGGAGCGAACCGACCTGGCCCATAAAGACAAAAAATGTCTGCTTGCAGTGTCCAGGATGCTTCAGACGATTGAGCGGGAAAAATCCCGGAATGGTTTTTCCAGGGCGGAGGGGTTCACGTATCGGGTGGATAATCGTGGCGTGGCGCTGTTCACCTTGCCGGGCGGCGGAATGATTCGGGGTGCTGGGGCGGAGCTGACCTTCAGCGCGCATGATCTGGAAGCAAAAAGGCTTGCTGAAGCGCTGGCCCGTCTCAAATTCGGCATAAAATTTCATCGAAATGGAAACATCTTTACAAAAACTCCAACTCAGGAGAAAAAAAGAGAACCTGAAAAGAACGATGAATTAAGCGTTGAATTATAGTGCAAGAGAACATGGACTTACGACCGGGTTTGTCATACTGTTTCATATAACAACTACATGCAGAATCCCATCAAAGGATTGTCGAATGAAAATAGATATCTCTTGCTGCCCTCAGCTTCAAATGCTCCTTTGGAACAGAAAGAACATTATTGAACTGGAAGATAAAGAAGCGCTATCTTTATATGAAGCCAATTGGCGTTTTATTGAACCGGAAAAGATGACGCCTGAAGAGCGCGACGTGCTTGATCAGCTTATCTATACAGTGGGAAATGGAGTGCTCAATGTTTAAAAGGCCGCATCATCAAAGGATATCAACATTACTTCAGTCGCTTGATGAGAATTTGTTTGTAAAGGCGTCCACTTATTTTGGAGGCGGCACCGCTATTGCCCTTTTGCTGGATGAATACCGTGAATCAGTCGATGTATATTTTTTATGTTCTTCCTCTGAAGGGTATCGCCTTTTAAGAGAAACTGTTCATGAAAAAGGATTTTCAGGTCTGGCAAAAGTGAACATGACCTTGGCGCGCGACATACGTATGGACCGGTACGGCATCCGTACTATTGTTCTTGTAGATGATGTTCCCATTAAATTTGAAATTGTCGCTGAAGGACGTATTCATCTCACTGGAGAAAAACACAATGGTCTAAATGTGCCGGTTTTGTCGCGCATAGATATGTATGCTGAAAAGCTTCTCGCAAATTCTGACAGATTCGCGGATGAAGCTGTAAAATCTCGCGATATTATTGATCTTGGAATGATGGTGACCCATTGGGGATTAATTCCCAATGCCGCTTGGCAAAAGGCGGAAAAGGCATATGGGACTTCCGTAAAAAAAGATTTCAGCAAGGCCGTAAGTAAACTAAAGGATGCTGACTATGCAAAAGGATGTTTTGATGCGCTAAAAATAGATCAAACATGCATAGTACAGATCAAAAAATCACTTGAGAGACAGGATAAAAATTTGGCGCAAGACGATCTTGAACTTGGGTTATAATTTTCAATTAAAATTCTGGATGAATGTAATATGTCAATGTTCCCTTTGAAAAGGATATTTGTATGAAGATAGCGGCAATGCTTCATACCCTAAAAGCGGCAAGTGCAATTTGTCAGTGTAAAAAGATGCTTGTAATTGGTTCACAGGCTATCCTAGGTCATTGTCATGATCGGGAAATTTAATTTTCGTTTAATGAATCCATGGAAATTGATCTGGTTCCTATCCCGGAAAATTCCCTGATGAGCGACTTGATAGATGGAACTATTGGAGAAGAGTCCGAATTCCATAAAACCTATGGGTATTATGCACATGGCGTTGGAATTAATACCGCTATTTTTCCGGAAGGGTGGGAGCAAAGGCTTATAAGCTTACATTTAGATATGGGAGACGGCGAGATAACGGTTTTTTTTCCTTCAGTGGAAGATATCGTGCTTTCAAAATATGCCGCAGGCAGGGACAAGGATTTGTTTTTTATTCGCAAAGTTGATCAGGAAGGGCTTATTGATAAGGAGAAATTACGAAAGCTTCTTCCCAGACTTCAAGAAAAACGATTGGGCAAAGAAAAGACGGCATTTATAGCCGATAAGGTAAAAAAAGAGATTTTGCTTACAAATAGCAACGAATTTGATCTCTCAATGTAGGTTTACAATGGAACATAAAGATCAAGACCAGCGTTCGTTGGATATTCATCGTTTCCTGGCGGCACGTCTTCAGGAAGAACCGCATCGTTTGGCTGACTTACGCGCGCAATGGGAATATTGGCTGGGGTTGCCTCATTTTTCCTGCTCCGAGCTGTATAGTAATGCATGGCTTACAGCAATCGACAAGGGGGTGGATGCTGTTGTCCGGTTGGCTACAGACAGCTCAGACTTTGGCCAAGCCGTGCGACAATGCTCGCCAATGGGGGTTTTGTGGCGTTCCCCAAAAGAGCGCTGGCGGTTTTTGCGAGAATGGAAACCGCATTAATCCGGGCTATGTTTAACGCCTGATCGTTTGAACAAATTTGTATGAGCTGCCAATACCTTTGGCGACAGAGAATAACTGCGCGCCGCCGTAGTTGCGGCCGCCAAGCAGTTTCTTGTCGTCTTTCTCCTGCGCCCGTTCAAAGGCCTTCCGGCCCTTTTCCGGGTCATAGGCCACCGGGAAATAGCCGCCTGAAACCATGCCGTATTTGGTCATGAACGGCCGCGCTTCCACGGCCCTGGGCTCGATGCCGGTCAGGGCCCTCTCCACGGCAA
>CALUUT010000009.1 GCA_944324045.1 uncultured Desulfovibrionaceae bacterium | reverse complement strand
CTTGAACGCGCCTGAAAACGCGCCGCGCACATGACCGAACAGTTCGCTTTCCAGAAGCGATTCCGTCAGGGCCGCGCAGTTGACCTTGATTAACGGCATTTTCGCCCTGGGGCTTTCATAGTGCAGGGCTTCTGCGGCAAGCTCCTTGCCGGTCCCGGATTCGCCAAGAATCAGGACCGTGGCGTCGGTTTTCGCCATGTGCCGCAACTGAAAATACGCCCGCTGCATGACCTCGCTGTTGCCGCGAAAGCTGCCGAACGTCTGCCGCTCATTCAGCATGTTCTCAAGTTCGCTGACCCGCGATTCCACCTGCTTTATGTGCGTCACATCCAGGCTGGCGCAGCCCACGGCATTGATGCGGCCCTTGCTGTCGCGCAGGGGGAACCAGGTGCTGGCCAGGGCCACGGCTTTGCCTGAGGCGTCGAACAGCTCTGTTTCGGTGTTGCGGCTGCGCCCCGTGTCCAGAACCTCTCTGGCGTACGCCTCGGTTTCACTCGCCTGATCCGGCGTGAAAAAATGCTCCAGCGGCGTGCCCTGGTCCGCGTCCGGCGTCAGCGCCAGATCCATCCCGAACGCGTTCTTCAGATATTGATTGATGAAGTTGACCCGGCATTCCCCGTTCAGCACCATAACCCCCATGGGAGACTGGTCATACATGCTCGTGAACAGCAGCTGCCGCCGCCGGGATTCCTCCCGAAGCCGCACCTGGCGCGTGACGTTCCAGACGACTCCGGCGACGGTCAGAGGCTCGAAATCAGCGGCGCGCACGGACACCACCGCCAAACCCATCATCCACTGCCAGTCGGGATTGTCCGGCGCTTTCATGCGCACCTGATAGGTGACCTGCCGGATTTCGCCCCTGATAAGCCGGGCAATCCCCAGAGAAAATTCCGGCAGATCCCTGGGGTGAATGTAACTTTGAATCCGGTGCCCGAATCCCGCCTTTTCCCTGGGAAACCCGATCATTTCGCACAAATCGGAATTGATGCAGTACTGCCCGAACTGAAAAGCCAGCCCCCAGAACCCAAGATTTGAAGACGAATCGCCGGACCCGGGCGCGAACAAACGCCAGCCATGCAGAAAGCTGAACTGCTCAAAGGTGTCGAACGCGGTGCCCACGACAAGCACCCGGCCGTCAGGCGTCATATAGGGAACCTTGACGTGAAAGGGATGCTTATAGCCTGTGCTTACGGTCTGGGTTTCGGAACACCGGGGACCGGACTCGCGCACCGCCTTGTCCAGAGTATCCATCCTGAGCGCCAGTTCCCTGGGGAAATACTCCCAGGCCGTCGTGCCCTTGAGCTTTTTCCATGGCGTGCGCATCAGCTCGCTGTTCGCTTCATTGCTGTATACATACCGCCCTACCTCATCCTTGGCCGTACCCGGAAGGTAGGCGCTGCTGTGAAACAGATATTCCTCCCGCACGTACGCGGGCCCGTCTACCGTCTCTCTCTCTCTCTCTCTCTCTCTCTCTCTCTCTCTCTCTTCGCATCCATACCGCTTTCTCTCCATGTCGTCCGCTCGCCATGTCCAGTTTCTCTCATTCATAGTTCATATAAATACAAATAAGAACAGATTGTTATATAGCAATACGTTCAGTTATGTTTATTTTTTACACATTAATTGAACACTATGTGTTCAAAAATCTCCCATTTGAACCCCTTTTTACGGAAACTCCGCAACTTGTACATCATAACATATCGAATATAAAGAAATAATTTCATATGGCACAAAATTCGCTTTTATCTTGGCAAGTAAACGTACCAGGCAATCTCAATCATATAAAAGGAGATTTTCTATGACGACCGAAACGAAATCTGGCGTTCTTGAAATGCTGGAAACCGGTAAAACCATCACCTGGCCGCCTGCCGCGGGGGAAGCGAAGGGGAAGGAGGAATTTACGCCCAAAGAAGTGACGGGCAAGCCTTCCACCCCGCGCGTCGCGCGCATGTTTGATCGCTACCTCAACAGCAAATGCCGCTTTGACTCCGAAATGCCCATACTCTACACCAAGGCATGGAAGGAACACGCCGGCGAACCTCTCTACATCCGCAGAGCCCAGGCGTACAAATACATGCTGGAAAACATGACTCCCGTCATCCAGGAAGACGAAGTCATCGTCATGTCCAAGACCCGCTACTGCCGCGGCGCCACCTTCTATCCGCAGTTCTCCACCGCTTTTATGATCAAGTTCCTGGACATGGCGGAAGACGAAGAAGCCAAGCTCTTCAGCGTTGAAGGCAAAAGCGCCGCGCACAATGTGACCGAAGAAGGCTGGACCAAGCTCGGTCAGCTGTTCAGCCTTCCCACGAAAGAAATCCCCGCCCTGCGCGAATGTCTCGACTACTGGAAGACCCATTCCATTGAAGACGTTTCCAACAAGGTCATGGCGGATCTGTTCCCCCTTTATGAAGATCTGCAAAAGGCCTGGAAAGTCGGCCTGTTCCCGGGTTCGGGCCTTGCCTCCGGCTGCGACGGCCGCTGGACCCCGGCGTATGATATCATCGTGCAGCGCGGCCTGAACGACGTTATCGCCGAATGCAAGCGCTACCTGGCCGAAGCGCAGCCCATCAAGAAAGAAGGCATGGAAAAGATTGAATTCTGGAGAGCCTGTATTCTTGTGTGCGAAGGCATGATCAACTGGGCCAAGAACTACGCCAATGAAGCCCGCCGCCTTGCCGCGGACTGCAAGGATCCGGCCCGCAAGAAGGAACTGCTTGAAATGGCCGACACCCTTGAATGGGTGCCCGCCAACCCGCCGCGCACCTTCCGCGAAGGCGTGCAGGCCGCCTGGGCCGGCCATATGATGGTCTGGAACGACTCCATCTCTCTGGGTCTTTCCCCCGGAAAGTGGCCTCAACTGCTGAACCCCCTGTATCAGGCTGACCTCAAGGCCGGCCGCATCACCAAGGAAGAAGCGCTCGAACTGTGGGAAATGCTGCGCATCAAATTCTCCAGCGAAGAGTATATCACTCCTTCCGCCTGGGCCGCAATGGCTTCTTCGAACTCCTTCCAGCACATGGTTGTCGGCGGCGTCGACCCCAATACCCTGCAGAACTGGGACAACGAACTGGAAGAACTCGTTCTCCAGGCCGGCATCAACGTGCCCACCGCGCAGCCCACGCTCGGCATTCTGGTCAGCCCCAAGACCTCTGACCGCCTGCTGCTGAAAGCGGCTGAATGCACCAAGGCCGGCAACGGCTATCCCGCCTGGTACAACTATGACATGTGCGTCAAGCACCTTCTCTGGTGTCACGCTGAAGAAAACATCACCATGCATGACGCCCATGACGTCACCATGGCCGGTTGCGTTGAAGTCGGCATGAACGGCACGGCTCACGGCATCAACCACCCCGCCTTCTACAACGAAGGCAAGACCCTTGAAATCGCCCTGAACGACGGCGTGGACCCCAGAACCGGCATCAAGTGCTTTGACGGCTTAAAGCCCATCACCTGCTACCAGGACGTGTGGGACAACTTTGTGGCCGTGCGCGCGCACTACATGAAGGTTTACATGCGCTACTGGAACTACGTCATCGGGGTTATGCGCGAAATCCATCCGAAGATCGCCGGCTCCGTGCTCATGCACGACTGCATCAAGCGCGGCCTGCCTCAGGACGCCAACGGCTGCCGGTACAACAAGGTCGTCACCCTGCTCGATTCCGGCACGGTCAACGTCTGCAACAGCCTGGCCGCCATGAAGAAGCTGATCTGGGAAGACAAGCGCTATACCTGGGAAGAATTCAAGGACGCCCTGGACAACAACTTCGGCTATCAGGTGGGCGCTGAAACGGGCAACTTCTCCATGCTCAACCAGTCCATTGACCCTGTGAAGCACGAAAAGTACGCCCAGATTCACAAGGATGTTCTTGAAGCGCCCAAGTTCGGCAATGACGACGACTTTGTGGACGACATCTTTGTCGATCTGTGGAAGAACTACGACGAAGTCTGCGCTTCCGAAACCACCTATCTGGGTTACAGATGGCTCACCGCGGCCCTGTCCATCTCGGCTCACGGTCCTCACGGCCGCGTAACCGGCGCTCTGCCCGACGGCCGTCTGGCCGGCGTGACCCTGTGCGACGGCATTCTTTCGGCCAGCCCCGGCACCGACCTCAACGGCCCCATCGCCCTTCTGAAGTCCGGCGTCAAGCTCGACCCGACGGAATTCCGCAGCATGCAGCTCAACATGAAGATTCACCCCAACGCCATTCGCGGCCTTGAGGGCAGCAAGAACTTCGTTGAGTTCATCAAGAGCTACTTCGCCATGGGCGGCTACCATGTGCAGTTCAACATCGTGGACTCCAACATGCTCCGCGACGCCCAGAAGCATCCGGAAAACTACCGCGACCTCATGGTCCGCGTGGCCGGTTTCAGCGCTTACTGGTGCGAACTTGGCAAACCGATTCAGGACGAAGTCATCGCCCGTACTGAATACAACGCCATCTAACGCGTAAACCACAGGGCAAGGGCGGGCTATTCCCCCCTTGCCCTTTCCTTGGCCCTGTCCCACGCAGCCATATTTTAACGCCGCCGATGAGGCGGCGGACCTATAATTTTTAATGAGGGGGAATGCTCCATGAGTGAAAACGCCGGTTCGAATAAAAAGTTCATGGGCTGGACGGTGCTTGCCTCGGCCATGCTCATGATTTTTCTCCATATGATGATTCGCGGTTCCTTCGCGACCCTGATTCAGGGGCTGGTGCAGTCTACCGGCTGGTCCACCGGCACCGTGTCCGTGGGGAACTCCATTTTCATGGTCATGTACGGGCTCTTCGCCTTCTTTATCGGCACGTACATCAACAAACTCGGCTGCCGGCTGACCTACTCCCTGCACGGCACCGTCATGGGCCTTGGACTGATTCTCATGAGCTTTTCCACGGAACCCTGGCAGTACTGGGCCAGCTTCGGCCTGGCCGGCATAGGCTCAGGCGCGTTCTGGGCGCCGACGACGTCCATGGTCCGTCAGTGGTTCATAGACAAGCTTGGTCTGGCCATGGGCATGGCCACGGGCGCTTCCGGCATGTCGATGTTCTTCGGACCTCTGGTCTCCATGCTGGTCATCGCCAACCTGTCCTGGCAGACCATGATGCGCGTTTACGGCGTCGTCATGATCATCGGCGTGTGCATCTTCGCCCAGTGGAGCCGGATGAAGCCTGAGGACGTCGGCCAGAAGCCTCTTGGGTACGACGCCTTTATGGCCCGGATGAAAGCCGGCGCCGGCGACAAAAAAGTGGAAGAATTCTATGTGCCCTTCAAGTGGGCCATAAAGCACGCGGTGTTCTGGACCCTGGCAATACTCTGGTTCTGCAGCAACTTCGCGGAATTCATCGTCTTTTCTCACGCCATCAACTATGTGACCCTGGACCTTGGCTATGACAAGATGACCGCCACGTACATATACTGCATACTGGGCCTGATCTTCACCTTCTGCGCCATCAGCATCGGCGGCGTCGTGGACAAGATGGCCCGGAAAAGCGGCGACCCGATGAAGGCCAGAAAGAAGGTTCTCACCTGCGCCTATTTCGTCGCCGCCATAGCCGCGCTGTGGCTGAACCACGGGGTGCGCCTGACCGCCAACGGCGGCACGAGCTACTGGGCGTTTCTCGTATACGTCATTGTCTTCGCCGTTGCTTTTGGTTCCTATATCCCGTCCGTGGCCGGCCTTGTGGGCCTTGCCCTGGGACGTAAGGAAATGCCGCCCGCAGTGGGTCTGATCACCCTGATCGGCATGGCCGGCGGCGCCGGTCTTGGCCCCTACATCGGCGGCGCGATTCGCGACGTTACCGGCACGTACTTTGTCTCGATCTGGCTCTCCACCATCTTCTATTTCCTGTGCTGCATACTGGTGAACCTGGTTAAGCAACCCTCCCGCGAAGCGGTATGGGGCAACAAATAGCTCGATAACCCCCTGCTCCGCGGACCAAAAGCCATGACTGCCCTTTGGCCGCGGAGCAGGAAACCGGAACTTTTTAACGCGGCGCAAAGACGACCGCCGCAACGCTGATGGAAAGGGCGTCCGCGCTCACCCCATCATGACGCGCAAAACGCACGGTTTATGTTTCAAACTGTTCCCTGACCCGAAGAGCGGGATGCGCATACGCTGCTATACATAAAGAGGTACATGCCATGAAAAACGATCATGAACTAAAGGCGCTGATTTTTGATATCCAGAGCTTTAGCACGCATGATGGACCGGGAATTCGCACCAATGTCTTTTTCAAGGGCTGCCCGCTCAAATGCCTGTGGTGTTCAAACCCCGAAGGACAAAAAGCCATTCCGGAACTTTTTTATACCAAGATGAAATGCGTCGGCTGCATGCGCTGCGCAAAGGCCTGTCCGCACGACGCCGTATCGGCCAACAACGACCCGGCGGATGTGGAAAAGTTCGGCCTTGTGCGTCACGACCGGAAAAAATGCAACAAGTGCGAAACGCATGACTGCGTCCGCGCCTGCTTCCAGAATGCCCTTTCCGTCACCGGCGAATGGATGACCGTTGAAGACGTCATGAAGAAAATCCGGCGGGATTCTCCTTTTTACCGGAATAAGGGCGGAGTAACCGTGTCCGGCGGCGACCCCCTGCTTTATTACGAATTCGTCGAAAAACTTTTACGGACATGCCATGAAGAGGGCATCAACACGGTTCTGGAATCGGAACTCTGCGTTCCCCTGAAAAACCTGGAGCCTGTCGCGCCGCATGTCGATCTGTTCCTGACCGACCTTAAAATCGTCGACGAGCAAAAGCACATTGAAGCGACCGGCCTCAGCAACAGGCAGGCCATAGAAAACCTGCGCTATATCGCCAGAAATTACCCTGGGAAAATATTCCTGCGCATGCCCATCATTCCGGGATTTACGGACGCGGACGACAATATTCACGCTATCGGCGCTTTTTGCGCGGAGAACGCCATTTCCCGCGTCAACATCCTTCCGTACCACAAGCTCGGCTCCACAAAGCATGAACGCCTTGGCGGAGAATATCCCATGCCTGACGTCAAAGAGCCGAATGACGAAAAAATGCGGCATATCGCGGATATCTTCCAGTCTCACGGCGTGGAATGCAAAATTAACTAGGCATGAGGTTCATCCGGCGGTTCCGCGTCCATCCATGGCGCGCCCTGCGGGATAAAGAGAAACAGGGTCTGATACGTCCAGGCTTACGTGCGGGAACGATAAAAAAGCGCTCATAGCGCGCTTCCCGTGAGCTATGAGCGCCTGAATTTTCCCAATCAGAGGCGTTAGAATCCCCGCGCATCCGTTTTCAGTGGGAAAGAAGGAGCAAAGAAATGAACAATTCCTCTTCTCATCTTTCAAAAATACTCATGAACGGCCCGGCGCAGCCCTGGAGCGATACGGATTTTTTGCAGGACATGCACGACCTTCAGACGGCCCGCATGAAATACGGCATGGCCATGGACATGATTTCCAGGGGCCATGTGAAGCAGGGCCTGGACCTTCTGGCCGAAGTCAGCGTCCCGCCCAGGAATGCGGATGGCGAAGCGCTTCGTTTTGCCGACGCCGCCTTTATCCAGCTGACGCTTATTTATGAAATACGTCTGAAAATGAGCGAAAGCCTGGGCAAGGAGACTCTGGCCAGGGTTGAAAGGGTGAAAAAAAACTCTCAAAAAAACGGCGACGCCTATACCGCGGCCCAGGCTGATGGTCTGCTTAAACGCTGGGTGCATGACGCAGGCAACGGCGTCCAGGTCATCGCCCTGAATCCGGACTCGCCGCTCGCCCTGCAACTTGAGCCGACCAACCATTGCAACCTGCGCTGCAGCATGTGCCCGCGCACGCATATGAAACGCCCCAGGGGCTACATGGAACCGGCTATTTTCGAGCGGACTCTTGCGCGGTGGAGCAATCGCCTGCGGACGCTTGAGCTGCCGCACCTGACCGGCGCCGGTCAGACGACGCTTAAACGGGGCGGCGCGTTACGGCTTTTTTTCATGGGCGAGCCGCTTTTGCACCCGCGAATCCATGAATACATACTCGCCGGCCGTATTATGGGCTGCACGGTGGGCTTTCAGACCAACGGACAGGCTTTGAATACGCCGGAAGCGGTGGACAGAATTCTCGAAGCCGGCCCCACGGGCATCGGCATTTCGCTGGACGGCATCACCCCGGCCACGTACGAAGCCGTGCGGCAGGGAGCGCGATGGGAAACAGTGCAACAAAACCTGCGCCTTTTATGGGAACGCCGGAAGCGCCTGGGGATGGAAAAAACCGTAGCCATTACCGTCTGTTCCATTCTTCCGAAACTTGACCCCAAACAGGCTGAGGCGGGCCGGGCTTTTCTCAAGCCCATTGAAGACTATGTGGACAGCATCAGCTTCGTGCCCTTAAGCCGCGAATGGGAACCCGTATTCTACGACGACGCCGGCCGGCAGGCCGTCTATGAACGAAAAAAGCCCGAAAAACCAGCTCGGGGCAA
>CALUUT010000008.1 GCA_944324045.1 uncultured Desulfovibrionaceae bacterium | reverse complement strand
GTTCAGGCATGCCGGGCGCTTTCGCCCTGTTGCGGATTCGTTCAGGAAAGAGCGTGCGAGCCGTGATGAGCATCCCTTCCGGCAAGGAGAATGAGGGAATGGAAAAAAGAATTTGCGACCGGCATATAGGGTATTATAGCATATCAAAAGAGGAATTTGTTGAACTTTTTCGCATGGCGAAGGCCATGCAAAGCAGCCGTGTCCGTATTTTAAAGGCGCATGCCGCGTGTGAACACTATACGACGACAGCACGCCGGCTGGCAAAAAGCATGGGGTACAAAAATCATAATGCCGTCAACCTGCAATATGGACTGTTTGCCAAGTCGCTGGCCCTGGAATACGGTTTTTAGGATGTTCCTCAACGCGGTTTTGACTGGCTTTGTTTCCTCATGCACGCCTTTTTGCAGGAAGGCGAATGCCATCTTAGACTTAAAGAGGAGGTCGTACAGGCGTTGCGGGCGATTGGCTGACGGCTTTTCTGGGATGCACGACCCCCGCGTTATATCCTGCGAGCCTATTCGCCTTCTGATTTGAGCGTGTAGAACCGCGTTTCGTCATCCGGATATTTGAACCCTTGTGCTGTTATGATGATGCCGTCCTCAAGGCAATCAGAGGCGCGGTCGTCCATAAGCCGGATGAGCCAGCGCCCGTGTTCCTTGCCGACCACGCGTTCACGTCCGTCCCGCCTTGCCTGACGCAGGGCGAGGATTACTGAGTCTTTGAGATTCATGGCTGTTTTCGCATCAATTGTTGTCCGTTGCCGCAATCGCATTGCCCGCCGCGCTATCCGCCGTTTTTGCAGGACGGCATGAAAAAGGCGGCTTTCCGGCCGCCTTTCATGGGATCATCGTTATTTGCCGCCGCCGCAGCCGCTGCACCCGCCGCACCCGCCGCCAGCGGAAGCGATGGGCTTTTCAGAAAGTACGGTAAAGCCTCTGGCGTTGGCGTCAATAGTCAAATCGCCGGTTGTTTCCAAAAGTTCTTTGTCCACAATGAATGTGAATTTGCCTTCCGTGAAAACGGCGTCCGTCTCCGTAGGCTCATCCAGGGCCATGGCCAGTCTGGGGCCGCCGCAGCCGCCGGCAAGGAAAATACGAATAGGAGTTGCGTCTTTATCCGCGAAGTATTCTTCCAATTCTTCGCGGGCGCTGTCGTTTAATGTAAGCATGGGATGGTTCCTCCACCTGTTAAGTTGTGGGGACAGGCTACGGCCCATAACAAAATTTGTCAAATTTTTTTCCTGACTATCCTGACGCTTTATACGCGCGGCCGCCGGCATGGAGCGGGAATGCGCCGGCGGTAAAAAATTTTTGCAGTAGCGTAATTATATTGGGTTGCTTATGATATATTTTCAATCAGCATGCTTTTTATTGAGTGTATTGACAATAGGGTATATTTATCTCAAGAAGACAAAATATTGTCTTTTTAAAGCATAAGAGAGGGCTGATATGCGCCAATGCATGGATTCGGATAACCTGCACCGCCGCCTGAAAAAAATTATTGGTCAGGTTCAGGCGATTGATCGGATGATAGATGAAGATATTCCCTGTGAAGATATCCTCATGCAAATTAATGCGGCTAAATCAGCTCTTCATAAAGTGGGACAGGTCGTGCTGGAAGGCCATATCAATCATTGCGTCAGAGATGGTCTTGAGCATGGCGATGCCGAGCAGACCATCGCCAGCTTTACAAAAGCGGTCGAACGGTTTGCCAACATGATTTAGGCGGAATCCCTGCCGTGCGGGTCGCGCCCTTTCGGGCGCGTTTTTTTGCGCGGTAAACTGTTTGATTTCTATTCTTCAAATAAAGTAAGCGAGTTCAGCGTTTTTTTCGGGTGTGCTTGGCGTGTGCGTGAAGCCGGCATGGTTTTATTGCTTGACAGCGTCTCCCTTTACGGGGTTATATACATATACCCGTATAGGTATAAAAGGGAGGAAAATCATGCACGCCATAGAGAAAATTCTGGAGTGGGGAGGGATAAAAAGGGACATTGCCTTTTTGGCGGTTTCCGGGCTTGCGCTGCTGGCAAGCCTTTTTGAATTTGCGCCGGCGCCCTTTGATCTTGCATGGGTCGCAATCATTTTATGCGGGATTCCGATTATTCTGGGAGCCGTTGTCGGTTTGGCGACAAGTTTTGACATCAAGGCTGATGTTCTGGTCTCCATTGCGCTGACGGCATCCGTCATCATTGGAGAGGAATTTGCTGCTGGAGAAGTGGCGTTCATCATGCAGCTTGGCGCGCTGCTTGAAGATGCGACTGTGGCCAAAGCGCGCGCGGGCATTGAAAAACTGGTGCGTTTGACGCCGCGAACCGCGCGAAAGATTGAAGGTTTGAGTGAACGGGTTATTCCGGCGGAAGAGGTGCGGGTCGGCGACGTGCTGCGCGTGCTTCCGGGCGAAACGATTCCGGTTGACGGCCGCATTGTGTCCGGACAGACGGCAATCAATCAGGCGGTGATGACAGGGGAATCCCTTCCGGTTGACAAGGGCGTTGGCGATGAGGTGCTAAGCGGCACGGTCAATCAGTTTGGCGCCTTTGACATGGAAGCCGTAAAGGTGGGGGAAGACAGCGCCATCCAGCGTATGATCCGGCTTGTTCAATCCGCCGATGCCGGAAAAGCCAGAATCGTCGGCCTTGCGGACCGTTGGGCGACATGGATTGTCGTCATAGCGTTAAGTTCCGCCGGATTAACATGGCTGATAAGCGGCCAGATCATTCGAGCGGTTACAATTTTGGTTGTCTTTTGTCCGTGCGCTCTTGTTCTGGCGACGCCGACGGCCATTATGGCCGCCATAGGAAACGCCACGCGCCATGGTTTTCTTGTTCGGGAAGGGGATGCCCTGGAACGTTTGGCGTCTGTATCGCATATCGCTTTTGATAAAACCGGAACGCTTACATATGGAACGCCGCAGGTCGTGGCCGCGCATTGTTTCCGGAAAGGGCTTTCGGAAGAGGATTTTTGCGCCTGTGTTGCGAGCGTCGAGCAATGCTCTGAACATCCTTTAGGCAAGGCTGTCGCGCAATGGCATCGCGGCATGGCGCGAAACGATATCCTTCCGGTCGAGCGTTTTCAGGCTCTGCCTGGGCGGGGCGTGCAGGCCGAAGTGCGGGGCAGGGAGGTTATTGCCGGAAACGCGGAATTATTCTCTGAACGGCATATAGGCATTCCGCAGAATATTGCTGCTAAGGCTGAAACATATCGCGATACAGGCTGCACGGTCGTTATGGTTGCCTTTGACCGGGAAGCCGTTGGGTTTATCGCGCTGTCCGACGCCGTGCGGCGCGATGCCGCCAAAACAGTCGCAGAGGTGAAAAAAACCGGGGTTGCGCCCATCCTTCTGACTGGAGATCATGAAAACGCCGCGCGCCATATTGCAAAAGAGCTTCATATCGATGAAGCGCATTGCAACTGTCTGCCGGAAGACAAACTTGCCGTGATTGACGCCAAGCAGAAAAATAATAAACAAATTTGCATGATTGGCGATGGAATCAATGATGCTCCCGCTTTGAAGAAATCGTTTGTGGGCATTGCAATGGGAGGCGTGGGCAGCGATATCGCGGTGGACGCCGCCGACATAGTTTTGGTCAACGACGATATCAGAGAGCTTCCGCACCTGCTGCGTCTGGCAAAGCGTATGATGACGACGATTCAATGCAATCTCGTCTTTTCCATGGCGTTGAACTTTGCGGCTATAATTCTGGCGATTTCGGGCGTCTTGAATCCGGTTATGGGGGCGCTTGTGCATAATGCCGGCTCCATTCTCGTCATCATCAATTCCGCATTTTTGCTGCAATGGCGCAAAAGCGGGCCATGATCATACTTCAGGGGAAAAGAGGGTGTCGGACCAGTGCGGAGAAAGGCGGCGCATGCCGCCTTTTTTTGGGGCGCCGCCTCAGTGTCGAAACGGATTTTCGCAGGCGCGTCGGGAGATATGGGAACAGCGACCGGCGAATGTCCGCAATTTCATGATTTTCTTTTGGAGCAAAAGCCGGTATCATCAATCTTTCCGTTCAATTCTTTTGCGCACGTCCGGCTTGGGCTTTGCTCAAAATGCCTGGTCGGTCATCCAGGCCGCCGGCGTTTTGCGCGTTTCCTGCATCCGGATTCGTTTTCTTTTTTAGCACCCTATCGGAGGCGCTATGTCCAGAACAGTTATTGCGACATCTGAGGAAATGAAACGCACCCTGGAACGGCTGGCTCTTGAACTGCTGGAGCGGCATGGAGAGTGCGCCCGGTTTGTGGTCTTGGGAATACAAAGGCGGGGAGTGGGCATAGCAAGGCGGTTGTGCGCGCTGCTGGAGGCCCGGCTTGGCCGGCCGCTGCCTTTTGGCGAGCTTGATATAAATTTTTATCGCGACGACTGGACAAACCTGCAATCGACGCCGGTCATCGGCCGGACGTCCATACCGTTTTCCCTTGAAGGGTGTCAGGTGCTCCTGGTTGACGACGTTCTTTTTACGGGCAGAACCATTCGCGCCGCGCTTGAGGCCATTATTGATCATGGACGGCCCAGCAGGGTCGAGCTTCTTGTGCTCATTGAGCGCGGCCATCGCGAACTTCCCATTCAGGCTGATTATGTGGGCAAACATGCCGCCACTCGACGCGAGGAACATGTCGACGTGCTCCTGACCGAATGGGATGGAAAAGATGAGGTGGTTTTGTCCAGCTAGAAGAGACGGCGCTTCCGGGCTCTGGAAAGCGCCGTGCGAGTGATTGATATGCCCATAAAATAGGTGGAAAGAAATGCCGTATTATTTTTCGTACAATATGCCTGCGTATGAGTATGCTCCTGAAGGACTTTCGCCGGAAGAAGGGATTGCCCGCTTAAAGGAGGGGAATGAACGTTTCATGACGGAAGCCCTGCGCAATGCCCGCTTCAGCGCGGCCCGCAGATTGACGCTGCTGGAAGGACAGTCGCCTTTTGCCGTCATCGTGTGCTGCTCCGATTCGCGCGTCCCGCCGGAAGAGGTTTTTGACCAGGGGCTTGGCGAGTTGTTTGTCGTGCGGACGGCGGGGCATGTGGTTGATGAGTCGGCCATGGGCAGCATAGAATATGCGGTGGCTTTTCTTGGCGCGAGTTTGGTCGTGGTTCTGGGGCACGAGGATTGCGGGGCGGTATGCGCGGCGATATCGGGCAAGGAACATGCCGGATACATGAAATTTGTGGTCGACGCGATCAAACCCGCTGTCGAAGAAGTCAGAGCGTCTTCGGGAAACGATTTGCCGGCGGCTGTTCGGGCGAATATCAACTATGTGGTTGAACAGATAAAAAAGACCGATCCCTATTTGGCGTCAATGGTTGCGGAAGACAAGGTGCGGGTTGTGGGCGCATTGTATACTTTCCGCGACGGCAAAGTCACATTTCTGGAATCCTAGCCCTGTTTGCCAAAGCGCCCATTTCCGGCGCTGGTCTGGATTTTTCAGCATGCCGGCGTAAAAACATATCATTGCATCTGATATCCTTTATATATTCCGAAAAATGCATGCTGCGGAACGCCTCATAACCGAAGCAGCCATATTTCGTGGGGCATTTTTCACAAAGAGTTTGGTTCTTGCGTTTAGCAAGGCAATGTATAATACTTGTCTAATCGAACTTTTTGCCAATATAGCGTTTCCATAGGCGGTTTGCAGGCCTTAGCGAAATGGAGAATGATATATGACGAAAGACCGCGGATGCATATGTGATGATGGATGCTATGCCCATGGAGAATCCTGCATAGCGCGCCCTGTTTTTACAACGCTGTCCGAGTTGTTCAAGATAGGCCCCGGTCCTTCCAGCTCGCACACTATGGCCCCCATGGCCGCCGGATGGAATTTCTTGCGCCTCATGCAGGAGCTGCCTGAAGAGAGCAAACGTCAGGCCACATCTGTACAAGTTCGTCTTTTCGGCAGTCTGAGCGCGACCGGCAAAGGGCACGGCACGCATCGCGCGGTTGTGGCCGGGCTTTTGGGATACAAGCCGGAAACATGTCCGTCGGATATCCTTGATTCCCTGTTCGCCGTTCCCGGCGAGGCATACCCCATTCCCGGCTTTCCGGTTGCGCTGAGCGAGGACAGCGTTGTGGAAGATGCCGTCCTGCATGAATATCCATGCTCCAACACGTTGATTATCACCTTGTTTGCCGGGGAGCGCATTGCGCTTGAGCGCGAATATTATTCCGTGGGAGGCGGTTTTCTGCACTGGAAAGGCGAGCCCAAAACAAAGCGCGGCGCCCCTGTGCATCTGTACTCCACGATGCAGGAACTGGCAACGGTTATTGAAACAAAAGGGCTGACGTTACAGCAGGTTATACTTGAAAATGAGCAGGCGCTCACAGGTTTGCCGGTTTCCCGGATTAATGAGCATCTGGATGCCGTTATTGAAACGATGTGTTCCGCGGTCACAGCCGGATTAAAAACCGACGGCTTGCTGCCGGGAGACCTGAAGCTGCCGCGCAAGGCGTCCAGCGTGCTGCAGCAGGCGCTTAATCTGCCGGATGGGCCGAACCGGTTTATTGGAAAGCTTGCCGCCTATGCCTTTGCCGCGGCGGAAGAGAACGCCGCCGGTCATCGCATTGTCACAGCGCCCACAGCCGGCGCGTCCGGAGTGCTTCCGGCTCTGGTCTACTATTTGCGTCAGGAGCGGCAGTCCATGCCGAATCTTCGCAATGCCCTGATGGCCGCCGCAAGCATCGGCTATCTGGTGCGGCATAACGCGAGCATCGCGGGCGCGGAAGTGGGCTGCCAGGGAGAAATCGGGGTGGCCTCAGCCATGGGCGCGGCCTTTTTGGCGCAGATCATGCGTTATCCTCTGGAAACCATCCAGAATGCCGCGGAAATAGCCCTTGAACATCATTTGGGCATGACGTGCGACCCGGTCGGAGGCTACGTTCAGATTCCCTGCATTGAGCGCAACGCCATGAGCGCGGTCAAAGCCTATACGGCGTATTTGATTGCTTCGTCGCTTCCGCCCGGAATGCATCGGGTGAGCCTTGACGAAGCGATTACGGCCATGGCTGAAACAGGGCGGGACATGAACGCGAAATACAAGGAAACGGCGTTGGGCGGTCTGGCTTTAAGCGTTCCGCAATGCTGATTTTTGCCAGCGAAATTTCCAGGCGGTCTGGGGTTTTCTTTAAGGGGAAAAATTCGTTGATAAACCGGCGCGGCAAATCTTTTCCGAAGCCTTTTTTCCGCCAGGGCGGGCAATCCGTGCGGCCCTGACCGTCGGCTGGAAGCATTCATCGCCTAATGGGAACGGACGCGGATTGAAGGATTGATATGCGCTTTTGCCTTTACGAAGCGCTTTTGCAAAAAAAATCTGCCGGGCAACTACGCCCGGCAGATTGAGGAATGGAAAGAGCATATTTGACGTTCCCGGAAAAAGAGCGGTCATTCGTTTTTTCAGATATGGGCGTTTATTTAAACGCCAGCGGAAGCACCTCGTCCATGTGGCTTACCGGATGCACGGTGATCTTTTCCAGAAGTTCCGCCGGAATATCTTCCAGGTCTTTCACATTCTGCTTGGGAATGATGACATGCTTCAACTTGCGGGCGACGGCCGCAAGAATTTTTTCCTTGATGCCGCCTACCGGCAGCACTCTTCCTCGTAAGGTTATTTCACCGGTCATGCACAGGTCCGGAACAATGGGCTTGCCGGTTAAGGCCGATATCAGGGCCGTCGCTATGGTTATCCCGGCGCTGGGACCGTCTTTGGGCGTGGCGCCGGCCGGCACATGGATATGGATATCCTGCTTGGAGCTGAAATCCTGGTCAATGCCCAATTGGTCGGCCCGGCTGCGGGCATAGCTTTTTGCGGCTTGCGCGCTTTCCTTCATGACGTCCCCCAGTTGCCCGGTGAGCGTGAAGGCGCCGTTTCCTTTCATGGTCGTGGCTTCAATATGCAGCACTTCGCCGCCGAAAGGCGTCCATGCCAGTCCCAGAGCCAATCCGGGAATGCGCCGCTTTTCCTTTTCTTCTTCCGTGTAGCGCGGAACGCCCAACAGGGATTCGACCAGGGCCGGCGTCACTTTAAAGGGACCAGTAGCGCCTTCGGCCTTTTTACGCGCGATTTTGCGGCACAATGCGCCGATTTCACGTTCAAGATTGCGAAGACCGGCTTCGCGGGTATATTCCTGAATGATCTTGCTCAAAACCTGAGCCGACAGGGACACGTCCTTTTCACTCAAGCCGTTTTCCTTGCTCTGACGCGGAACAAGGTACCGCTTGGCGATGTTGACTTTTTCCTGCATCGTATATCCCGGAATGCGGATGATTTCCATGCGATCCCGCAACGGCGCGGGAATGGTGTCCATCTGGTTCGCAGTGCAGATGAACATCACCTTGGACAGATCAAAGGGCACGCCAAGATAGTGATCCTGGAAATTATTATTCTGTTCAGGATCCAGCACTTCAAGAAGAGCCGATGATGGGTCGCCCCGGAAGTCCGCCCCGATTTTGTCGATTTCATCAAGCATGATGACCGGATTTCTGGTTCCGGCCTGCCGCAAAAGATGAATCAGCCTGCCAGGCATGGCGCCGACATAGGTGCGTCTGTGCCCGCGAATTTCAGCTTCATCGCGCATGCCGCCAAGCGACATGCGCTGAAAACGACGGCCCATCGCGCGCGCTATGGAGCGTCCCAGCGAGGTTTTTCCCACGCCCGGCGGACCGACCAGGCAGAGAATCGGTCCTTTTGAGTCAGGATTCAGCTTGCGCACCGAAAGAAATTCCAAGATGCGCTCTTTGACCTTGTCAAGGCCGTAATGATCTTCCTGAAGAATTTCATTCGCCTTGGCGATATCAAGCTGATCCTTGGACGACTTGCGCCAGGGCAGTTCCGCGAGCCACTCAAGGTAGGTGCGCACCACGTTCGCTTCCGCGGAATCCTGATGCATCGCGGAAAGGCGTTTTAACTGGCGGTCCGCTTCTTTTTGCACATCCTTGGGAAGGCGGGCTTTTTTCAGCGCCTTCATGATGCGTTCATTTTCTTCCTCTTCTTTTTCATCTTCCCCAAGTTCATGCCGGATAGCCTTCATCTGCTCGCGCAGGAAATAATCCTTATGGGATTTTTCCATGCCTTCCCGGGCCATGTTTTGAATTTTGGCCTGAATGGTGGCCACTTCCGCTTCCTTGGCGAGCTGCGCGTTCACAAGCTGCAGGCGTTCCACAGGGTCGCGGCATTCAAGAATGGCCTGCGCATCCGCGACTTTCATGCGCAGATTCGCGGCTACAAGGTCCGCCATACGGCCCGGATCATTGATGCTGTTGAGCACCTGAATGACGTCGGAAGCCGTGAAGCCGCGCAGGGAAAGGATGCGTTCGCTTTGTTCGCGCGCCGTGCGGAGCATGGCTTCCTGTTCGGTTGAAACCGGACCGGATTCGGTTTCGACCATATGCTCGATTTCAGCCAGATAAAACGGACCGGACGTGTCCATGCTTTTTATTTTTCCGCGTCCGACGCCCTGGACAAGAACCTTCAAACGTCCATCCGGCATTTTTAAAGTCCGCATGATCAGGGTAACCGTTCCCACCTGATAGAGCCCATCCTGATCCGGATTTTCATCCTGTTCATTTTTCTGGGCCACGACAAAGAGGAAACGGTTGCCGGCCAAAGCCGCCTCGACAGCGGCCATGGATTTTTCACGCCCGACCTGTAAAGGCAGTATCATATAGTTGAAGACAACCACATCCCGAACCGGCAAAACAGGCATGACAGGCGGTATGGCCGATTCATTCAAGGGTTGAGGAACGTTGGAGGAGGCGTTTTCTCCGTTCTGCGACGCTCCTTCCGGGGGAAGAAAGAAAATCGCTTTTGTAGGATCGGCAGGATTGTTTATGCTCATATATTTGTCTCCTCGGACCAGCTATCTGAGGGGAACGCCGGGCGTTCCGTCAGTGCGGAGTTCTTGCGTGGGCATGCCCTGGAAGGCGTGACAAGCGTCGCATTCCGGGCCATGCTTGTAAATTTTGTTTCTGCAATAATAAGATGATCAATAAAGCGAACTCCCAATAACTGCGCGGCGGCTATGATGCGTTGGGTAAACGCCTTGTCCTGGTTGGACGCTTCCGGACTGCCGCCTGGATGATTGTGCGCCAGAATGATGCCGCTTGCATTGTATTTCAGGGCTGGAGCCAGAATATCTCGAGGCTGCATCCCTTCAATGTGGTCCAGACCGCCTTTTGCGATGCAAAGCCATTCAATCAGGCGATTTTGCGAATCCACCAGCGCGCACCATAATTCTTCATGAACCAATCCGGCAAGCCTATGGCTCGCCATGAGGGCGACCATTTCCGGGGTTGCGAGAATTTGCCGGCGACGCACGGGCGACTCGAAATATCGCGCTTTTATTTCATGCAGCAGCATCCAGAAAAATTCCGTCGCCTCGCCCACTCCGCGGATGAGCCTAAGCTCCGACAAAGAAGCGTCGATTGCGCCGTTAAATGATTCAAACCGGTTTATGAGTTCTTTGGCCAGCGGCTTGGTGTCAATGCGCGGCAGCGGGTAGCCCAACAAAATTTCAAATATCTCGTAATCCGCAAGAGATTGGGGATTCTCTGCAAATTTTTTCTTGAGTCTTTTTCTGTGACCCAGGTAATGCGGTTTTTCAGGAGCGCTTGTCATTGGTTATACATAATCACTTTGTATGAAACGGCAACCCTTCAGGAATCTTTCCTGAATAAATATTTTCCGGATAGGCGTTAAACGGGAAACAGGCCCTGTTCTCTCATACTTAGCCATTTGCCGTCCGCAATGATGAAATGATCCACGAAGCGAATTTCCATAAGAGATGCCGCCGAGTGAAGCTGCGCGGTCATTTCGATATCGGATTTCGACGGGGAAAGCGAGCCGCCCGGATGATTATGGGCAAGAAATATCCCGCTTGCTTTGTATTCATATGCCGGCGCAAGCACGGAACGAGGCGTGATGGAAATGCTGTCCAGGCTTCCTTTCAGTATGCGCGTCCATGCGATAAGCCGGTTCTGGGAATCCACCAAAGCGGCCCATAATTCTTCATGCGCAAGGCCGGCCAGGCGTTGCTGGGCCATTGTCGCCACCAGTTCCGGCGAGGTCATGATAAAACGGCGGCGCATGGGGGATTCGACGTATCTGGCCTTGCATTCATGGATGAGAATCCAAAACGTTTTCAATGCTTCGCCAAAGCCGGGCACCTGGAGCAGTTCAGCGTGAGGGGCATCCAGAACGCCGCGAAAGGTGTCGAAGCGTTTTAGAAGTTCCTTTGCCAGAGGCTTCGTATCGGCTCGCGTCAAAACCAGACCCAAAAGAAGCTCAAGGATTTCATAATCGGCCAGGATGCTTGAATCTGCGGCAAGTTTTTCCCGCAATCGTTTTCGGTGTCCATAGTAGTGCGGTTTCGGTGTCGTCGTCATGTTGCAATGCAATGCTGCGGCAAGTTGAGGTCAATACGGTTCTCTTTTTCTTATATCGCTTTTATGCGCTATATGAATATGATCTGTTACTGAAATTATTTCAATAGAAAACTGTTTTTTCATCAGGCCGGAAACATGCCGTCGGCATGCCGGTTCGATGAGGCGGAAAAGCCGTATGCTCCGAGGAACATGCCTTTTATACATAAGAAGATGAAAAGGCGTTATTGAAAGGAAAAGAGAAAGGATAGTTCGGCTGTCAGAAATTCCATGGCTTGTTGCGGCGAATGTTCGCCGGTTTTGACTCCCCGTTCCGCACGATATGCCGTTTCCCACAGGGCGGCGATGCGCGTCGTCCCCAGTTTTTTGGCAAGCTTTTCTTTTGAGGTCAGTATTGACGGTGGAAGCTGCACGGGTTCGCCATGAAGAAGTTGCCATAATATGCGCGCTTCCCGAAGCAGCAGGGCCAAAAAATTGAAAAAGGAGCTTTCTCCGCTTAACTGGTCAGCCAAAACCGTGCTCCAGATTTTGTGTTGATTTCTGTTTTCCTGGACTGAACGGATAAGGGCAAAAATGTCCAGCTGGCTTTCCTGTCCGGCCCATTGCGCCAGATGCGCCGTCACGCGCCGGTCCGCAGCGGCCAATGACAGCTTTTGCAGCTCATTGTCAATTGCGGCGGCGTTTGCGGGCAATTTGGAGCAGAGTAGGTCCAGGGCGCAAGGTTCGAATGTCAGATTCAGATTTGCGGCCCTTTGGCATACATATTTTTTGATGGAGCCGGGTTCTATCCCCGGAGATTGCCATACCCAGTCATTGCGCAAAGCGAATTCCCAGCATTTTAATTTCCGGATGTGCGCCGGGATTTTCGCCTGCCCTTTTTCAAAAGGGACTTCTAAAAATAGAAACGGCCAGATATCCGATGCGACGCGGGCGAGCAGCGACGATACTTTTTTCCAAATATCGACTTGCAGTGCCTGAGCGTTTCGCAGGATAATTTGCCGTGGGCGGCTGAAAAGCCCATTGATTTCCATACTCTCCCAGAAACCGGGCGGAAGCGGCTCATCTCCCCAGAATGTATGGACCTCCCATGAGGAGGATTCCGCCCCGGAAGAATGCGTTTCCTTCAGACGTGCAACATGCCTGTGCGAAAGGATCGCATCAGGGCAGACGCAGAACGTAAAGCCCGGATGTGTAGTCATGGCGATTGCGCGAATTTCCGATAGCGATATTTAACGGTGAAGAGAGCCGGGGGATTTCCCCCGGCGTGAAGAGCATGCCTTGTCATGACGGTTTTTGAAGTTGCTTCAAAGTACAGGGGCGTCATTTTAAAATTCAATGCGCATCCGGTCGACAAGCTGATAGACAAGGTCTTTGCTCAGCTCGCGGACCGCGGACTGTTCATCGGCCACTTCATAGACCTGAGTTTTCGCAATCGGTCCTGAAGACCAGACCACAGTGTTGCTTTTGCCGTTATAGACTTCAGCGGACATGATCATAGTGCCTTCATACAGCAAAGATGCGCCTGAACGGGAATAGCCATGGCCGCTTAATTCAAAGCGGTGCACGATGACTTTTATTTCCCAGTCCGCATCGCCGGTATCCACCCAGCGCGCCATGCATCTGGAGCCTATTTCGTCCCGAACCATGCTGCGGATATCGGAAGGGAGCCATAAATACAGGGTCGGGTTGTCCACCCCTTTGAACTTGATGGTTTTATCGCCATTGCCAAGGATGCTTGGCTGCAGGCCGCTCAGGGAATACCCGCACCCGGACAGTATGCTCGCAACCATGAGACATATAAAAAGCGCCGGCCGGAAAAAGGCGCGGGACAGGCTCATTTTCTGCTTTTCCATGCGCGGATACCTTTTTGTTTACAGTGAGCTTCCCTCAGGCGAAGCAAATTAATTTGCAACCACATTGACCAGCTTTCCGGGAATGGCGATGACCTTGCGCACAGTCAATCCCACGGTGTGCCTGCCTACATTGGCATCGGCAAGCGCCAAAGCTTCCAGATTTTTTTTGTCGGTTTCGCCCGCGGGCACAAGAAGTTTTCCCCGCACTTTTCCGTTGACCTGCAACACGATTTCCACCTCGTCCCTGACCAGCGCTTTTTCATCAAATGTGGGCCAGGAGGCGTTTAAAAGCATCGCGCCGCCGCCGATGGACTGCCACAGTTCTTCGCATAAATGCGGGGTGAACGGCGAGAGAACCGTCAGCGTCGTGGAAACGGCCGAAGAAAGAAGCTCGCGGCCTGCGGCGCTTTTTTGGAATTCATCCTTGACCAGATAAAGCGCGTTGACAAGTTCCATGACGGCGGCAATGGCAGTATTGAACTGGAAGCGGGACGTAATGTCGTCCGTAGCTTTTTTTACGGTCGCGTGCTCCTTAAGGCGGAGTTCTTTTCCTTTGGGCCCCAGTGCGTCGGCTGTGTCCGCAGAGGCCGAACAGGGCTCCATAGCCCTGATGCCGGGCTGAAGTTCGGTCACAAGTCGCCATACGCGGCTTACAAACCGAAACGCGCCTTCAATGCCGCTTTCGGTCCAGTCAAAATCCCGTTCCGGCGGCGCGGCGAAAAGACAGAAGAGTCTTACGGTGTCCGCGCCATACTTGCTTATCATTTCAGAGGGCTCAACAGTGTTGCCTTTTGACTTGGACATCTTGGCGCCGTCTTTCAGCACCATGCCCTGTGTGAGCAGATTGGAGAAAGGTTCGGCAAGGTCGGCATAGCCTATATCCCGCAGGGCTTTTACAAAAAATCGGGAGTACAGAAGGTGCAAAATGGCATGCTCGACGCCCCCGATATATTGATCCACCGGCATCCAGTATTTCAGGGCTTTTTCATTGAAGGGCGCCGTATCGATGCCGGCGTCCGTATATCGCATGAAATACCATGAGGACTCCACAAAGGTATCCATGGTGTCGGTTTCTCTGCGGGCCTTTTTGCCGCATTTGGGGCAGCGGCATTCGTAAAAGGCCGGCGTATCCGGAAGAGGAGAGCGTCCGTCCGGATGGGTCTTTACGTCAAGCGGAAGAATGATGGGAAGATTTTCAGGTTTTTCAGGAACAACGCCGCATTCATCGCAATATACAACCGGGATGGGCGCTCCCCAGTACCGTTGCCGGGAGATATTCCAGTCGCGCAAACGCCAGTTTACGGTACGCCGCCCCTTATGGTTCCTTTCAAGCCAGTCGGCTATCCGCCGCTTGGCTTCTTCATTGGAAAGTCCCGAAAATTCTCCGGAATCCACGAGCGTTCCGGGGCCATCATATGCCTGGACCATGGTTTCAGGCTGAAGCGTTTCATTTTCCGGTTGAATGACGACTTTGACCGGAAGGCGATACTTGGCGGCAAATTCGAAATCGCGCTGGTCATGCGCGGGCACGGCCATGACCGCGCCCGTTCCGTATTCGGCAAGGACGAAGTTAGCGACCCATATCGGCATTTTCACCCCCGTAAAGGGATTGACGCAATATGCGCCGGTAAAAATGCCTTCCTTTTCAAGCGTGTCCGAAGTCCGCGCTATCCTGTCCATATTCCGGATGCGATGCACGAATTGCCGGACGTCTTCTGCCTGGGGCTTGCCGTCGATCAGTTTTTCCACCAGAGGATGCTCCGGCGCCAAACTCATGAACATTGCGCCGAAAACCGTATCCTGACGAGTCGTAAAAACAGTGATTGCGTCTGCGCCGTCTTCAAGAGGGAAGACGATTTCCGCGCCGATGGATTTTCCAATCCAGTTTTTTTGCATGGAAAGCACGCGCTCAGGCCAACCCTTTTCGAGCATGCTCAGGTCGGCAAGCAGTTCTTCCGCATAATTGGTGATGCGTACGAACCACTGCGTCAGGTCTTTTTGTTCGACGACTGAGTCGCAACGCCAGCATAAACCGTCGACAACCTGTTCATTGGCCAAAACGGTGTGACAGGACGGACACCAGTTCTGCGGCGCTTTTTTACGATAGATCAGACCCTTTTCCATAAATTTAATGAAAAAGAGCTGTTCCCAGCGGTAATATTCAGGAATGCATGTCGCAACTTCCCGGCGCCAGTCATAGGAATATCCAAGACGTTTGAGTTGGAGCCTCATGTTGTCGATGTTGGCGTGAGTCCACTTGGCGGGGTGCACATTATGCTTGATCGCGGCGTTTTCCGCGGGCAGCCCGAACGCATCCCAGCCCATGGGGTGCAGGACGTTGAATCCCTGCATGCGCTTGAAGCGGGCGATGACGTCCCCAATGGAATAATTTCGGACATGTCCCATGTGAATATTGCCCGAAGGGTAGGGAAACATCTCAAGACAATAATATTTGGGCTTGGCGGCATCGGCTTCACAGTGAAAATGATTGCCTTTTTCCCAAATTTCCTGCCATTTGGTCTCGATGTGCTGCGGATCGTACTTCATAGTGGGTAACGCTTGTGACTTGTTGTTATTGGGGGTCGTGCAAAAGATCGTTAAAAAAGCATTTGCCGGAAGAGCTATACCTTGTCCTTGCTGGAACAGCAAGGGGCTGGGAGGGCTCATCCGGCAAAAAGCGTCGCGTTTGTTCCTAGTGCGGCTGGGGCTTGTTTTTGTTTGACGGCTGGGAGCGGCGCGGCATGGAGACTGTCGTCAGGGATAGGCGAACATGGAATCAGTCGTGCCATCCCCGGTGGTCATAGGTAATGATCTCAGTCATGTTGCGCAACCTGACCACGGAAAAAGGTCCTTCCAGAGCTTTTTCCCTGGTTTCCGCTTGGCATTCATAATGCATTTCCTGGTACTGCAAAAAACCTACATAGCGAACAGGGGGGTTGGAGGTGTTACTGCGAAATCTGGTCTTCAGCGTTTCAGGATGAACATGGATATATCTGGCGACAAAGACCCCGTTTTGCTTTGTCACTTCCTTGCAGTTTTTTCCGGGGCGCAATCCCTGGTTGATAAGCGCCAGTTTACGTTTTGCAAAAGAGTCAAGTTGTTTTTGAATGCGCGCGGTTTCGGAGGAGCTGTGCGGCGCTGAGGCTAAGGACTGGTTTTTTTTGTTCCCTGTATCAAGCCGCTGCTTTGGCGTTGTAAGCACAGAACTCGTATTTCGTGTTTTTTCCTGCGTCAGCGGGATGCCGGCGGCGGAAGCCGCCGTCGCTGCAAGCATGCGTCTGGAAGCGTCCGCGGACGTCGCAGGCGAAGCCGTTTGAGGCTCGCCCGCCAGGGCCGGGAAGTGCGCGCCGAATATGCAAGCATATACGGCGAACGATGCGATGATGACGGAATGTGTTTTTTTTAACCCGAAAAACATGCTCAAGCTCCATATAAGGAAGGCCCGTTAAACGGGCCTTCCTTTTCAAAGACTACAGGAAAGAAAGCTCGACGCGGCGGTTAAGCGGACGAGTTTTGGGGTTCTGGTTGTCATACTTGGGATGCGTCTTGCCGAAGCCTTTGACGATAAGACGGTCAGGATCAACGCCGCGGCTTACAAGGTAATCTTTGACCGCATCGGCGCGACGGATGGACAGCGCCATGTTGTACGAGTCGGAACCAAGGGAGCAGGTGTAGCCGGCCACTTCAACCTGACCGGAACGTTCATTGATAATGTCCGCCACTTCATCAAGAATGGATTTGGAAGCGGGGGTCAGAACCGCGGAATCGAGCGCGAACTGAACGCTTTGGAGAACGAGCACTTCGTCGGTCGCCGCAACGGGACAGGTATAGAAGACGTCGCGCACAAACTGATCGACGGCGGCGTCATCAGTGAGCAGGTCTTTCACATCCACATAAACGCCGTTGCCTTTAAGCGCGTGAATCGCATCCAGAGTGGCTTTTCCGTCAGCCGTATCGGCAAGGGAAATGATATGGACGACCAGGTCTGGGTTGGCGGTATAAAGCTTGGTCATTTCTTCAATAGGATCAACCCCCTGGTTCTGGGCGCCGTCAGAAACAAGGATAAGAGCCTGAGTTTCGGGCATGCTGTTGAGAATCGGGGCAATATCATAGAGACCTTCGCCCATGGGGGTCAGGCGGTCGTAAATGTCTTCTTCGCTGGAAAGAGAGTCGATGCCCTGCTGAATCGCGTTGCGGTCATAGGTTCCAGGAGCGACCACTTCGCCGAAAGGCGCAAAGGTATGCATGGCGCCGCTGTAGGAAAGCGCGGGAATCTGCTGATTGATCCGGCTCAGCACCTTTTTGGCCACTTCCATTTTGGGTGTTTTGCCGATGCCGGGACGCATCATCATGGAGCCGGAATAGTCTACCAGAAAATCGAAGCTCCCGATCCGGGCGATGGGGGACGGGCAGTCCACTGCAAAGGCGCTGGTCGCAAGACCGAGCACCAGGGCGGATACAATAAGCAAATGTTTAGCTAGTTTCATGGAAACCTCCAAGTTGGCCTAAGGCATGGTTGATTTTTATTGAACTTACTTCATTTAAGGCAGTATTCCTGATTTAGTCAAGTCCCTGCCTTTTTATGACGCTGAAAAAGGCTTTTTGGCGCTTTGTTGCTTGCGCAGTTGCAAAACAGTTTATCCCATATTCATAACAATTTATTATTCCTTTTCTTTCAGTTCCATATTTCGCGCCGCTTTTGTTTCATCAAGTCGCGATACCGGAAGCGTAACCGGGGCATTTTGAATAGCATCAGGAGAATGTTCTGCTGTTTCAAGAATATTTTTCAAATCTGAAATGAAAGCGTCAAGCAGTTCTTTGCTTTCCGTTTCCGTTGGTTCAAACATGAGGCATTCCCGAACAATAAGGGGGAAGTAAATGGTTGGGGCGTGATAGCCCTTATCCAGCAGGGCTTTTGCAATATCAAGAGCCTTTACGCCCTGTTCCGCCTGTTTGTGCGCGGAAGCGACGAATTCATGCATGCATGTCCGGTTGTACGGGATCTCAAGAACATCTTCCAAAAGTTTACGCATATAATTTGCGTTGAGGACGGCGTATTCCGATGCGCGCTTAAGCCCGTTCGCGCCAAGGCGCAGTATATATGCATATGCCTTAAGCACGACGCCGTAGTTTCCATAAAACGGCGTAAGCCGTCCGATGGATTTCGGATAGTCCGTTTTCAGAACAAAGACGCCGTCTTCGCATTTTTCAACGCGCGGCGCAGGTAAAAACGGAACAAGACGCTCCGATACCCCGACCGGACCTGAGCCTGGTCCGCCGCCGCCGTGGGGCGTGCCGAAGGTTTTATGCAGATTAAGATGCACAACGTCGAATCCTACGTCGCCCATGCGCATTTTTCCCATAATCGCGTTCATGTTCGCCCCGTCATAATAAAGGAGCGCATCGACCGAACGCAGAAGTTCCACGATCTGCGGCAGATTTTTTTCAAAAAGTCCCAATGTGTTTGGACATGTCATCATAAGTCCGGCCACGCCGTCATCCAAAACCGCGGCCAGCGCCTCTGGATCGACAATGCCGTCGCGGGATTCGATATTGATCACGTCGTATCCGGCCAGGGCCGCCGACGCCGGGTTCGTTCCATGAGCGGAATCCGGACAGATGATTTTCGTCTTTTTGTTTCCCCTGTCGCGGTGGTAGGCCGCGATAAGGGATACGCCCGTGAATTCGCCGTGCGCGCCGGCCATGGGCTGCAGGGTGAACGCCCGCATGCCTGTGATTTCGCACAACAGCCGTTCCGTGTCCCACAAAACCTCAAGCGCGCCCTGCGCCAACATTGGATCAATCTGCGGCAGCATGGGGTGCGGTTTGCTAAAGCCGGAGAGTGTGGCCGCATATTCCATGAAGCGCGGATTATACTTCATGGTGCATGAGCCGAGGGGATAGAAATTGGAGTCGACGCTGTAATTTTTGCGGCTTAGATTCGTGAAATGCCGGATAACGTCCAGTTCGCTCATTTCCGGAAGCTCCGCCCGTTTTTGTCGCAAAAGCGCCGCGGGCAGCATGTCCGCCGCACGGCGTTTGGGAACGCCCGGCATGCAGGCTTCACGTCCTGGAACGGACTTTTTAAATGCGGTGCTCATTGCTGGCCTCCCAAAACGCCGGCAAGAACGCCGGATAGAGTCTGTATTTGTTCCGCTGTGGTCTTTTCAGTGCAGGCTACAAGCAGGGTGTTTTCCATGCCGGGATACGCTCTGCCCGCCGGATATCCGATGAGACAACCGCGTTTAAGCGCTTTTTGCACGGCTTCTTCGGCTGAAATGGGAAGAACGAGCGCGAATTCATATCCATACGGCGCGTTGTTGAGCATGGATACGCCCGGCAAAGTCAGCAGGGCTTGCGCCGCTTCGCGGGCCTTGGCCATGGCGGTTTCCGCCGTCCGGATAAGACCTTCCGGGCCAAGCAGGCATACATGCACAAGAGCGCGCAGGGCGCAAAGCGCCTGGTTCGAACAGATGTTGGACGTCGCTTTGGAGCGCCGGATGTGCTGTTCGCGCGCCTGAAGCGTAAGGACGTACCCTTCGCGTCCCTGTTTGTCGGTCGTGCGTCCCGCGATGCGTCCGGGCAGTTGCCGGACAAGGGCCTTTTTGCAGGCCATGACGCCAAGATACGGTCCGCCGAAGCCTAATGGCTGTCCCAGGGATTGCCCTTCGGCAATGGCGATATCCGCGCCCATTTCTCCCGGCGTTTTCAAAAGCGATTGCATCACCGGGTTTACGGAAATAACTCCAAGCGCGCCCTTTTCTTTGGCCGCTGCGAACAGTTCGGAATAATCCGCAATCACGCCGAAGAAATTCGGATTCTGCACCGCAACCGCGGCGACGGAATCATCCAGAGCCGCATGGAGCGCATTCATATCCGGCATCCCATGTGCATGCGGAACGACCGTAAACGTCACGTCCAGGTTTCGGGTCGAGGTCGCCACCATCTCGCGCCAAAGAGGATGGAGCGCTTCATCCAGAATGAACCGCTTGCGGCCGGTTGCGCGCGCGGCCATCATGAACGCTTCAAAAAGCGCGGAGCCGCCGTCGTAAACGGATGCATTGGAGCAGTCCATCTGCAAAAGGCGACATATGGCGGTTTGGTATTCGAAAATGGCCTGCAAGGTTCCTTGCGACGCCTCCGCCTGGTAGGGGGTGTACGCTGTGAAAAATTCCCCCCGGCTTGTTATGGCATCGACGGCTTTAGGGATATAGTGGTCGTAAAAGCCCGCGCCGAGAAAACTGGGGATATCGGTCCGGTTTTTGGCTGCAAGTTCTTCCAGGCGGGCGCAGACCGACATTTCGTCTTTCCCGTCCGGCAAGGCGAAGCTTTTAGGCCGCATATCCTGCGGGATATCCGCGAACAGGTCTTCAATGGAAGACGCGCCCACTTTTTCAAGCATGACGGCGAGATCTTGAGGGGAATGCGGGATGTAAGGCATGCTGGTAATCCCTTATAGAATGAGGAAGGTTGTTTTATTGCAATATCCCGTCATGGCCGCGGACTTATATTCCGGAAAAAATTCTGAAACCGCCACGGCCGGCACGTGATGTTCAGATTAGTGGTCTTCTTTTTCGCAAAGTTCGCTGTAGGCGGCGGCGTCGAGCAAATCCTGGGGCTCTTCATCAAGTTTGACTTTAAAAAGCCATCCTTCGCCGTAGGGGTCAAGATTGACCTTTTCCGGAGAATCTTCCAACGCCTTATTTACGGCGACGACTGTTCCGGAAACAGGAGAATACAGTTCGCTGGCGGCCTTTACGGATTCTATGGAGCCTGCTTCCGCGTGCGCGGCGACCTTTGAGCCGACAGAAGGCAGATCGACGAACGTGATATCTCCCAAAAGCTCCTGGGCATGAGCGGTGATGCCGACAAGCGCTTCGCCGTCCGCGCACAGCGCCCATTCATGAGATTGCGTGTATTTTCTGTCCTCAGGAATATTCATGATGAACCTCGCATCGCGTTATATGGTGTAAAAACGGCATGTACGGCGCATTTTCTGAAAGGCGCCGCTTATGCTTTGACTTCCCGCAAGGAAATCCCCAGACGGGCTATTTCGTCAAGGAGAATTTGCCGTCTGATGGGCTTTATTATATAGGCCGCCGCCTCGCCGATAAAAAAAGCGTCGTGCAGTTCTTTTGAATCGTCAAGGCCGGAAACGACGATGACTTTTACAGCCCTGTCGCCGGAAATATTGTTTTCCTTTTCTATTTCGCGGATTTCGCGCAAGGCCTGCTGGCCATCCGAATTGGGCATGAGAAGATCCAAGGTGATAAGGTCATAGGGCTCATTGTCGCGCAACGCGCTTCGAAAGGCCGCCACTCCTTCTTCGCCGTCCATGGCCACGTCCACATATCCGAACGGGCGAAGAATTTTTTGCAGCAGGCGTCGTGCGTCAAAGTCGTCATCTATAACAAGCGCTTTCATGGAACCTCCCGGATGGAGCTTGCACAGTGTCTGGCGGACGCTTCAGGCACTTTACGCAATGCAGGCATATGAGGCAAGGAATAAAATACCGATAAGAAATATTGCCAGCTTGCTTTGCGTTGCAAGCGGCAAACCGGCGTCATCGTTATTTGCATGATATATAAATATCATGCCGTCCATGCGCCGTATCGCGGCCTTTTTTCCATTCCATGCAATAGCCGGTCTTATACATTGAAAAGAAATTCCACGATATCGCCGTCCTTCATCACATATTCCTTGCCTTCAGTGCGAAGGCAACCTGCTGTGCGGCAAGCCGCTTCAGAGCCATGCGCTACATAGTCGTCATATGCGATAACCTCGGCGCGAATGAATCCCCTTTCAAAGTCTGTATGGATGACTCCCGCGCAGGCCGGCGCCTTCCAGCCGTCCACAATGGTCCAGGCTTTGACTTCTTTGTCGCCGACGGTGAAATAACTTGCAAGCCCAAGCGTGCGGTATCCTGTACGGATTATCTGGACAAGGCCGCTTTGATCAATGCCGTAGCCGGCGAGCATGTCTTCTTGTTCCTGCTCGCTTAATCCCTGCAGTTCTTCTTCAAGCTTGGCGCATATTTTGACGACGTCCGCGCCGCGCTTTTGCGCATGGGAACGCACGGCCTCAATCAGGGCATTGTCGTCCAAAAGGCCGGATTCGTCGACGTTGGCGCAATATATGACCGGCTTTGCGGTCAGCAGGCCAAGTTCGCGCCACGTCTGGGATATCCCTTCAATGTCTTTGGGCTTGAAGGCGGAGGCCGGATTGCCTGCATCCAGGTGCTGGAGAAGGCGCTCCACTTCTCCGACAAGCGCCTGCATTTCCTTGTTGCCTTTGGACATTTTTTTGAGCCGCTCCAGACGTTTTTCAACGCTTTGAATGTCGGCGAGGAGCAGTTCCATCTCTATGGTTTCAATATCCCGGAGCGGATCGACTTTCCCATCGACATGAATGATGTTTTCATCGTCAAAGCAGCGGACGACTTCAAGAATAGCCGCGCATTCGCGGATATTGGCCAAAAACTGGTTGCCAAGCCCTTCGCCCTTGCTCGCTCCGCGCACAAGCCCGGCGATATCGATAAAATCGACTGTCGCGTGCACCGTGCGCTGAGGCTTCGCCATGGCGGAGAGCACGTCAAGGCGTTTGTCCGGAACCGGAACCGTGGCCTTGTTTGGCTCTATGGTGCAAAAAGGGTAGTTGGCGGATTCAGCGTTCTGCGCCTTTGTAAGCGCGTTGAACAGAGTTGATTTGCCGACATTGGGCAACCCGACGATTCCTATGCTCAAAGCCATGAAACATTCTCCGTTATCGTTAGTCGTTGGGGGATGCACGATATAGCGAGTCGTGCCAAACAGCAAGAATGAATTGCGCGCATGGAAGGGATTGACGAAAGGAATGGCGGGAAAATCGGGACGGCGCAGGCCATGCGCGCAAGCCGCATATGGGAGCGGCCGATAATCGTTTTCCGCTTTACAGCGGAACGATGCGGGGCTTCGTTGGCGTTGTGCGGGAAATAGGCATAATCTTTTATTCCGCGCGACAAGCAATAAGGCAGCAAAGCCCTTCAGGGCTTTGCGCTTGGGAGGGGCTATATGGCCTTCCGGCCTTCGGTCTCAAACCACAGAGGAAGATAGATGAAGCGCCGCGAAAAAATTCAGGATGAAATGGCGCCGCCCAATCTTGAGACTGATGCAGCTTGCCGCAGTCTTGCGACCTCATGCCTTGTCCCGGCGCGAGAAAAAGCATCGCGCCTTGTGGGCAATCATATAAATGCTGCGTCCGTATTTCAGGTTGCCGTAATGAGTATTTTTGACTACTAATTATATAATTTTACGAATGACGAGATAGAGGAGCTGGAAGCCGCCGTTTTTGCCATGCCAGCGCCAGGCAGCCTCCATGATGCATTGCAGGAATTCAAGATGCGGAAATAATATGAAAAAAACAGCGGCATTCATAATCGGCATGGTTTTGCTCATGGGGTGTTCGGACGACAACGTGTTGAAGATTGCCGAACAGGGCAGTTTCGCCGTGGGCGGCACTGTACTGACCGATTCGCTGGGGCGCAGGTATCACGACGACCATGCCTACGTGTTTTACCAAAAACCTGTCGATGCGCGGAAGTATCCGTTGGTCTTCGCTCACGGAGTGGGGCAGTTTTCCAAGACATGGGAGACGACGCCGGACGGACGCGAGGGCTTCCAGAATATGTTCTTACGCAAAGGCTTTTCGGTTTACTTGGTAGACCAGCCCCGGCGCGGCAATGCGGGACGCGGCACGGAAATCGTCACCATAACGCCAACCTTCGACGAAGAAGTGTGGTTCAATCGTTTTCGCGTGGGCATTTGGCCGGACTATTTCGAAAATGTACAGTTCAGCCGGACTCCTGAAGCCCTGAATCAATACTTCCGGCAGATGACGCCAACGCTTGGCACGGCGGATTTCGACGTATATTCGGACGCCTACGCCGCCTTGTTCGACAAAATAGGTTCTGCTGTTTTTGTCACCCATTCGCAGGGAGGGCCAGTAGGCTGGCAGACTTTGCTCAAGACGAAGAACATCAAAGGCATCGCGTCATACGAGCCGGGCGGCGGCATTCCTTTTCCCGAAGGACAGGTGCCCGAAGAAGGCAGGATACTGACCCTGTCCAAGAAGACGGAAGGCGTCGAAGTGCCGATGGAGACCTTTATGGAATACACCAAAGTCCCGATAGTGGTGTATTATGGCGATAACCTGCCGGAGACGGATGAACGTCCCGAAATCTACGAATGGACACGCCGTTTGCGCCTGATGCGGCATTGGGCGGAAATGCTGAACAGGTTGGGCGGAGATGTTGCGGTCGTCCATCTGCCTGAAGCGGGGCTGCATGGCAACACGCACTTTCCAATGTCCGACTTGAACAATACGGAGGTGGCAGCGCTTCTGGCGAAGTGGCTGCACGAGAAAGAGTTGGATTGACGAGCAGGGCGTATAAACTATTTTGACCAGCGGGAGACAGCAAACGGTTTCGGTGCGCCCGAAATACAAACGTGCTGCCATTGAATATCCAGTTTCTTTTTAGAGAGCAACTCATAAATATCAGGGGCGCTGAAGCATGTTTTTGCCCGCTTCTGCGAAGTGAACAGGGATGCCCAGAGGGGGTCTGTTGGCTTATTGGCGGTTTCAACGGTACTTGCACCGCATGAAAAAATGTCTTTGCGGATAGAAATTTGCGGGGTACGCAAAGCAAACAACTATTCAAATATATTAATAGAGTAAAGGAAATGGAAAATATTACATTCAAACGTCTGGAAGAATGGGAGTATAGCGAGTTTCGCAAAGATGTGAAAAATATATTTTCCATATCGGTAATAAATGAGTTTGGTTTGTCGAAAGAAGACGGAAATATTATACTTGATGAAGATATTGACATTTCTTTATATAATCCGCAATGCGAGACATATGCCATATATGCGGATGATGAAAGGGTTGGTGGCGTCGTACTTAGAATAGATGGAGATACTCACTATAATTGGTTGGATTTATTTTATATATATCCGAACAGACATGGTAAAGGGCTTGGACGGCAAATATGGCGGAGTATAGAATTGAAATATCCTCAAACAAAAGTTTGGCGCTTAATTACGCCTTATTTTGAGAAACGGAATATTCATTTCTATGTAAACAAATGCGGTTTTAAAATTGTAGAGTTTTTCAATAAAGCTCATCGCGATCCGAACAGACCTATAAGCGGATTATCCTTTCATGATGAGTATTTTGTATTTGAAAAAGAAATGATGATGTAATTTTCACATCATGTTCAACGTTCATTTGGCAAGCGAAAAGAGACAGTCTGCTTTCTTTTTTCTCTGTATATATTCTTTAATGCTTCTTTGCCCCGATCCGTTGCGCATGTGCTGATACAAAAATCGGGAGAGACGCTTATTTTCATATTTATATGGAATCCCCCGACTTTTTATTGCTCAGGCTCTACAGGGACAAAACGATAACCGCCTTCCGGCAATGTATAAAATTTCCCGGCGCCGGGATTGGTAAAGTGTTCACCGAATACAAGGATATCAGTGTCAGCCGCTAATTCTAGCGCCCTCATTCTGGACAGCTTGGCTTGCTCGCGGTCCGTATCTACTTCTACGGTTACTTCTGGATATTTGGCTTGAACATCAAGACAATGGATAATATCCCCCCAGATGAAGCGCTTTTCTCCATCATAATTAAGTTCGAACATGGTATGTCCAGCGGTATGGCCTGCCACGTTGATGGGGGTAAGCCAGGGGACAACTTGCTCTCCATCCTTGAAGGTTTTTATCTGTGGTCCATAAATGCGTATTAGAGTATCAACAGCATCAAAACAATAACGCATCATTTCTGGAACTATTCGATAGTTATCTCTGTTTTTCCAGAAATTTAATTCAATATCATTAACATATATTGTCGCATTTTTGAATATTTTTTGATTCCCTTTAATCAATCCTCCAATGTGATCTCCATGCAGGTGGGTTAGAAGAACAATTTTTACGTTGTCTGGATTGTATCCCGCTGCTATGAAGTTATCATACATGACTCCCGGCTCAATATCGCCGAAGCCTGAATCAATAAGCATTAGGCCTTCTTTGCTGTCAAGTACATAGGAAGTAATCAAATTGGGGCATATGCCATTCGGGACGAGTTTATTGATAATATCACGATTCCCATCATAAAGTAAATCAACAGGTACGCCATTTACTCCATCCACAATGCGTACAATTTTCATTGTGCCTACCATGTATGTTGATATGTCCGCTGCAAAAGCGGGTGAAACTATAAATAAAATAAATAATATTGTGCAAAATATTTTTATTATTTTCATATCCTCCTTTAGGCTTCTATGCGTTCAATCTTGAAAATGACTGGTCTAACACCATCATTGCAGCATGCAATCATGATTTTTTCATCATTTGTCCAGTCGCGCATAATAGAGCCTCCCTGAATCGCGGCATATACATATCTACTGATGCAATCCCATGCTTCGGAACAAAAGTTTCCATAAAGCATTTTCCAAAACCCGTCACTGTCTATGATAATTTCCTGGCCATCTTTGAATAGATCGCAAGGGCCAACTTTGGGATTGGCAAGATACTTATCAGCAAGTTCTTGGTTATATTCACGCTTTAATACAGTAATTTTGCATTTGTATTTTTTCGTCATAATATTTTCTTCCTTGTTTGGTGAAGATTGTGTTATATCATTTGCATGAGATGCACCACTATTAATAATTACAGAACTGGCCCCTACTATTGCTGAGTTTTTAATAAATTCTCGTCTGTTCATATTTCTCTCCAAAGAATGATTATGCTTTCAGAGCTCTACGTACTAATGTTTCAAATACTGTAAAATGTTTTTGAAATTCAAAATCCGGGTCATCCGCAATTCTTGCAATTAAACCATCGCCAAGCGCATACAACCAGATGGATATTGCATTTATATCCAGTGTCGCATCTATTTCACCAGCCGCGGATGCTTTCTCTAGGAGATTCATAAAAATTTTTCTGGTTGCTCGTTCACTGGCTATAAAGGCATTCTTCATGTCGGCGTTGCGCGCAGCTACAGCCAAAACTTCAGCCCATAATCGGTGATCCATAGGGAAACCAGAATTGCGGATACATTCCGTCATGAACCAGATAATGCCATCCAAGTAGGGAGGTTTTTCCGCTGCCTGTCTCGCTCTTTCAGCTCCAAGACCATGTTCTATTGATATCATAGCCTTAAACAACTCATCCTTACTATGAAAGTGTCCATATAAGGCTCCTTTGCTTAGGCCGGCGCGCTCTGCAATATCCTGAACTGAGCAGCCTGAGTAGCCTTTTTCAGCAAAACAGGCCGCTGCCGCTTGGAGAATTTTTTCCTTGGTCATTTTTCTTTGATCTTCACGTTTTGCCATTACGTCATCCCAAACAACTATGTAATATTGATTATTTTTTGAGTTACAGTTTTAAAGAAACCTACCAGCGTTATATGTTTTCCTGTTCTATATGGAGATTTATTGTTATCATTATAACATGTTATAATTTTCATATTATATGTATAAAAATAAATGATAATGATATAATGTTATGATATTTTAGTGTTATATGTACTGTTTCAAATATAACTCAATATTCATCTTGTCTAATTTTTAATTAGAATATTATTTTTATATCAGTTATTGTATTTACAGATGCAATAATGTCTACTTCTTATATAAGTATGTATATATTCTGTATTTCATCATTTGAATATAGATTCCCTTCTGCTTTGATTAGCAATATTCACAGGCAGGACCTCCATTTATTCTTTGTCTCAGCGTGAACTGTGGTTGCACTATGTCCACTTTTTTCTGCTTCTTTTGCGAAGCATTGCGGGGATGCGATTTTTTAAAATACCGACTGGTCGGAATATATTCTGCTTCCATTTTACTGTCAACGATGGCTTTGAATTATATATCTAATTGAAATAATTAATTTTTATACAAGAAAGGATAGTAAGATTTGTGTTTCATCGCAACCCTGCTCGCAGATGAGGACGATAACGTATGCCATTGCTTAAGTTTTTTGCTTCTCCGTTGAACTTCTGAATTTGTTTCGGCGTGAGCTGAATAGTAATAATATCGATATCTCCCGTTTCGTCATCTATCTTCCTCTGTGGTTTGAGGCCGAAGGCTAAAAGGCCGTATAGCCCCACCCCGCGCCTTTTCTCGCGGGGCATCAGATGGGCGCAACGTCTGGGAGGGGATGCGCACCCCTCCCAAACGCAAAGCGCCTCTTGGGCTTTGCTGCCTTATTGTTTAAAGACCGGATAATGCTCAGTATGGAAAATCCATGCGCTGCAATACGGACTGAGTGTGTCTTCCGGCGCTCTTTCCGCCGCCGTTCCAACGTTTCCCGTTCTTCTTCCTGTTTCTTTAGGGAGTGGCGTTTTTCTTCCGCCTTGCAATTGCGTATGTCCGAATCCATTGCCAGAATGGGCAAGTGGCGTGCGTTGCAATGGTCATGGGCGAAGGATCAGGGAGAACCAGCGGGGAGCCGGTTTTTGCCTGGGTGAACTGGATTCCGGCATCGTTCGCCTCCGCAAAATCATCCGCTACGATACTATATGAGGCATCTATGCGCCTTCCTTGAAATGACCGCTGCGCTGTCGTTCTTGCAAAAAATGCGCGGTCGTGCTGCTATTTTTTGCGTGCAAGCATTTTGCCGACATAATGGAAAACCATGGTCAGAACCAGGGCCGCCAGGCAGCCCGCGATGACGCTTCCCATGCGTTCCAGAGCGATTGACCAGGTTCCGTCCTCATTTTCCTGAATAAAAACGATAATGAGCGCCGCAAGCGCGGAACGGGAAGCGTTTCCAAGGACAAAGTACCAGCAGACGAGAATGGTCGTCAGCACGGCGAGGCACAATGAAAGAAGAGGCGGGAAAGGACATAGAAAGTATGCCAGGCCGATGCTTGCGCCTGTTATATTGGCTTTCATTCTGGCAAAGGACAATTTCATCGAATCTGTGGGGTCAGGGGCAAGAACAAGAAGAACGGAAACTATGGACCACTGAAACTGGTGGTCGGGAAAAAGTTTGTAGAGAGTATGACATATGATTGTGCCTAATAGGCATTTAATAATATATAAATAGAATGGCAGATTGTGAAGCAGGGCATTGAAGTTTCTGTTTTTTTCCTGAAAGTTGCTTAAGAGATTCATGGCGTCCCATAGTGTAAAATGTTGGCCGCTTGGGGCATTGCTTAGAACGGATGGTGTTTTTTAGCGCAGAATACGGTTGGGGCGTCGTCATTCGGTAAGAAGGCGCGTCGCATATGCTTTTTCCGCAGAGCTCCTTGCAGGATGAAAGCGCGGCATGTTCCGCGGCGTATGCCCCATTGCCGCTTCAGCGGCGGATTTTTTCCGGGCGGATTGCCATGCCGGCGCTTGGATTGCGCGCCGCGGCCTTTTCCGGCCAGGTGTTTCAAAATGAGCGGCTTAAAGCTTGTGCGGACAAAACACGCCCGTTCCAGTGCGGCTCAGGGCCAGGCATCTGTTGCAGGAAATGCATGTGGTTTGCGAGGCAATGCGTTGCCGCCAGCGGATCAGCAAATCCGGTTCCCGTATAAGGGGCCGGCATATGCCCACAAACGCCGCATCGCCAGAAGAGATAATATCCTCAGCCTGCTCCAGCGTGCGGACGCCGCCGACGAGCGTGACGGGGATGCGCATATGTTTTTGGAAAAAACGGGCTTCATCTCTGAAATAGCAGGCCCCTTTCAATGTTTTGGGATTGACCGGCCGCATTGGTCCCGATTCCGCTTGGGTCAGCGCGCATCCGCCGCTGACCTCAATTCCCGCGGCGCCGGCTTCTTCCATCAGTCTGGCGGATTGGAGCGCATCTTCCAGGCGTATCCCGCCCGCAAGCGCATCCGTGCTGTTTATTTTTATCGTGACCGGGAAGTCGCACCCTGCTTCGCTTTTTATTTTATGCAGTATCTGCGTGACGATGCGGGTTCGGTTTTCAACCGGGCCGCCGTATTCGTCTTCGCGGCGGTTGAAATAGGGCGAAAGGAACTGACTTAAGCCATATCCATGCGCCGCATGCAATTGCACGCCGTCAAATCCGGCCTCCCGCGCTCTTCTGGCGGCGTCTGCAAAGCTTTGGATCAAAGCGTGGATCTCCGGCAAAGACAGCGCCCGATTGTCGTCTGAGCCGTTGATGGTCATTTTGGAGGGCCCCAGCGCTTCCTTTCCCGTGACGGTCCGCATCGTCATGATGCCGCCATGGGCAAGCTGGGCGAAAATTCTGCTGCCATCCTGTTTTGCGGCCTGAACCACCTGCGCGAGTCCCCGAACAAGGGCGTCGTCATCGATTCCTGTCTGGCCGGGGCGCATGCGGCCGGATTTTTCCACATACATATGTCCGGTTATGATAAGACCGATTGCGCCCAAGCGCCCAAGAGAGCGATATCGTTCAAGAAGCCTGGGCGTCGCTTCTCCTTTTTCCGTACACAATCCTTCGCCGGTCGCTGTATGCACAAAACGGTTTCCGATTTGCAGAGAGCCGATTTTACCTTCTTTCCAAACGTTCATGAATTATGCCTCCTTCAGGCAGGTATTTTCTGTGTATTGTATGTTTTTGAAAGGCGAAGCGTTGCAAGTATAACATACAGAGCGCCCGGACGGCAGCCGGGCAAAAAGGATTATGAAGTCATTTTAGGTGGATTGGCAACTTCTTTCAAGCGCGCATGCGGCAAGATATGCTTAAGGAGCGGCATATCCCATATTGTAAATTCAGTTATAGAAAAATTGACGATATAACATTGAATGCAGAAAATTAGAGTGATTATATCAATAGATAGAAACCAATTAAGAATTGAAAAATTATTCAGTAATGATATACTATGTCGCATTTAATAAGCATATTGGAGGAGTTGTAATGAATAAAATAAAATCATTTTGGAGGTTTTTAGGTTTTTTTCAACCGCCGTTCCTTAGAAGCCTGCATGCTCTTGCAGCCATACTTGTTGTATTGCAGTTTATAAGCAGTTTTATCATGTCAAAGAATGCTCCAGACGGAGTCTTTGCATATTTTTCTTTTCTATATCATATTGAAATGGGAATAATTCTGCTCTTTATCAGTGTGTTTTTTATTGCATACAGTTTTAATCTACACGGCCCCAGACATTTTTTTCCTTATTTGTGGGGCGACGTCGCTCAAGTAAAAAAAGACGTCAAAACGACGTTGCGTTTCAAGCTGGCGGCTCCAAGGTCCGGCGGTCTCGCGGCGGCGGTGCAGGGGCTTGGATTGGGGGCGTTGTTTCTTGCGGCCGGCTCTGGAGCGGCATGGTATGCTGCTGTTTTTTTACAGGCGCAATCCGCTTCAGGCTTTCTCAGCTTTCATAAAGCCATTGTCATTCTTATTGCCCTATATTTCATAGGGCACGGGACCATGGCGATTCTGCATTTTTTGCTCTGGCAAAAGAATATAGCAAAGAAAGCCGCAAAATCCGCTTAGGGCGGCATATTTGCAACGGGATATGTTTTTGAAGCCGAACGCCGGAAACCGCGTATGGTTCCGGCGCTTGCGTATAACGGCCAATGGAGCGCGGCGCCAGACATACTGGACACAGCGCATGAGCCTGCATTCAACGCGTGACGCGCGCCGCGCCGTTTGCGCCGTATAGGATGCGGACAGCCTCTCCAGGGGCGAAGGTCTGATCCGCGCCTTGCACCACTGATATTTCCTGTCCGTTGTCAAGCCGCACCGTAATTTCCAGTCCATTTTTATTTGTTGCGGCTTTTCCGGCCGCATAGCCCAGCCCCACGCCGCCAAGCGCTCCCGCAAGGGTGGCCAGAGTTCTTCCGCGTCCGTGCCCAATCATGTTCCCCAGTATGCCGCCGACCACGCCGCCGCCGGCGGCGCCGAGAATGCCGCCGCTTGACTCTTCGATATTCACTTCTTTTACAGAAACAACTGTGCCATGTTTAACCACTTGAGCGCTGCGGGCTTCATTGCCGGAATAGGTATTTCCGCTATAGTTGGCGCAGCCTGAACAGGCAACCGCCATGATTATCAAGAATATGACGCACTGTTTTATGGCCATGGAACTGCCTCCATTCTCTATTTCTCTGATTTACTATTTGTAGATTGAAATGTACGCTATGCTGAATATATGTTCTATAGTGTAAAAATAAATTTTTTACACTATATTTTTTATAACTATATTTAAATTGAAAATGTCCATTTTTTACTATCGCTCTGACATGTAAAGGAAGTTTCAGTGAAGAATTTACTGCGGACTGTATTGGGGCATGCAGCGCAAGAGAGTGTCGCGAGGCGGGAAAATCAGAAAATGGACTTGGATCAGTGAAGATGAGAAACGCTTGGCCGTATGAGAGCGGGTTTATGAAAGGCTCTTTGCGTCAACATAACAATAAAAGAGAAAAGATTGCGTTTTTTGGCGTTTTGCGCGGCGCGATTGGATGCTGTGCGCAAAGGGGAGAAGAAGGAAAGAAGCGGATGGTTTTTTGTGAAAATGCGATGATGGAAAATTTGACGTTGCAACGCTCCCGGGGCAGCCCCGGGAGCGTTGAAATCTATTCAAATTCAGGCCGGAGCCTTTTTAAGGCCGGATGCTCATTGACCACAGGCAGGGTGGTTGCAATGATCAGGCCAACCGCATAGGCGGCCAATGCGAAAATCATGCTTGCCGTGTAATTCCCGGCGATATCCCGGAGCAGACCGCCCATGTACGCGCCTATGGCGGGGCCAAGGCCAATGGCGATGAACATGCACAGGCCAAGGATTCTCCCCAGTCCGCCGCCATTGATGACGGAGCCCAGGTAGCCGACGACGCTGCCCGGGAAAATGCCCCAGTATATGGCGAAAAGAGCGCAGGAGAAGATTCCCGCTACGAAGCGCAAGGATGCAGGTATGGCGGGTTGCCCCAGAAGGCAGATGCAGGCAAGGATGCCCGCAATGAGGCCGGCCTGGCAGAGCCGTTTGCGTCCGTGCGCTTCAAGGTCGAAGCGCGCGGTAAATTTGTCTCCAAGAAAGCCCAAAAGGGGCATGAAAATGATGCCGAGAAAACCAATGAATCCATAAAGAGTGGCTGCTCTTGACGGCGCCATATCAAGTTCAGACACCCAATAACTGACGATTTGCGTCCATACCGTAAATTCGGCGATGATGCCGAACATCCAGGTCAGGGTCAGTCCCCAGAATGCGTATGTCTTCGCGCCGTCTTTCAGAGTCCAGGCATGCGCTTCATGGTGATGATGCTCCGTTCCCGTGGAGCCAAAGGGCTGCATGTCATAAGACTTGGGCGTTTTCTTTCCCAAAAAGGCTGCAACAAGCAGAAGCACGAAAATGAGAGCTCCAAGATTGAACACCGCGCTGCGCCATAAGCTCGGGTCTCCGCCGCCCAGGCAGAACATGACAAATTGCGTGAGCGCCACCTGCGCGACCGGAGCGCCGGAAAAGGCGATGCCATACATTTTTGCATAACTCTGGCCGACAAACCAGCTTCGGAGCATGAAACTGGCGGTCGCCCACAGGGTTCCGGTTCCCAATCCTGTGATGACGCCGAAGATGAGATAGTAGGCCCAAAGACTTTGCACCCGGCTTGCAGCGCAAAAACCAAGGCCGCCGAACACAGCGGCAAAAAGATATGTCACCTTGGCCCCGTGACGTTCGGCGATGATGCCGCACACAAAGGCCATAAATGCGGAGCCTATCATCATAATGGAATATCCAAGCGACACTTCCGCCTGCGACCAGCCCATGTCCTGGGCCATTGGAGTTTTCAAAACCGCAAACGTGGCTCGAAATCCAAACTGGCAGAAAAGGGCCAGCCATGCAGACACAACCACAGCCCGACCTATTCGTTTTTTATGCTTTTCCAAATCCAACCTCCTGGAATTTTCTGTGAATTCACTGTGTTGCTGAATACGAGCCTTCCTTGTGCATGAGCGGATCCACAGATTTTTTATTGACATGGCAACGGCAAAATTCGTATAGCAACAACATTGTTTACCTGTCAACTATTTTCCTGGAAGGAGATGCCGCACACGCTGGATGCATTAAAAATAGAGCTATTATACATAATTAGGACGTTTTTATATGGCAAGTGCGAGCGAGTTTACGTATATTGGGCGGCATCCGGCAGGTATGCTTTTTCCGGCGAAAAATTGTTCTTCACAGAATTATGGCTATACTGGATAATGAAGAAGAGTGCAGCACATATCACAATTGTCGTATGGATGGAACATGAATACCGATAGAGAACATATTGTCCCGTATCATCCGAAACTCATGCGTTTTGTTTTTTATCTTTCCAGGAATATTCAAAGACAGATAGATCTGCGCCTTCAGGATTTGGATTTAAGCAGCGCAACCTATCCCTATATTCTGGAGCTTGCCAAAAGCAAGGATATAAACTTGTATCAACTGAGTCTGCTCATCAAGGTCACCAAGGCTATGGCGACGCGAACGGTCAACAAGCTGGTAGCCATGGGATATGTCGATAAAAAAGTGGATCCCAACGATTCGCGGGCATACCAGCTTAACCTGACGGAAAAGGCCTGGAATATTATCCCGGAGCTGTGCCGCAGGCTCAGGGATTTTGACTGTTACCTTGTGCAGGATATCGATGAACGGCAATATTCCGAGTTACGTGAAATGCTGCATCATATTCTCAAGAAAACAGCTGATTTCAGTTCTGGAGAGGATTACGCGGCTGATGGGACGATTATTTCAACTGAATATGAAGACTCATAACAGTCATATACTATTTCTGATTTCACATGCCTTCCTGTTTTAATATTTTATTTAAGTAGTTTATGCTGACTATAGATAGGGCTTATTGACTAAAGCACGTTTCTGTAGTTATAGATATAATCTATATTTTTTTAACTTCTGCTCATTTTTGCCGGCCTTGAGTTCTTGCAATATTTTGGCAGAAAAGGCAGTTTTTCAGAAAGTATGCTGGTTGATAGTTAGAAAGCAGACGTATAACGGAGGAATCAATGTCTCGCACCACAACTCTTACATCTGAAAAACCATGCCCCTGCATTTTCGGGCAAAAGGCGCTCATAGCCTTCCTTGCCTTTCTTAATGCCTTTGGTCCCATGTCTACGGATCTATATTTGCCGGCGCTTCCGCAATTAGTGGAAGGATTCAACGCTCCGGTTGAAATCGTCAATTTGACGTTGAGCGGATATATGTTGTGTTACGGGATATCAACATTAATATGGGGCCCGTTAAGCGACAGGTTCGGCCGCAGGCCCATTTTGTGGGCCGGACTTGGACTCTACAGCGCCGCAAGCTTTTTTTGCATTGCGGCGCCGACGATTTATCTTTTCATAGTCGGGCGCGCGCTTCAGGCCGTCGGCGTGGGCGCGGCAATCTCCATTTCCATGGCTATCGTGAAAGATTCCTTTACCGGGCGGGCTATGGGGACTGTTCTGGCATGGCTTCAGACCATAACCATGATAGCGCCGATGGTGGCCCCTGTATTGGGCGCGTTTCTTCTGGGTTTTCTTTCCTGGCGGGGCTTGTTCTATATTTTGGCGTTTGGCGGCATTTTGGCGATTATTATTTCGTTCTCTTTGCGGGAGTCCCTGGAAGTAAGAAATGAAGGTTCTGTTTTCAGAACATGGGGACGTATCGGCGTTGTTTTAAAAAATAAGGGTTTTCGTTCTCTTTTGCTGCTTTTTTCCCTTATGAGCATGCCGTTTATGTCTTTTCTGGCCTCTTCTTCCTATATCTATATAGACTTTTTCCAATTATCGGCGCAACAATATAGCTATTTCTTCGTATTCAACGCCTTCATGTGCATGCTTGCGCCATTGCTGTATATGCGTGTTTTCCGGGATTTGCCGCCTTTCAAGTTTATGCTGGTATTCACGATTATCGTCGCCTGCGCCGGCATATGCTTATTCTTTTTTGGCCATATGAGTCCTTTTGCCTTTGCCTTTTTGTTTGCGCCCATCACATTCTGCTGTTTTTCGCTAAGGCCGTTCGGGGTTGTGCTCATGATGCACCAGCAGGACACGGACAATGGAACCGTATCGTCGCTGATTCTTTTCAGCACAATGCTTTTCGGCAGTTTCTCCATGTTTTTGTGTTCGCTGCAATGGCTCGACTTCATCAGCCGTTGCGCCGTCATTGCCGCGGTTGTGAGCGTGCTGACCCTTATTTGCTGGGTGATTTTCAATCGCATCCGGATATTCCGGCATCTTGGAGAGTCCGGAAAGTAGGTTGCCGCAGGGCGTTGAAAAAAGTATGGAGTTTCTTGCGTTATGGAGCAGTCATATGATTTATCCTGTAATGACGATGCCCTGCTCCAGAGTGCCGGACGCTTTGACTGTGGCGCATGCCTGCATGGTCAAAAGGCAGAAGACAAGGATTGTTATGGCGGCAAGGCGCATAAATGATTCTCCTTATTTAGGGTTGGCGGTGAACCGCGTATGGTCACTGTAGGCGTTTGCCGCTGCGCCCGTCAATATGTACTTGGTTGCGATGCTGAGAAGCTTGCGCGCTGAAACAGGCTGATGGTTTCGTGCCGTTTTTGGGAAAAGAAAAAGGAACCGCATCTGCGGTTCCTTTTTTAGCGGCTAATGGTCGGAGAGACAGGATTTGAACCTGCGACATCCTGCGCCCAAGGCAGGAGCGCTGCCAGGCTGCGCTACTCTCCGACGCCCATCCGCAAGGTAATAGACTAAAGTTGGCGAATATGCAAGGCCGCGGCGCCGGACTTTTTCCGGATGCGGCTGTGGTTTGTCCCCGCCATGGTTTTTGAATGCTGAACAGGCGCTTTTGCACATCCGCGTTGAAACAGGAACCCGCCTGCGGCGCGGCGCATACGCCTCTGCCGGCCGGAATCCCGATTTCAGGCTGAGGCGGAAGGTTAGAAATCTATTCCCTTTTGGGCGGGAATGCCCTTGGAAAAGGCATGTTTCAGAGGATGCATTTCCGTGACCGTGTCCGCTTCATCTATAAGCCATTCCGGCGCATAGCGTCCGGAAAGGACAAGATGCGTTTCATTTTGAGCGCATGCCGCCATGACCTGCTTTATGTCTTCATTTGAAATAAGTTCGGCGTTCAGGGCGTAGAGGCTTTCATCAAGAATCAGAATTTTGACTTCCTTCACCATGTCCAACGCCCAGTCCAGAAGCTCTCGCGCGGCTTTTTGATGCTGCTCCATATCTTCTTGGCGCTTAAAAAGAAATCCTTTCCCTTTTGCATGGAATCGCGTCTTGAGAAGATTATGGAGAAATGCTTGTTCGCCTGCGCAGCCGTATCGTTTGATGAACTGCCCAAAGGCGACGGGAATGCCATGGCCCGCAGCCCTGACGGCATGGCCGATGCAGGCGGATGTTTTGCCTTTGCCGTTTCCGGTGTAAATGACGATCATTCCGGCCATCCTACGCCTGGAAGCGCGGTTGCGCATACAGGGCAGATTTTGCTTTTTGGAAGCGTCGTATGGTACCCGTCGCGTTTGACCAGCAATGCGCCGCATGTGGAACAATAGGTATGATTGAGCGGGTGCCCAGGCACGTTGCCGATGTAGACGTGACGCAATCCGTTTTTCTTGCCGATCTCCGCCGCCTGTTCAAGGCGGGCCGTCTGTGTGGGCGGAACAGTAAAAAGATATTCCGGTCTGTATCGCGAAATATGCCAGGGGGTATCCGCCCCAAGTTCATCGCGGATAAACGAGGAGAGTCCGTCAAGTTCCTTTGGGGCGTCATTGACGGCGGGAATGAGCAGGGTTGTGATTTCAATCCACCATCCCAGTTTTTTGGCGAAGCGCAGCGTATCAAGAACCGGCGCAAGGCGGGCGTTGCAGATTTTTTGATAAAAGGCATCGGAAAAGGCCTTTAAATCAAAATTCGCGGCCTGGATGAGCGGGCCAAGCGCCTCAAGACAGGGCCTGCTCTCATAGCCATTGGAAACCAGAATATTTTTTAATCCGCGCCGCAAAGCCTGCTCCGCGCAGCCCTTGACGAGCTCAAAGAAAATGGTCGGTTCGGAATAGGTGTAGGAAAGACTGCGCGCGCCGCAGCCGCCGGCCGCTTCCACAATGCCTTCCGGCGTGACCGCGGTTCCCGCGCTCATCCTGCGCGAGGTCTTGACGGTTTGCGAAAGCGCATGATTCTGGCAGAATCCGCAGGCAAAGTTGCAGCCTTCCGTTCCGATTGAGAAGGTGCGGGTTCCGGGCAGGAAGTGGTAGAGAGGCTTTTTTTCAACCGGATCAAGATTGGCTGCCGCGACCCTGTCCGCCGTCGTCGTATAGAGCGTGCCGTTTACATTATGCCGTACGCCGCACAGTCCCCATTGTCCGGGCAAAAGCGTGCAGGCATGCCGGCATAAGCGGCATGCCGCTGCATTGCGGTCTTTTGAATCCCATAACTGAGCGATGGAGTCCGCCATATCAGCGCCTTTGGGGACGAGGATGCGGTTTGCCTTCCGGATAGGGGTAAGGCGGAGCGCCAGGGCCGTAATTGTTCAACGGCAGGGCTATTTCCGGGTAGATGACCATGGGCGGGGCGTTTTCCTGGGTTTCCGGATTCTTCTTGCTTTCAACGCTCATGATTTCATCTTCTCCCGGTTCGCTTTTCAGGATGCTGACGCTGTTCTCGCTTGATTCGATTGCTGTTTGGGCGCATGTCATGCATGAAAAAAGCTGAATTGCGCATGCAAGCGCGATGAAGAATATTTTTTTGTTCATGAATCACCTCTTGCGCTCAGTCCGGCAAAGAACTAAAATGGTTCTCTTTTCAAAGCGTATGCAAAAGCAAGGAGTGCAGGATGAATTCTGACCGTTCCCGCGCTTATACCGAAGCCGGGGTAGATATCAATGCCGGCAACGCGCTGGTTGACCGCATAAAAGCCATGGTCAAGTCCACGAGTATTAATGGCGTCGTGTCGGACATAGGGGGATTCGGTGGTCTTTTTAAGCCGGATTTGTCCGGAATGAAAGAGCCGATCTTGGTGTCCTCCACAGATGGAGTGGGGACCAAGCTCAAACTTGCGTTTGCCTTTGACTGCCATGACACCGTCGGCATCGACCTTGTGGCCATGAGCGTGAACGATATCATTGTTCAGGGCGCAAGGCCATTGTTTTTTCTGGATTATTTCGCGACCGGAAAGCTTGACGTGGAAACGGCGGCCAGAGTCGTCGCAGGCGTCGCCGAAGGGTGCCGCCGGTCCGGTTGCGCGCTTTTGGGTGGAGAAACAGCCGAAATGCCGAGCATGTATCCTGAAGGGGAATACGACCTTGCCGGTTTTTGCGTGGGAATCGTCGACAATCATGCGATTGTCGACGGCTCGTCGGTCAGCGTGGGCGACGTCGTTATCGGCCTTGGGTCTTCCGGGATTCATTCCAACGGATATTCTTTGGTCCGAAAGCTTTTGCGGCAAAGCGGGCTTTCCAGGGACGATACGTTTCCGGGCACGGATAAAACCGTGTGCGAGGTGTTGATGGCGCCTACCATCATTTATGCCGATGTCGTCAAAAGCCTGATGCGCGATCTGACCATCAAGGGGATGGTGCACATAACCGGCGGCGGTTTTTACCATAATATTCCGCGCGTGCTTCCGGCCGGCGTCGTCGCGCAGATTGAATTCGGCGCCTGGGATATGCCGCCGGTTTTTCAGTGGATAAAGGAGCAGGGGGCGCTTGGCTGGGATGAAATGCTGGAAATTTTCAACTGCGGCATCGGCTATATATTAATTGTTTCCAAAGACGATGAGGCTGACGTTTTAAGCCGTCTGGACGCCATGGCTCAGCCGGCCTGGAAGATAGGCTCAATCAGACTGCGCCAGGATAAGGAAGATCAGGTGGCTGTTCAGTTTTCCTGATACGCGGCGTTTCTTTGAAATGCTGTGCGTCTTTTTTTTAAGAGCGCAGAGGCGTAAAAAGCGCGCTTCAGGGCATTTTTGCTGTAACGCCCGTTTTTCGCGCATCTCTTTGAGATTCGGAGGTTTTCCGGCTCAAAAAGGGGGCGCGAAAAACGGGCATGGTTAAAAACGGAAAAAAGCCTGCAAACGGCGTCATTATATCTCTAAAAACGGCCGACCTTTTTCAGCCAGCCTGCCGGGGCTGGGATTTTTCCTGTTTGCATGCCGTTATACAGCTCATAGAGGTTTCGCGTATGCTCTCCGACTCTTCCATCGCCGACCGTGACGACGGTCCCGTCTTCAAGAATGTATTTTCCGACCGGGCTGACCACGGCGGCTGTGCCGAGTCCGCCGGCTTCGATGATTTCGCCTGACTTGACGCCTTCAATGAAGCTGTCAAGGCGGATATGCTCCTGCCGCGCCTTGACTTTCCCGGCGGCGGCCAGCTCAAGAACCGTGGATGAGGTGATGGACTTGAGAATGCTGTCTGAAAATTCGGGAATGATAAAGGTTCCATCTTTGAGCACATGATAATGATTCATTGTGCCCACTTCTTCCAGATAGGTATTCGTGCAGTCAAGATACAAGACCTGGTCCGCTCCCTGGCTGTGCGCATATTCAGCGGGGAGCAGGGAGGCCGCGTAGTTGCCCGCGACCTTTGAGGTGCCGGTTCCGCCGGATACGGCTCTGTGGTATTTGCAGGTAATGAGCAATTCGAGGCTTTTCGAAAATCCGCCTTTGTAATAGGGACCGCAGGGCGAAAGCATAATGCAGTAGGTATAGCTGTCGCTGGGGCGCACGCCGAGAATATCCTGGGTTCCAAACATGAACGGACGGATATACAGGGCCGATTCCGGCTCGACCGGGCACCATTCGCGCTCCACGTCGATGAGCCGTTCCACGGCTTCCTGCTGCATGTCTTCCGGTATTTCGGCCATGCAGATGTTTCTGGCGGAGTGATTGATTCGCTCAGCATTTTTTTCAAAGCGCCAGAGATAAATTTCGCCGTCCGGATGGCGGAATGCTTTGGCGCCTTCAAAAATGGCCTGTCCGTAGTGCAAAGCGACGGCGCCGGGCATCAGGGGAATGGGGCCATAGGGCACGATGCGGGCATCGCGCCATTCTCCGTCTAGGTAGTCCACGAGAAACATGTGATTGGTGCGCAACGCGCCAAAAGGCATGTCGGACACGCAATTGGGAAGTTTTTTTCTGTCGGCCGGGGCCAACAACTCATAACGTATGTTCATGCCAAGCTCCTGATCGGAAATTGTTGTAGAGCGTCACCGTAAATCAAAAGTTTTGGAGGTTCAAGCGAATTTGATGCGTTTTTGCGCGCTTGCCTGCGTCGCTTTTTGGCAGTATACTGCATAAAAGTGCGCCATACATTTCGTGATTGTGGAAACGGCGTTTTTTCATTTCACTTTGGCTCGTACGGCACGCATTCAAGTCGGGAGGAGAGCGCTTGGCGACGCATCATGGTTGCGACTGGAATGAAGCGGCAGACATCCTTGACCGCGTCGAATATGTGAGCATGGCGATGTGCGGGGAGGATGGAAGCCCGTATCTTGTGCCTGTGAATTTTGGCCATGAGCCCGGCGTTCTTTATGTTCATTGCGCGCCTGAAGGCCGAAAGCTCGATATTTTGAAAAAAAATCCGAAAGTCTGCCTGAACGCCGTTTTGACAAGAGGGCTTGGCTTTAAGGGCGACGGCGCGCTCGCCTGCCGGTATGCCATGGATTTTGACAGTGTCTTGATGGAAGGGACAGCGGAAATCCTTGAGGATGAGACATTGCGCAAGCATGCGATGGATGTGCTTCTTGACCAATACGGTCTGGGCGGCTCTGGAAAAAATCTGAAAATCAGTTCCGATGTCATGCAAAAAACCGTCATGTTGCGCATACGGATTCACGCTGCAAGCATAAAGCGAAGCCGCGTGGATGTCTTTTCCGGAAAAGAGTCCGTATGAGTTTTTTGACCCGCCGCCAGCACATGGGGATAGCGGCGCTGCTTATGGGCGGCTCTGTTTTTCTGTCCCGCTTCATGGGCCTGTTCCGCGACAAGGTCATTTCCTATACGCACGGCGCGTCAGTCGAATCCGACATTTATTTCGCGGCGTTCGTCATTCCGGATTTCATTAATTATCTTCTTGCCGGCGGCTATTTCTCCGTTACGCTTATTCCCCTTCTGTCCGCATGTTTCGCCAAAGACGAAGAAGACGGCTGGAAATTTTTTTCCGCGGTATTCTGGTGGGTCGTTATCGCCATAGCCCTGGTCAGTCTGATCGCTTTCGTCAAGGCCGCCGCTTTTGCGCGAATCGCCGCGCCTGGGTTTGATGCGCATGCAAGCGCCCGGCTCGCCCTTTTCATGCGGATTATCCTGCCGGCCCAGGTTTGTTTTTTGCCGGGCGCCTGTCTGACGGCAATGCTGTATCTGCGCAAACAGTTCACCGTGCCCGCCCTGACGCCGCTTATTTATAACGGTTGCATTATTCTCGCAGGGCTTGCGTTCGCCCGTTTTTTTGAACGTCCGGGGATGGAAGGGTTTTGCTGGGGCGTGCTGATAGGGGCCTTTTTGGGAAGTTTCGTCCTTCCTCTTTGCGCCGTTTGTGAAGGCGGGCTGCATTTACGTTTTACGCTATACCATCCCCTGCTTAAAAAACTGTTGTGGCTTGCTTTGCCGCTTGCCCTGGGCCAGTCTCTTGTGGCCCTTGACGAGCAGTTCAATCGCGTTTTTGGAAGCATGGTCGGCGCCGGCGCCGTAAGCATGCTGAACTACGCGCGCCGGCTGATGCTTGTCCCGGTGGGCGTTGTGGCGCAGGCCGCAGGCGTGGCCAGTTTTCCGTTTTTAGCCGAACTTATGGCCCGTAAGGACTACATTCGCTTTGACGAGACATTGCAAAACGCGCTGCGCAACGTGCTTTCCGTGCTCATTCCCCTGTCGGCGTGGATGATTCTGGGGGCCGCGCCCCTGGTCAGACTCATTTATCAGCAGGGCGATTTTTCTGTGTCCAATGCTCTGGAAACCGGCGCGCTTTTACAGCTTATGCTGCTTAGCGTGGCCTTCTGGGGCATTCAGCAGATGCTTGGCCGCGCTTTTTACGCGCGGCAGAATACGCTGACGCCCGCGCTCGTTGGAACCGTGGCGACTCTTTTCATGCTTCCGCTTTACTGGCTGCTTTCCCGAAAATACGGAGCGGCCGGCGTGGCCATGACGGGAGCGGCCGGCGTGGCGGCCTATGCGTTTTTGCTTGGCTGGCGGTGGCGTTCGCGATATGGCCAGGGCGCGTTGGCCGGCATGGGCGCGCATTTCTGCAAAGCCCTTGCCTGTACGGCGCCGGCGCTTTGCGTAAGCGCGCCGGTCATGCTGGGAGTGGAAAAATGGCTTGACGCGACGCCTCTTGTCGGGAGTTTCTGCACGCTGGCAGTGGGCGGAATTGTTTTTGCGCTGATATATCTTCCTGTAGCCGGAAAGTTCGCGCCCTCGCTCCTTGCGCCCTTGTCCGGGAGAGTGCCCGGCCGTCTTGGCCGCCGGTTTTTTCCCTGATGGGAAAAAAGGGCGCGCCCCGTTTTTTCTGCCGCAGGGCGGGATGCGCGCCGCCCGTTTGCGGCATCCGTTTTGTAAAAAAAAGACGCGCGCCCTGCGGCGGCATACATGCCGCTATTGCTCAAGGCCGCTTTCGTTCATGAACATGTCCCCTTCCATTTCCATCGCTTCAATGCGTTCTTCCAACCATTCAAGAATGGCCTTTGCCGTGTGATAGTTGAAAAGAACTCTCGTGTGGATGCGCCGCGTTATCATTTTGACGGATTCGTCCGACGGGCATTCTTCCTGGCCATAGGAGCCATCCGGCTCGATCAGCCGTTCCGAGTACTTGGGCATTGTGTCGCTTTCAAGATAGAAGTTCATTTCTATCTCGCCTTGCTGGTTGATGCCGCCCCAAACGCCATGGGCGTAATTCAGGGCCGCATTGGGGGCTTCTTCATAGTTATACCGGATGCGCAAGGGCAATTGCACCTTGTCCAGGGTGTTTTTCATGGGTATCCTCGTAAAAAAGACAGGACCGCGCGTTGTTATGTTTGCGCCATGAGCACCCGGCCGCGCAGATCATACACGTTTGCCATGGGATGATGCCGGATATTTTCCTGCGCGGAAAATCTCTGCCCCAGACGGAGCATTTCACGAGAATCCTTGACAAGTTTCGCCTGGTGCTTTTCTTTTATTTCCGCAATGGAGCGTTTGATCGCTTCCTCAATGTCTTTTGGCGGCCGTACTTCATCCGGAATGCCCCGCCAGGCGTCAAACGGCGGAAATTCCATTATATACGCTTGTTTTTCCGGAACATCCATGGCTGCCTCCTGTTCCGTTGTTCAGTATATGTTAGCAATCTGTTCAAGTAAACCCATAACATGCCCTTTTGCGGCGACTGCGGTGCGTCCGGGGCAGATATAATAAGGAGGCGGGGCGGCTCATGATACGGCGTTATGCGTTGACTCCGACGCTGGATCTGAAAAAATTCGCGGACCATATCCATATGGAGCTTGACGAAGAGCTTGCCGGCTGGATTGCAGAACTCTGGCGCGACTGGCTCGCCGGGCTTCACGCTCTTGTTTTGCAGGCCGAAGGGCAAGGGTGCGCCGTTGTCTGGCTGGAAGAGACGGTCGCCGGCGCGGCGGAGGCTTTGTGGGGACGTTCTCCGCTGCTTGGGTATATCGCGGATGCGTTGG
>CALUUT010000007.1 GCA_944324045.1 uncultured Desulfovibrionaceae bacterium | reverse complement strand
TGAAAATGCCCGCATCTTGCATACCAGTTCCGTGCTGGGCCCCATATGTGTTCCGCCACCAAGACTTGTCGGTGTGCGCAACTGGTCCAGCTTTATTTTGTAGGGGCGCAGCCAGTCCTTGACAGGGGTGGGAAGCACTTGCTTGATGGTTTGCTTGATATTCATGATCTATCCTTTCCTTGTCGCCTGCTCGGCGGGAACGCGTCTGTAAGGATTATTGTTAAACCCGGCGCAATGTTTGCAAAATTCCATATAACCTTTTTCCGTAAAGCCCGCTCTAAACTCAATCAGCTCCCTGGCCTGTTCCCGGGAGAGCGTTGTAAAGTCCAGATACTCTGTGGCGTCACATGTGCCCAGACCGGCTTTTTCCGCATAGTGAGCGTAGTTGCAGGCATACAGTCTCCCTGAGTGGTATTCCCTCCAGGGAACGGCGCAGGCGTTGCAGAAACGAATCAGATCATCCTCAGACATTCCTGAGTTGTCAGTAATGTCCGGCGCCAAATCAATCCATCTGCGTACCTTATTGACCCTGTGGCATATATTCTTGTTCTTCAAATCTGATATGAGTTTTTTTAACGTAACTTTATATTGTGGAAGCGTGCGTGTATAATCATCACAAATAACCGAAATATGATACTTGCCGAATATATCAAGCAGACCGTCGAAAATATTCCGTGTCCCGTTGGTCGTGACGGCAAGATCATAGATTTGCTGGCGATATTTCGTGCCGATGTAAGTTAGCAATTCGCCAAGGTGGGGATAGAGCAGGGGCTCTCCCCCGGATATATGGAACATGCCTATATAATCTACTTTTGAAAAAAACAGATCGACTTCCTGTTTTAAACGTGCAACAGGTTCATCCTCCATTTTTTTCAGGTAGGGGGTAAAGTTCAGGCAGCACTTGCAGTTGAGATTGCATTTTGTACTGGGAATAAAGGATATGTCAGGAAAGTAGACCAGATTTTTGACGTACAGTGCATAAATTGGAAGATATGTACGAAGAAATCTGTCTGCCTGAAACAACGTTTGATTAAGTTTAAAGCCAATCTTGCTGAGCTCCGTTATAATAGCTTTGTCCCTGGCATAGCTTTCCGGCAGGAGAACAATCTTGCCCTGTGAATTGCCCGTTATGCACTCCTTGCCCTGTCGCTCCGGCCTTCGCAGCCAGTTGGCAAGCGTTGAGATTTTTTTCAGTCCTGAGCCACGACCCGGAAGAGGGGTAAGTGTACGTACTTCTTCTCCAAGAAAAGCAAGTTGTGCGGCGATGGCCTGTGCGTCATGCTCCATTCCGTAGACATAAATTTGTCTGTTCGCCTGGAAGATAGAGCCGATTTCGTCAAATTCATGGCCTCTATTTTGCCACTTCATTTCTGTTTCCCAGAACGATGTTGGTTACGGTGAGGCTGACGTCCGTTTGCCGGTACTCCGCAGGCGCTGCCCAGGCTTCTTTCCGGCCCAGTACAAGCGCAAGACAGCGCAGGATAGCATCCGGGCAACATCCGCTCAGGATATTGGAACCGCATTCCAGCGTTTCCGGCCGTTCCGTCACATCGCGCAGGGTAACCGTTGGTTTGCCGAGGATGCAGCCTTCCTCCTGCACGGTTCCGCTGTCCGAGAGCAGGGCAGTGGCGTGCTTTTCCAGGTGCACGAAGTCGAAGAAGCCGGGCGGATCGAGCAGGCGGATGCCCGCTCCCGCGATATGTCCCGCCTCTTCCAGGCGTGCGCGGGTATGCGGATGCAGGGAAAGCAGCACAGGCAGATCGTATTTCGTGTGGATAGCGGCAAAAGCCGCCATGAACGAGCGCAGCCGCGCGGGCACATCCACATTTTCGGCCCGGTGCAGCGTGATCAGGAAGTACTTGCCTTGCTCCACGCCGAGCCGTTGCAATATGTCGCTGGCGTCGATCTGCGGGGCGTAGAAGTCCATGACTTCCTTGATCGGATTGCCCGTCACATAGATGCGGCTGGGGTGAATGCCCTCGCGCAGCAGGTGATCCCGGCTGCGGTTGGTATAGGGCAGGAGCACATCGGAAGCGTGGTCGATGACCCGGCGATTCACCTCTTCGGGGACGCGGTCGTCAAAGCAGCGATTGCCCGCCTCCATATGATAGACTGTGACGCCGCGCCGCTTGGCGCACTGGGCCGTAAGGGCCGAATTGGTGTCGCCCAGCACGAGAAACCGTTGCGGCTTTTCTCTTGCAAGCAGCGCATCCGTTTGCGCCAAAATATTGCCTATCTGCGCCCAGGTGCTGTCCGCCCGGGTGTGCAGGCTGTAGTCGGGACGGCGTACCTTCAGCTGTTCGAAAAACAGAGTGGAAAGCGCGGGGTCGTAATTCTGCCCCGTAAAAACCAGCACATGCTCGCAGAGCGCATCCAGCCTGTCTATGACGCGCGACAGGCGGATGATCTCCGGGCGGGCGCCCATTACGGTCATGATTTTCATGCCAACATTTCCTCGTCCACGCCGCTGCGGTCGTCGCCGGGCATGAGCTTGTATTTTTGCAGCAGAGCTACAGTCTCCTCATACGTCATGACGCTGTCATTGGAGCCATACGCGCAGTTGCGCGGCGCCTGCGTTTCTTCCCGGCGCAGTTCCGGCAGCATGGGGGCAACGGCGAAAAAGTCGCCCCGGTCATAGGCGCGCACCCCTTCTTCCGGCGAAATCATGAGCTCATGAATCTTTTCGCCGGGACGTATGCCGATGATCCGCATCTCAATGTCTCTGTTCCCTATGAGGGCACGGGCCACATCCACGATGCGGGCCGCCGGGATCTTGGGGATATACGTTTCACCGGGGTAGGCCTGCTTGATGGCAGTGGCGATGGTGGTCACAGCATAGGAAAGCGGAAGAAGAAAGCGGGTCATGTCCGGCGTGGTGATAGTCAGCGGACCGCCGTTTTGGATCTGCTCGTGAAACAGCGGAATGACGGAGCCGCGCGAAGCCAGGACATTTCCGTACCGCGCGCAGATAAAGCGCGTTTGCGGGCAGCTGATGTTTCCCGCAATGAACATGCGTTCCTGCAGGGCCTTGGTCATGCCCATGGCATTGACCGGCAGGCAGGCCTTGTCCGTCGTAACGCCAACCACGGTTTCCACAGGCAGACGCAGTTCCTCAATGGCGCGTACAATGTTGGACGCCCCGGTAATATTGGTTTTGCAGGCTTCGTTGACGAAGTACTCGCAGGAAGGTACCTGCTTGAGCGCAGCGGCGTTGATGACGATATCGATATCGCGCAGTGCGCCGCAAATGGAGTCATAATTGCGCACATCGCCTATCCGAAAGGAGAGCAGGCGGCGGAAATTATCGTAAATGACTTCGTCCGTAGGTTTTTTTACCGTGGAATAGGCCACGCGTATAAAATGCTGTTTGGCTTCATCCCGGGAAAAAATCACGATCTTGCGCGGCAGACCGTAGGTTCCGGCCAGCAGTTGCCGTGTCAGCGTTTTGCCCAGGGAGCCAGTGCCGCCGGTAACAAGAACGCTCTTGTCCTGAAATACTTTGTTCATGCTTGCTTTCCTTCCTGTGAGGCAAAGTCGATGAGATTTTTTTCGTGCGCGGTGTGCATTTCGGCGATCAAATCCGGCCATGCGGGCGCCGTATAGCCGGTGGCCCGGGAAAAAGCGGCGCAGGAGAGGCGTTTGTCCTCCCCAATTCCCGCGTGCGGCAAGATCTGTATTCCCTTTTTGTAGGTCTTATTGATGAGGCAGAGCAGATCATGCTTGGAGATGGGCTGCGCGCTGACCTGATACAGTCCGTTCAACTCCGTGTGCGGCAAGACATAGTCCGCCAGTATCCTGGCATGTTCAGACGTCGGCAGCCCGGTAAAGAGCGCATCCGTATAGCCGTTGATCGGCCCCTGCTGCGCCAGAAACCATTCCAGCAGCGAGTGTTTGCCCCGCAGTTCAGGGCCTAGCAGAGATGTACGAAGCGTCAGCGCATTTTCGTCGCGTACCTCGCCGAGCGACTTGGTACGTCCGTAGATATCCGTGGCGGTGGGGGGGTCATCCTCCACATAGGGGCTGCCTTTCTGTCCGTCGAAAACGCAGTCGGTGCTGTAGTGGATAAGGCGGATATGACGCGGACGGCACAACTCCAGCAGCTGCCAGGGCAGAACGGAGTTGATCAGCAGGCAGGGCAGAGTTTGGCGTCCTTCCGGGATCTGGCGGATAAGCCCTACCGCATTGACGCAGACGTCTGGCTTGACCTCATCCAGCACCTGGCGGATAGTCCCCATGTTGCAAGCGTCCAGTCCGGACAGCAACCGCCTCTGCCATGCCTCACGACAGGGAAAAACGCGCCGCACGCTTCCATAAACATCCAGACCACGGCGCAAGAGTTCGCTGAAAAGCATATGCCCCAGCATGCCTGAAGCGCCTAAAATGAGAATTTTCATATTGCTCCTTAGCGCCCGGTGCTCTTGGCTGCTGTGGCCGGAATGGCACGCCGGCCGCCCAGACGCCGCCAGGCCATGCGAACCGCAGCATAGACAATGCTCAGGCAGACTGAGGGCAGGGCCAGCGGCACATGCTTGGCCGTAAGCAGCAGGCGGCTTCTTGTCAGCGATATCAGGCGGCGGGCATTAAATTTGGCGTGAGAGAAGCCCGTGCAGGCGCCTTCCTTGTGCCAGACCAGAGCGTCCGGAGCGTAGGCCAAGTCAAATCGTCCTTTGGCGCTGTAAACCCAGTCCTGCTCCTCGCAATAGAGAAAATATCGTTCGTCCATAAGGCCCACCTGCTCTATGAAGTCACGACTGGCCATGATGCTGGCTCCGTAAATAAAGTCAAGGCGAGCCTCTACTTCTGCCGCGTCCGTCTCCGCCGCCTGAGACACGGTCTCCTTGTTCCCGTCAAGGACAGAGAGTCCTGTCCACGGATTGGTGCGTCCGCCCGCACGGCATTGCACCAGTCCGCTGTCCTGGTAGCAGACGAGCGAACCGCACAGACCGGGGCGGCGCTTGGCAAAAAGCCGCCGTCTCATGGCGCCCAAAGCATTTTTATCCACCACTGTGTCGTTGTTGAGAATCCACACGGCGTCCGCACCCCAGGACATGAGCAGTCGGATTCCTGCGTTGTTGCCTGCCGCATAGCCCGTGTTGCTTTTGCGGCGCAGCAATGTCAGAGGCGCAGATGCAGCCTGCGAGGCCACATCTTCATCAAGTTCTCGTATCGGCAGCGGCTTGGGGCATGGTTTGGGCGTGCCCATTTCAGGCAGGGCAAAGTCCATGCGTCCGGCAGCCCAATGGCGCAACCAGCGCAAACTGTCATTGGTTGAGGCGTTGTCCACAATAATCAGCCAAGCGGGAGGCGGCACGCTGCCCAATACGGATTCCGCGCAGGCTATTGTGTCCTGCCATCCGTTGTAATTGAGGATGACCACACCTACGCGGACTTCAGCGCCTGTGTCTGGCATCTGTTTGCTCTCGAACTCAGAGGAGGTCATATGCGATCATTTTCTTGACAGCTGAATGTGGGGCATGGGCTCTCATACATAAGCTATCCTGGCCAATTTCCCTTAGCCAAAATAACCTCATTGTCTATATGCAAAAAATGTTTTTTTGTAAAGCGATTGCCGACATATAGTTAATTGCTTGAGATAATGGAATTGGGGCTGTCCTGGTCAAGGCTAGCGTTTTTCCTTCTTTACCCAAGAAGTTAGCTCGCTTAGAAGACTTTTATGGTCGCCATCATTGAAGAGCCGTTCGCACTCCTTCAGAAACCAATAAAAATGTCCTGGCTTGATGTCGTTAAATCAGTGCAGATGTCTCTTTGTTTGGCTCCAAAAATTTTTTATTCCATTAATATGAGTTGCCTGTTCGGAAAATTTCTGCGAATGATTGATTCGATGATGATAAAATGCACTGGCGTTTAATATATTATATTCTGAGCATGTATTCGTATAATATAAACAGTACTGTCGCGCTCAATCTGCTCTTTGATGATGGGCGGAAGAGCTTCTGGCGTGCATCAGGAATTATGGCTGTATAGACACTCCCGTTTCGCTTCAGCAGACCAAAAACAGCAGTCTTTCCCCCAGAGCGCCTCGGCAATATCCTTGACCTTGCGGATGGATATGTCTGCCAGCTACATTTCCAGGCGTTTCCTCCACAGAGCCTTCCCCGCGGCGATAACGTTCAATGAGGGCCGTTTCAAAGGGAATATGGCGCAGCTTTGGAATTTTGAGCCGAACCTGTTCTGCTGTTGGCTCAGCTCCCCGCTCATAGTATCCGGACCGTGTGCTTGCCCGTTCTGCGTTGCGTTCGTAGCCGCTGGCCTTGCACAATGCGCCAGCTTCCGCATCCGGCAAGCAGTTTAACGCCTCTTCCATGCTCTGGCGGACGACTATTTCGGAAATATGGGCACGCAGTCGACGCCCATCTGTCTTGATGACGGGGGCTTGCCTTTTCCCCTGCTTGCCGTTACTTTTCAGCTATAATGCTCCTTGCAGGCTTGGTGCCCGCAAATAAATCCCAACCTGCCTGGCAGACAGCTTCCATTTTCAAATGCGCGAAACTTTCTATACGTTATCCGGAATCAGGCTGCATATAATTTTCGTAATCAGAAAGCGGTATTTCAGTCCAAGGATTTGCGTTGTTCATAATTTGCGTATTGCCTCTTTATTCCATAAAAAATACTCAGCCATGAAATGTGGGGAAGGATAGCGCGGAACGCGCCGGAAAATGCATGGACCGGACAGGCCGCGTCGTCTGTAAGGGGAACGACCGTCGGCCCGCAGTGAAGCAAAAAAGTGTCGGTGGCGTAAGCGCCTATAATCCTGTCGATGCCTTTCAACTTCGGAATCGAAAGACGGCGCTATTCTTCCGTGTACTCATATTCTTCCATCTTATCTCTTTTGCTTCAGCGTCAATTTCAAAATTTTTCGAAGGAGATCCACAATGAGTATACAGCTGGCACAACAGGTTTATAATAAGGCATTAGAATGTGGATATATGAATTGCGGCATCATTAAAATCGCCGAGCTCAGGGATTATGCTCAGGCATTGGAGCGCCGCATTGAAATGTATCCGGATGTCCGCGAAGTAGCCATGACCTATCTGGCGCCATACGCCGAAGTGGAAAAAGCCTACCCTTGGGCGAAGTCGCTGGTGATCTGCGCATGGTGGTACGGTGATGTAAAAATACCAAAAAAGTTCGACGGGTTCGTCTCAAAGATTTTTCTGACGGACTACAGGCGCGACCAGGCGGCTGAAGGTTTTAAATGCAGTCACAGGTTTGAGGACGCTTTGGGCGGCCTTGGCATCAAGGCGCTTACGGAAAGGGAGTGGGGTCTCGCAGCCTTGCGTCATGCTGCTGTAAAGGCCGGCCTGGGCATTATCAGGAAAAATAATCTGCTGTATACGGCAAAAGGCTCGTGGATGCACCTTGAGGGCTGGTTGATCGACCGGGACCTGGAACTGAAGCATCATCCGGATTTAAAGCCATGCCCGGAAAAGTGCTCGCTTTGCATTGACGCCTGCCCCACCAAAGCCATTCAACCCTACCATGTCAACATACTCGCCTGCGCCTGCTTTTTGTCGGCGCGCAGGCCATGTCTGCCCGCTGAGGCGCATTACGACAAAATCGGTCGCTGTTTTTACGGGTGCGACATTTGCCAAGACATCTGCCCGGCCAACAGAGGGGCCTGGTCGGAGGACAAGGATTTTCCCGGGCTGGAAGAACTCAGCGAACTCTTTGCCATGGAGGATATCCTGCGTATGGACGACGATACTCTGCGCGCCGTCATACAGCCCAAATTCTGGTATGTGGCGCCTGACGAGGTCTGGCGCTTCAAAAATATGGCTTTGAACGTAATGTGCAATGAATATGAGGAACGCTACAGGCCGTATATTGAAGAAGCCAGGAGCGATTCCTGCGACATGGTCAGAAATATGGCTGACTGGGTTGCGCGGCAGACGTATCTTTAGAGCATTTTGAACCTTGAAATGCCGCGCGCCACTGAAAAAACATGTTTTTTCCGCGTGCCTGGGCGTTTAGCCGCTTGTTTGTCCAAGTTCATGAGTTCACCACGCTGAAAGTGCAGGAACGCCGGCTCGAAGATCGGCCGGCCTTTGTTCGGCGATATAGATATCTTCCAAGTCATCCAGATGTTTTTGAGTTTCAAGAATATGGAAAGCCTTGGAACGCCCTGTTTTTTCAGCAGGAACTGTGAATCGCTGTCCAATGCCATCGCGGAAACGGAGAGAAGTAGCATATGTGGGGGGAATCTCCTTACATATAGCGCATACGTAAAATGCGTCAAATGTGCGTTTCAAGCGCTGTTTAACGGTTGAAAGGTTTCCTATGCCTTTTTGTTTAGGCAGCTCCGTAGGCACAAAAAAGCCATGTGTGAAGCTGTCCGTCATCGAATGAGCGGGAGTCTTCCCCGTTCATGAGGGAAAGCTTTGCACCTTCTGCCTTTTGCAGCGCGGCCGTTAGGCCACAGTCTAGTCCCACCGTTTGCCGCCTTTGAGCGGTCTGTCCTTGAAAAATGTTCAATTTGTTTTGACGGCTGGAAACTCGCGTCAAAAGCCGAAATCTGAGCGTAAATGGATAAACGTGCCTTTTTTATTTTAAGTCCTTTGGTATTTGAGCGCTCAAGATGCCTGCTTTTGGCTGTTGCGATGCAGGGAAGCTTTTCGGAAAAGACAGCAGGACGTTATACGGCAGGCGAAACGAGGAAACCGCCGTTGTTGTCCGTACGCTGTGCAAAGCGGGCAACGGCTGCCGAAAGGCCGGCCCGCATGTCGCTTTCGCCCTTTTGGGGGAATATGGAGAACTTGTTTGGAAGGGGATGCGAAACCCCTCCCAAGCGTAGTCAAGCAAAGCGCCTTTTGGGCGTTGCCGCCTTATTGCTCTTCCGTGTACTCGTATTCTTCCATCTTATCCAGAAGGGCGCAAATGGTTATGGCCATCATGCCCGCAAGAAAAGCCACGCGTTCTGAGGGAAGCGTCGTTATATCTTTAACGCCAAGCACTTTTTGGAAGAAAAGGTTGGGGCATTCTTTCTGCTTCTCCTGTATGAGAAGCGTAAGGTAGCCGGCAAAGGTATCGTCAACAAACGCTTCCACAGCCACATCGTCATATTTCCCCACTTTTTGCAGCAGATCATGCGTGCAACGCAGATAGTCCAGCATGACGTCGTTGGAAACTTTTGTGGAGAGCGCATAGACTATGGCTGCATGAACAAAGCCGTACCATTCATTTAAGACGCATTCTTTCGTCCGTGTTGACTCCTTTTCAAAGGTAATGCCCGCTTTTTCAGCAAATTCGAGAATGTCGTTTTCCTTGGTGTTGAGTTCAAAAAGAATGCATGCAGCTTTTACCGCCTCTTCACGCGTCAGTTTTTTGGGGGTTTCAGTCGTTTTTTCCTGTTCTGTATTCATGATGTATCCTTATAGGCAGTGTCTTATTTTTTTAGATGCATTGGAATTATGCACAAAATTGTATCCGATGAAAACATTTTTGGATGGTTGCGCGTTTTTTCTATAGACTTTAAGCCCATCTTCCGGGACGCGCTATGGCTTCCTTGATGCCTTCAAAAGTGAAGGGTTTGGCCCAGAGTGTTTTGGGGTGCAGAAAACAGCTTGGCGGCGTATTCAAAGGTTCTGTTTTCGTGACAATGATCTTTTTTTTCTGTTTTACCGCTTCATCAATTTCCCATTTCACCCATTCCGAATTTCGCGTGTTTTTTCCTATAAGGCACAAAACACAGGCTGCTTCGGCGATTTTGTCGCGTATTTTTTTGCGGCATGCTTCGCTGTACATGCCGCCGGATGCGGGGTTCCCGTCATCTGTCGAAAGTTTGGACGTAAATTCGAATTCTTTGGCCGTATCCCATTCCTCAAGTTTGTTTCTATACTGTTCGTCATTTTCATGATCGTAGCAGACGTAGATTTTTTTGGCCATATGATATCCTTTGCCGCAACGTTTTTAAGCATGCAATACGATTTTGCTTTTTCTCTTCAACACGCTGTCCGGATGGGCAGTCAGGGGCAGGAACTTTTCAGCTTTACAAGCTGATTATCGTAAACAAGCCATAGTGCGCTGTCAATGCGCGCAAACATGCTTTCCGGCGGCCTTGCTTTGCCGGAATAGATTCCGGCATGCGTCTTTTTCCTGAAAAGGCATGTGTCAATCAAATATTGGATGGGGCGGGGCATCACTGAAAAATAAAATGATGAAGCGCACCATGTATTTTTTTGCGCAAGGCGGGGGATATGCGGCGCGCTGCAACTGGAATGGTTGCTTTTTGCGTACGCGCCAAGCGGCAAGGCATGCCGGGGCAGCCTGTGAAAAGATAGCGGGATCTTGCGGAAACAAGCGTTTGATTCATATCAGCGTCATTCGCCATATGGGGGGTGTTTGGCGCTTTTTATGCAGCCTTGCTGAAACAGCCTGCGGCGCGGCTTGTAAATAGCCGCTGCCGGCAGGCACTCCCTCAGCGCAAGGAAGAGGGACAGCATGGCGCAAATTACCGTCTTGGCGGTCCAGGGTTTCCCGGAAAGTCCGGACCGCCTGCGTGGTTCGGTCGCGGGTTGTGGCGGTTTGGCTGCGGATGGGCTCGCGGAGGCGCTTTTGGCGGGGGAGGCGTTTTATATCGAGGCCCGGCGGGAGGTGCGGGTCTGTTATGCGGTCCGGGACATCCTGCGCAGGAAAGACTGGCCAGAACAACTAGAAGTATAAGAATCATTCTTTTCATAATAGAAGACTCCTTTTCTGGTTGAGGGAATGGGGTTTTTTATGGAATATGATTGTTTTTAGCTACGCATATTGCTTTGAAAAAACAACCCATTGCCTTGCCTTAACTACATTTTTCAAAAAGCGTTTTGGTGTATTTTTGCCAAAAACTTTTCATTAACAATAACCTGCGAAATATTTTTTCCCTTCAAAGTTGCTTAAACGGCATCTGGCAGGTTTTTGATTTTCTTCTCAAATACATCTTTCTTTTTTGGTAGGGCATTGCTCAGACTTCGCGAGTGTGGTATGTAATAATACATTGAAATTTAAGTATATGTTTAGAATATCCTGTTTCGCGCCCCTGGATGCAAACGGTGCAATGCCGGTCAAGGAGTTGAACATATGACGGCCTCTTTTTCCAAACCACCGCATTTGACTCGCGATACCCAGGTATTTGTGGATGCGCTTGCCAGGCAACATTTGCCGCCCTTATATACGTTGCCGCCGGTCAAGGCGCGCAAAGTGCTTTTGGATGCTCAGTCCGGTCCGACGCGCAAACGTCCGGCTGATATACAGGACGTGGAGCTTCCTGTTGGTCCCACCAAAAATGTGTCGGTGCGGATAGTGCGGCCCGCCGGCAGTTCCGGAATCATGCCCGCGCTGTTTTATTTCCATGGCGGCGGCTGGATTTTGGGAGACAGGGACACGCACGATAGACTTGTTCGGGAACTGGCGAACGCGGCGAACGCAACCGTGATCTTTCCGAATTATACGCCGTCTCCCGAAGCGCAGTATCCTGTCCCTATTGAACAGGCTTATGCGGTCATGGTTCATGTGGCGCGCCATGCGGACATGTTCGGCGTCAATCCTAAGCGGATCGCTGTGGCGGGAGACAGCGTGGGCGGCAACATGGCGACGGTCATGACCATATTGGCCAAGGAACGCAAAGGGCCGGATATTGCTTTTCAGGCGCTTTTGTATCCTGTGACCGACGCCTGTTTCGATACGGCTTCCTACCAGGAGTTTGCGGAGGGGCCATGGCTGACGCGCAAGGCCATGCAATGGTTCTGGGACGCGTATGCCCCGGATGAAGCGCAACGGGCGCAGATAACCGCTTCTCCTTTGCGGGGAACGCTTGAGGATTTAAGCGGCCTGCCGGACGCATTGATTGTTACCGCGGAAAACGACGTGCTTCGCGATGAAGGGGAACTGTACGCCAGAAAATTGATGGATGCCGGCGTGAACGTGACGTCTGTGCGCTACAATGGCACGCATCATGATTTTATGATGCTGAATGCCCTGTCCGAAACCGCGCCGGCGCGGGCCGCAACCGCGCAGGTCGCGGCCGCACTGTATGAGGCGCTGCATTGACCGGGCATGTTTTGCCTTCTGTATAGCCGACTAAAGAACAGAGCCGAATCAGGCAGCATAAAAAAGACCTTATGGAGATGCTCCATAAGGTCTTGTGTTGCCTGGTGGGCCATCGGTGACTCGAACACCGAACCAATTGATTAAGAGTCAACTGCTCTACCAATTGAGCTAATGGCCCGCGCTTGACGTGAGAACGGTATTTATGGTGAAAGACTTCGAAAGTCAAGCATAAAAATCAAAAAAAATGTGGTTATAAAATGTCATATAAAATCAATATATTATATGTTTTTGTAACGACATGCTTTCTGGTCTGCGTTCTTTTTTGGGGGAAGGGGCTGGGCGTGGCGTATGCGGCTCATGCGTCCGACCCCGCGATATATGAGCTGCAACGTTTTCAGACGGCAGCGGTCCACGATGAAAAAGGGCAGATTCTTGTTCTGTGGATAACGCCTAAAGCGCCCTACAGCATATACGCGCATGATTCAGGCGGCGGATTGCCCCTGACTTTGACCGTCATGCCGGACGCGGGCGTTGGTGCGCAGGTTTGGCATATGCCGGGAACGCTGAAGCCTGACCCCTTGGAGCCGTCGTTGTCTCTTGCCATGCATTCGGAGAGGACGCCGGTTTTTGTCCTGCTGGAAAGCGCAAATTCCGGGGCGACGCTTCAGTTGTCCATGCTGCTTTGTTCCAGCGAACGTTGCCAGCCGGTTCGCAGGAAATGGACAATAGACCGCATGGACCAGAAAGAATACGCGGCCTTGCCGCGCGCCGAAGAACAACCCTGGTGGCCTGCGCTTCAAGATCTGCGCAGTGCGGAGGAGGCTGGGCGAGGGGAACCCGGTTTCATGCCTGAAACGCAGGCGTCCGGGACGGCCTTGACGGAAACGGCCCAGGGCGGCGCAAGTGCGGATGACTCTGCGGACGAGGCGGTAACGCTTGTGGAGTCCTGGGAGCTGGTTCCCCGCTACCTGCGTCCCGGCCTGGAAGTGCGCGGATTGGCCATGGCCATGCTGCTTGGCCTGTGCGCCGGCGCCATTTTGAATATAATGCCGTGCGTGCTTCCGGTCATTACCCTGAAGTTGAGCGCGTTTGCCGCGGCCGCCGGCACAGCGGACGCCGCGGAACGGGTGCGTCGTTTCCGGCGGCACAATATTTTTTTCAGCATCGGGATTCTGGCCTGGTTTGCGCTTCTGTCTCTGATTCTTGGCGGCGGGAACAGCATGTGGGGACAGGCTTTTCAACAGCCGTGGCTTGTGGCGGCCATGCTGGCCCTGGTCTTCATTCTTTCGCTGAGCCTATTTGGCCTGTATTCCTTGCCATTGTTGCAGTTTGGCCAGTCCGGAGCGGAACGGAAAGAGGGGGCGCACGCGGCGTTTGCGGCCGGTTTTTTGGCAACCATTCTGGCCACGCCCTGCAGCGGCCCGCTGCTTGGCGGAGTGCTTGGCTACGCCTTTCGCCAGCCGCCTTTGCTCAGCGGGATTGTTTTTATGAGCGTCGGCGTGGGCATGGCCTTGCCGTACCTTTTGCTGGCCCTCTGGCCGGGGTTGGCCGCACGGTTTCCCAAACCGGGCCCGTGGCTGCGCATTGTGGGAAAAATCGTGGCGTTTTTTTTGCTCGCCACCTGCGGCTATTTGTTTTTGCTGCTTCCCGGCGCATGGCGGATTCCGGCCGCGGCTGTCATGCTTGGATGCGTTCCTCTGCTTGGCTTGTGGGGCCGTTTTCGGCTCGGGGCCGCATTTTTCGAACAGCCGAATCTCTCCTTCCGGAAAAAAGCATGGGCCGCGCTGGCGAAGGGAAAAGCGCTTCAATCCGCTGATTCCAGCCTTGCGCCGCGTTGGAAGGAACTGTGGGGCGCCATTGCGGCGCTTGGAATTTTGCTGTTTCTGGCGAGCGGCTTGGAATCGCCGTCCCGGACCGTGCGCTGGGAAACCTTTCAGGCTGCGGAGTTTGGCGCGTCTTTGGGAAAGGCGCCGTTTCTGGTGGATTTTACAGCGGACTGGTGCCCCAACTGCAAGCTTCTTGAGCGCGGCGTGCTGACAGAGGCCAACCTGGCGGCGTGGCAGAAACGCTATGGGCTGCGCTTGGTGCGTGTGGACCTTTCGCAGGACAATCCGGCCGGACAGGCGCTTCTGGCGCATCTGGGCAGTTCAAGCATCCCGGTTGTGGCGCTCTTTCCGTTGGGCGCGGAAAAAAACAGACCGCTTGTCCTGCGCGACATGTTTGGAAAAAGCGCTCTGGAAGAAGCCCTGGCAACGATTCTTCATTAAACGTGGGATGTGGCCGGAAAGGTCGTTGCCGCGCATAAAAAAGCCGCCCGTTAATGAAAAGGGGCGGCTCTTTTGGTTATGCGGCGGGCAACCGCCTTATCTTTTTATTTGCGGCCTCAGGCGCGCAGGGGCACAGAGATAATCCCGAAATCATCGTCAGGATGGGCGGTTATGCATTCCGGCTCCCCATCCCTGATCAGGTAGGTGTTTTCCACGCCGACCATACCTACTCCAGGCAGGCTGATCTTCGGCTCAAGGGCAATGGCCATGCCGGCTTTGAGCGGGGAGTCGAAGCGCTCGGCAATGACCGGGTATTCGTCGATGCACAGGCCGATGCCGTGCCCAAGGAAGGGAACTTTGCTTCTGCCAAGCCCCATAAATCCGTCCTCATAATCGGCGGAGCGCACCATATCCAGTGTTTCGTGCCAGATATCGCTGGGAATCGCGCCAGGTCTGAGCCGGGCGGCGGCCATGTTTTGCAGCTTTATGCAAAACTCATGCGCCTTGTTGACGGCGTCAGGTATGGAGTCGGCGGGTCCGCCCCAGTAGGTGACGGTTTTGTCCGTATTATAGCCTGTTATGCTGAAAGCCATATCCGCCATAAGCGATTCGCCCGGCTTCCATATCTTGCGGACGTTTCCGAAGACAGGCGCCGCGGGGTGCGAGCCGGCCTGTCCCATAGGACCGTTGAAGTGAGAGGGATAATTGGAGTTTTCGCCCGCGGCCACGCCGCAGATGAACACTTCGTTTGTCGGACAGCAGGTGCGTAAAATGCCGCAATGGCCAAGACCGAAACAGAGGTTGGCCAGGATGATGGACATTTCGCGTTCATTCATGCCGGGATGAATGTTTCGGGGAAAGAGCTCGCACATCGCGGCGCGGTGGGCTTCGCCTGTTTCACGCATCCGGTTCATTTCAAGAGGCGTTTTTATGGCTCGTGCGCGGGCAATCGCCTGGTCGCCGGGCAGAAACTCGACATGGGAGAGACGTTTGCTTAGGGAAAGCCCAAGATCATGACTCAAGCCGCTCATGTCCATGGCGATTTTTTCCGGCAAAGGACTTTGGGCACGCTCTGCGAGCTTGGATATTTCCGAAAAGCTCCGATATGGGAAAATATGGGGAATGTCGCTTTCAAGTTCTGCCCGGGGAACCGAGCGCCGCACCATGAGCACGGGTTCGCCTTCCATGGGCAGCCAAAACAGGCCGTCGCACATGGTTCCGGCAAGCCAGTAGATGGAAATGCGGGAAAAAACCAGGATGCCCTGAGCGGAAGGGCATGTTTCGGCAAGCGCGTCGCGCAAAAGCGCATGCCGGAGAGAAAGTTCAGAATAGGGAATTCGTTCCAAAGGCTGCATTGAAGTCTCCAAATAGGTTATATTTCAATCCGCAAAGCCGCTTTCTTTGCCGGCGCTTTTGGCGCCGGGGGGCAAGATCTGTCGGAATCCTTTCCCCTGGAAAGAGACGCTGGAAGGCTTCGCCGGGTTTGTCCTTTGCCGCGCCGTTTTTTCTCTGAATAAGGTATGGCGTTGGGACAGCAAGGGAAGTCTTGATGAAGGAAAAAGCGCCTTGCGACAACGGAATCTTTTGCCACAAATGGGGCTCAGCCGCAACAGATTGCCGATGTTGCGCTTAAACGGCGTACGGCATATAATATAATAGCGGATAAGAACATTGCGCTATGTGTTTTTTTATGAAAAAATATGCCGGCAAGCGCCGGGCGTGGCAGTTAGATGGCGTGCATATGCGTGGCTTTTCGTAATTTCGCGATAATGAAACATTCTCACCTGGAAAAGGATGTCCGGTGACAATAAAAGAGTGTTACAGCATTTTGGAATTGCCCAAGGGCGCAACGCTTGACGACGTCAAATCCGCATACCGGAGATTGGCGTTTGCCCTGCATCCGGATTTGAACCCGGCTCCCGATGCGGCGCGCCGTTTTCAGGCCGTGAATGAAGCCTATGTGCTTTTGCGGCAGACGCTTGAAAGAGAGGAAGCGGCCAAGGGCCGCGCATCGTCTTTTGCAGCAAGGGATTCAGCCGGGGGCAGAGGAAGCGGGGATGCGCAGGCCGGAGAAGACAAAAGCTCGTCCGCGAGTTCCTTTTTTTCACGTTTCCGCGCCGGAACAGGCCAGGATGCGGAGCAGGAAGGCTCCTCGAAAACTCAGGAGCGCGCGTCATCCGCCCGTTTCCGCAAGGCGGACAACGCCTATGCCCGCCAGGAAGAAGTCTTGCGCGATATTTTGCATGACCCGTTTGCCCGACGGGTCTTTGAGGATATTTACAGTAAAGTGCGTAAAACAGACGCGCAAAAAAAAACCGCATCCGGCCAGTCGTCCGACAGGCGGTTGAGTTTTGAGCTTGCCGGAAAAAAGCTGGATCTGAATGTCGGCAAGCCAAAAGTGCTTTCAAAGGTCGGCAACTGGTTGCGCCGCCAAATTGACGATGAACAAACCGTGTATGTTTCGCCTTCGGGTCTGCATCCGGGAGCGCGGATACTTTTGAAGATTCAGCAGGGAATGTCCGATGATGTGCGCACGGTCGAAATTGTGCTGCCGTCTGATTTTGTTTCCGGAAAACCCTTGCGTCTTAAAGGACTTGGCCGGAAAATCGGGCCGTGGCAGGGAGATTTGTATTTAAAGGTGCTTCCCAAAAACTGAACGCGCCATGACTCTGCGGGCAAAGGCTGGGATTGTCCGGCGCGACTATTTTTTGAATCGCACAGAAGGAAGGCAATATGTCCGGAAAGGAAAATCGAAACCAGGATGACAAACAGGGCAAGATGTCGTCTCCATGGAAAAAAATTGCGGTGCTTGTCGTTGTGGTCCTTTGCATATGGGCCTATACGCGCTGGAGCGGCAAAAACGTGGAAATGGGGAACAGGATAGACTCGCTTTTTTCCGATAAGCGGCACGAGAATGGAGGAGCGCCTGGAGAGGCGCAGTCCGTTGGCCGGGACAGCAAGGCTTTGAACGGCGTCCCTCAACCGCCCTCAAGTCCGGACCGTCGGGACGAAAATTTCAGATCCGCGCCCGCCCCTTTTGCGTCTTTTACGGCATCGGATGCGAAAAAAACGCCGTCAGACTCTGAGTCGTTATCGCAGGACTCTGCGAATGGCTCGCGATCAGGCAGCGACGATTTGCCTACGGAATCCGCAACCGCCGCGCCCAGAACCGCCTTGCCGCACCGGGCAGCGGAACGAACCGCCGTGTTGCCGCCTTCGGCCGCTCCCGGGCATCTGCAGGAAAGAGGCGCCGACTCTGTTCCGCCCGCTGTTTTGGATGTGGGGCGCACGTTGTCGCCTGTACAAGAGGATGGGATGGTGCTTCCCGCGTTCATCCGGGATTTGGCGCAGCGCATGGCCCACAGTTATTATCCGGCCGGCTCGCATCCCAACGCCGGGAAATACGGCATATCGGTTTTGACCCTGAAAGGGGTAAACGTGCGCTATGGACTTGGTTTTTATGGTTTTAATGTGCCGTCAAACAATCCGGGAACGGCGCGTCGCGCCATTTTTTCCTACATTATGAGTCCCGCCATGCTTGATGGTTTGTATGGGCTTTATGCGGACAGTCTGGTCAGCGAACTCTCCAGAGAGGCCGGAACCGTCGAGCGGGTAGTGAGCGGACGCAAACGTCCGCTTACATCCGGAGAAAAAGCGGATATGTTCAGGCTCTATGCCCGCGAAGCCAGAGCGCTTTCCGCCACGCTCGCCGTTTCGTGCGAACCCAAGGCGCGCAGGCAGCTTGAAGCCTATCGGAAAGCGCTTCATGCCTCTGCGCAGGCCAACAGCGCATATGCGGAAGCGACCATGGAATATGAAGCCGCAAAATTGGACGGCAAGAACATTCATACTGCGCTGGACAAGAAGGAGCGCGCCGGGGCCGCATACCAGCAGGCCACGCGCAATCAAAACGCCATACGCAACGATGTGTTGCGGCTTGCGCGGCAATCCGGACGCACAAGCGCGCTTTCTGATGAAACTGTGCTTTATGCGCTTTTCTGGGGACAGCGTCGTTTTCAGTCGAACCGGAATGCGCTGGAGTGCGTGCAGACTATGGCCCGGATTCTCGACAGCCTGGGAACGCGCTTTGATAAGCGTGCGGAAGGCTTCTGATGAGCGTAAAGAAGCAGAACAGGGAAGAAATCGGGCGTTTGGAGAGATGCAATGCGCGTTCAGGCCAGCCGGCCGGCCGCGTTGTTCTGGTGACAGGCGGCTGCCGCAGCGGCAAGAGCGCATTTGCAGAAGGCATATTGCGCGCCATGCCGGGGCCGCTTATGTACATTGCAACGGCAATGGTCGATGATTCGGGAATGGCGCAAAGAGTCAAGGCCCACAGGGACCGCCGCGGTTGCGTCTGGACGACGTTGGAAGAGCCGGAATATCCGGATAGGCTGCTGCAGGAGCTTGCGGCTTCGCATACGGATGTGGGCGGCGTTCTTCTGGATTGCGTCACAGTATGGATGAGCAACTGCATGGCGCGGGGACAGTCGGATGCGGAGATACGCCGTCGGGCCGGACTTATCGGAGAGACTGCCCGGGAACTGAGCGCTTTGCGCCAGTGCCCGGTTGTGCTTGTGACAAACGAAGTAGGCTGTGGCATTGCGCCGGTCACGGAACTTGGCAACCGTTTTCGCGATTTGGCCGGATTGGTGAATCAGGACTTGGCGCGCTGCGCCGATGATGTCGTTCTGGTGGCGTGCGGGCTGCCGCTCGTCCTGAAGGGAGAGCTCCGCATTGGCTTTTAGGAGCATGGGATTGACAGAAGGAGAGTTTATGAGCGTTCAAAATCAAGACGCAAAGAGTGGAGAAGCGGCAAAGGTGTATTTTGCTGATTTGCGTGCGCGCAACCATCATGACAGCAAAATGAGCAAGGTTGCTCGATTGTTTGATGCGGCCGGGTTTGCCGGCCTGATCAGAAAGAACGGCTTGATTGCCGTGAAGATGCATTTTGGGGAGCGCGGCAATGACACCTTTACAAGCCCGGTGTTTGCGCGCGTTGTGGTGGATAAAATCAGGGAAGCGGGCGGGCGTCCGTTTTTGACCGATACCAATACTCTGTATTCGGGAAGCCGTCATAACGCGATTGATCACTTGCTGACGGCCTATGAGCATGGATTCTCCTTTGCTACAGTCAATGCGCCTATTATTATTGCCGATGGTTTGCGCAGCAACGCCTGCGGCGAGGTGCCCATTGAGGGAAAACATTTTAAAAGCGTAAAGATTGCGCAGGGCATTCTTGAGGCGAGCGGCATGATCGTGCTCTCCCATTTCAAAGGGCATGAAATGGCGGGTTTTGGCGGGGCGATAAAAAATCTGGCCATGGGCTGCGCCACGGCTGCCGGCAAAAAAGATCAGCATTCCATCCGTTTTACGGTCGATGAGGGCAAGTGCGTAAGCTGCGGGGAGTGTCAGCGCGTGTGTCCGGTCGGCGCGGCGATTGTGCGCAGGGGGGAAAAGGCGAAGATCAATGCGGAACGGTGCATAGGCTGTGGGGAATGTGTGACCGTATGTCGCGTCAAAGCTGTGGATATCGACTGGACAAGTTGCGGTTCCGGGGAAAAGGCCATGCATGACTTTACCGAAAGAATGGTGGAGTATGCGCATGGCGCGGTTGTAGGCAAGAAAGATCGCGTTGGATATATCAATTTTCTCATGAACATCACGCCTGATTGCGACTGCGTTCCCTGGAGCGATGCGCCCATGGTTCCGGATATCGGCATCCTGGCTTCGCATGATCCGGTGGCCCTTGACAAGGCGTGCTTTGACCTTGTGAATCAACAGGCCGGATTCCATTCTTCGCACCTTTCCTGTAATTGCGAAGCGGGGAAGGACAAATTCAAGGGCGTATGGAGTCACACGACCGGGGAACACCAATTTACAGCGGCGGTGAACCTTGGCATGGGCACAACTCATTACGAACTGGTGAATATATAAATGAGATACGCCAACCTCCACATGCATACGCTTTTTTCAGATGGATTGGACACGCCCGAAAAGGTCATGGAGACCCTTTTTCTCGTGCCTGATATCGACCTTTTTGCGGTTACCGATCATGATTCGCTTTCAGGAATCGAGCCGTGTCTGAATTTGTTGCCCTCAGTCTGGGAGCGGCATGAAACGCAGGCCCGGCAGATGGGCCGGAAGAAAGCGCCCGCATTGGTTGCTGGCATTGAAATGTCATGTTTTGAGTCCAGTCTGCCGTGCATGGTGCATATCCTTGGATATTTTCCGCATGTTGAACCGGATGCCGCGCACGCTGTCCTTGCTGAAATTGACGCCGTTTTGGGGGCGCATGTACGGCAGATTGACGACTTGCACCGACGCCGCGTGGAGCAGCAGGTGCATCGGGCCTTTGATCTTGATCTTGATCATATTACCCGCTATCAGCCTTCGCCGGAACACGCCCTTTCCATTGTATATCACCGCGCGTCAGTAAAAAATGCGCGTCTTTTTCTTCAGTGCGGCAAGAAAAACGATGTGATCAATCACAGCATTCCGCTGAGCTGTCATGATGTGGTCGCCGTGTGGCCGGAACTTGTGCCGGGCGGCTCCAAGGAAAAGGCGCTTTTGTACGCGCAGCGTCCCACGCCGGAAAGAAAAGCCGCCTTGGCCGCGCTTTTTGTGGAAGACGGCCTTTCGCCGGAACAGGCGCGCGAAAAGGCGGAGCGATTGCAGGGCCGGACGCAATGGCCCGCATCGCCGGGAGAGTTGGTTATTCCGGAACTCATTCCCACCCTTGAGCTTTTGAAAAAGGCCGGGGCGCGCACTTCGCTTGCCCATCCGGCCATAACCTTTCCCCGTATCGATTTTGAAGCTTTTGACCGGAAAGTTCTGTATCCCTTGGTGGAAAGCGGACTTGACGCCATCGAAGTGTTTTATCCCTATGACCCTGCGGTCAGAGAAAGGGCTTTTGCTCATTATTATGAATTGGCGCAAAAGCTGGGACTCAAAATGAGCGGCGGGTCGGATTATCACGGTGGAAATCGCTCCGACATGCGCGGCGGACGCCTGCCCCTGGATGTGGCCCGCAATTTTTTGTGGCCCTAGTTTTCTGGTTTTTATTTTTTCGGGGAAAGAGATATTGATGGATTCGCGGCGCCCCGCAGATTGCCTTTACGGGCGCGGGAGTGAAGCGACTACGCCTGATTCCGTTTTGGAAGCGACCATATCGTTCTTTCCCTGAATAATTCTCCTTTACTCTTGGGAGGAAACAATGGAGCGTCAAAGGCCGGGCTGTTGCTACTGCCTGCAGGCACGCCAAGCTGCGTCCACAATAAAAAGTTACTATGACAGAGTTCTCAGTCCCTCAGGGATAACAGTCAGGCAGTACTCTCTTCTCTTGAATATTGCAAAGCTTGGCGCCTGTTCTGCCCGTGAGTTGGCGGATTTGACGGAACTTGAGCGTTCAACGCTTGCAAGAAGCCTTAAGCCTCTTTTGAAATATGGATATATTATTGATAATAAAGAGCGGAATGCGAGAAATAGCAGTTTGATCCTTACCCAAAAGGGAAAAGAGACATTGCACTATGCATCAACGCTATGGAATCAGGCACAAAACGATATAGAGGATAAGCTTGGAAAAGATGGGATACAGCAATTATTATCTGTCGTGAAGTTATTGAATAGTTTATAGATAAAGCATTGAGGTTGTTCTTCAGGATAGGTATACGTAAATTTTTGTTGTAGCGCCAAAAAAATTGTTTCATGTATTTTCAATTGCAAGTCAATAAGAAGCCGGCAGAACAGCAGTAGACACTGTTCTGCCGGCTTCTTATTTGAATTTGATTTTACATGGGCTGGAATTTTTTACAGAGCTTCCGCTGTCCGGACAGAAGGAAATGAAACCTTTTGCACGAAGCCGTTAACCCCATGACAAAGAAGTTCGCCAGACAGGGCAATGATTTCATCCAGGGAAATTTTCTTTTGATCCGCAATCCATTGTTTATACAGTTCAACGCCGGCGCTGCGCAAAAAGCAGAGGAGGATGTTTTGATGTTCCGGGGTAAGGCGCTGAAACCAGTTTGAGCGACGCCACGCCCGCTTTACAAATTCTGAGAACAGTTTTGTTGAAAGTGCGTGATAGGAGACATTGCAGACAAGCTTTTCATAAATGCGTCCTTTTTCCATGGAATACAGGAAAAATTCCCGATTGATTGCGTCAAGTTGATCAGGCACAGTGTATTGAGAAATCCTTTGGATATATTCTTGCGACATTTTTTCCAGCATTTCCTGCAACAGTTCATCCAGCGTTCTGTAATAATGATAAAACGTTTTCTTATTGATCTTTGCCCGTGCACACAATGCGGTTACAGAAATTCGTTCGAATTCGTCGTTTTCAAGCAAGAGTTCAGAAAACGCCTGTTCAATGGCCGCCATGGTTTTTTGCACTCGTAAATCCTCTGTCCCACGAATGATCATGACTTTTTCTCCTGTCAGGCAACGATATCGTATAAAACGTGGCTTAGGCAACGGACAGAAAAAGATTGTCCGTTGCCTCATGTTGGCGGATACGATATTTCTTTTATAAGAATTAAGCAACACGCGTTTCTTATGCGCCTGATTCTGCGACAAAGTCCAAGTATTTTTTATATATTGTAAGGAGATTGGGTCATGATTAAGAATGACGCTGTATTTTTTATAACTGGGGCAAGCAAGGGCATGGGTCTTGAGATTGCAAAAGAGGCATTGCAAAAAGGGTACAGGGTTGCGGCTACGGCGCGAAAACCTGAAACCATTCCTGAGGAAGTGCGGAACAATGAGCGCGTGTTTGTGCTCAGGCTTGATCTTACCAACCCCGACGATATCAGGCATTCCGTCGCTGCGGCGCTGGACAGATTCGGCGGCATTGACGTGCTGATAAACAATGCGGGTTTCGGTTTGCTTGGGTATTTTGAGGAGACGTCCGAAGCGCTGATCCGCCGGCAGTTCGAGACGAATTTTTTTGGCACGCTTAATTTGACGCGCGCAGTCTTGCCGGTCATGCGCGCGCAAAAAAGCGGGTATATCGTGACTACGAGCTCCACATCCGGCATCAAGGCTGTCGAGGGAGACAGCGTCTATGCCGCGACAAAGTTCGCCCTGGAAGGATGGATGGAGGGGTTGAGCATGGAGCTTGCGCCCTATGGCATCCAGTGCATGATTCTTGAGCCCGGGGCGTTTAGAACGAATTTTTTCAGGGAAGGTTCTTCGTTTGTCTTTTCCGATTTGAAAATAGACGCCTATAATGGCCGAAGAGAGCGATTGCACGCCCATTTTGTGGAATGGGACGGAAAGCAGGACGGCGATCCTGTAAAATTGGCGCGTAATCTTATCAGGGTATTGCAGGATAAAGAGCCGCCTTTTCGCCTTTTGCTTAGCAAATCAGCTTATCCGGCAGTGGATGCCTATTATGTCAAACGTTATGCCGAGTTTAAAAAATGGCGTGATGTGACAGTGGATACCGATTTTGAGGAGCAGAGCGAAAGCGTTCCCCAGTCCCGGAAGTAATCCGCCGGGGGCGGGCCTGCGCCGCAATGAGCGCGCTTTTAAAGCGTTCGCGCCGGTTGTTCATCCCGTTTCTGCAATGGCTATATCGCATCCGCTCATGTCTTTTCTGGATTCATAAGAGATCATGGGGGGCATTGTATGCGCTGAAATCAGTAGAATAGTTGTGGCGCCCAAGGGGGTTTGCGCGTCTTTAGGCCGGGAAGCCGCCGGCTTTGGCGAAACGCAAAAATTGACCTTGGGCGCCAGTTCAGAGGGTGTCTGAAATTCAGAATTGTAAAGAGCTAATAGGCTCTGGTGGTAAACGGTGAAGGGGGGACCGGCTCCGGACTTGCGGAGTCTGCTCCATCTATATCCGCCGCAGTTTCTCCGCGAATGCCGATGCTAAGGCTTGTGCCTGAGCTTGGGCGCATGCCCGCGTTGCCCATGCCAAAGGCGTTTCCGGCATTGTCCGCGACAAGGGCGCGCACTTCGCCGGTCATGGGTATCGTGGCGTTGCTCATGGCCAAGGTTTCGCCTGTGGCAAGCTCCAAAAGACGGATATTGAAGCGCACGGCGCGCGGGGTTACCGTATATGTTCCAGTAAGTACGGCCCCGGCGCGGGCTTCGCCTGCGGCCAGAAGTTCGCGTTTGCGCGTGAGCAGAAATTCGCCGTGATCCGGATCAAAAAGCAGAACCGCGCCGCGTCGAAGTTCCTGCACCTGGTAGCCGGCATGCACCAGCCAGTAGGCTAGTTCTTCGGACATCTGTCGCGAGAGGCTGTTGGCGTCTTCCAGATTGTTCAGGTCAGCCGGTGTGGTGACGATGATGCGCAGATTGCGGTATCCGGCTTCGGTCTGCCCCAGAAGCCGGGCCAGCTGACTATCCAGTTCGGCCGCAAGGCGTCCGGCTATGGCCGGCACATTTGCCGCCGGCTGCGTTGCATTGGCTCGTCCGGAGCCAGCCAGAAAAAAAATTCCAGCCGCAAGCAGGCACAACACGAACGCAATCGGGTGCTTTGACGATAATTTCATATGACGTCCTTGTCTTTTTGCGTATATCCTTTTGAAACATCCCGTTTCAAAATGTGCGTCTCCATCCATGGGGAAGCAGGGATATGTTTTTTACCGCGCATCGTGACGCGCGCCGTCTTTGCATGTTTACGCCTTGCGACAGGCGTCCTTTTCCAGAAGGGCGAAACCTTATCGCGTTGTATAAATCATCTTGTCCACGCCATCGAGTTCAGAAGCGAGAATCCCGCGCAGGCGCGGATTTTCGGCGGCCGCCAAAGCCAGAAGATAGTATTCCTTGGCAAGCTCGTAGCGTCCGGCCATGGCGTAATACTGGGCTAACTGATAGTTATGCAGACAGACCGCGCTGTATGGAACCGCGGCGGCAGCCGCCATGTTTTCTTTTTGGTCGGAGGAAACGCCTGCGCATCCGGCTGCAAGCAGCATTCCGAAACACAGCATGCCATACAGACACACCACCCGCAGAACTTTAAGGAGCGCGCATGGCGGCTTTGGAGAAGAAAGACGCATCCTGCGTTTGGAGAACTCATATACATGTCTCATGCTTTTTTCCTCAAGATATCCGAAAAAAACGTTAGTGCAGGTCGTATCCCTGATCCAACGCCGAATCGCTGACCGGCATGGCCGCATCCTTGTAATCGCGGATGCTTATTACGGCTTCGGGTATGGTTCTGTTGTTGCGGGCCAGCATTCGTCTGGCAACGCCGGTAAGAGGCATGACCAACTGGCCGGAACGCAGAACCAGCCCGTCGGAACCACGGATAAGGCGCGCATTCACAAACACGTTGTCTGCATCCTGACAATATGTTCCCACAATGACGACGGACTGGCGCGTCGGCACATCGGCAAGAGCCCGGGACAGCAGAAAATCGCCCTGTCCCTGCGCCATGTGTATGGCCTTGTTCACCCGATACTCGCGCACCGGAAAACCGCGCTGATTCAGTTCATAGAATAACTGTTCCGCAATGTAGCGTCCAAAGGACGAAGTGCGCCCAAAGTTGTCTTGATCCACAAAGGTGGTGGGCAAGGCCACCATATTGCGCAATCTCAAATCCGTGACATTGGAGACAAGTTGCTCCGCAAGATCCCGTATTTTCAGCTTCAACTCGCGTGCATCCACAGCTTCCGCACCGGGAAGTGCGCGCGGCAGTCCGCTTTGCTGCCATAAAAGTCCGCCCTGACCATCGGGAAGGAGCAATCCCAGTTCCGGTTGAGGGCCTGTATATAAGGGCACGGTTTCCCCGTTTGCCGGAACCATGCCCGCCGGATTTGCCGGAAGAAGCGTGGACATATTCATGGGGGCGGCTTTAGGCACGCTCATATGCCGCAGTTCTTCAGGCATTGGCGGCGCGGTTTCAGGGCCGCGCATATCCTGGGCCTGAACAGGGCCTCCCAGGAGGCAAAGACCCATGGCCGTTGCTGCAATGCCTGCAATGATTCCTTTCAGCATGATAGTCTCCTGCCAGCGTCTATTTCATGATGGCAAACTTATCGGCCGGTTGGCGTAAAGCATTAGGGTCTGTTTTTAAAGAGTTCAGTTTGGTCTGAAATAAAGACAGGTCAGACTGAGCGCGCCGGCGCGCCCATAGGGTCAAGACTTGGCTTTGCAAGGGAAATGGTATATCATAATAAATTACATTTTGGCTGAATACACATAGGGTGACGGCGCGCTTTGCCCCAGGCGCAGGATGCGTTTTCGCACATGCCCCGTGCAGCTGGAACTGGAGGACGGACATATGGAGCAAAAAAGCGCGGATTATGAAGGCGACGCCCTGCAAGAGCGCATGGGGCGCCCTGGCGAGACGGACGGGGATGGGGCGTTTGCGTCTTTGGACAGGACGCAGATCATGCCCCGGCGCGCAAGCCGTATGGTGCGTATCGGAACAGTGCCTGTGGGCGGCTGTGCGCCTGTCGCGGTGCAGAGCATGACCAATACGGATACGCGCGATGCTGAGGCTACTTTGGCGCAGATCGCGCGGCTTGCAAATGCCGGATGCGAGATCGTTCGGGTTGCTGTCCCGGATCAGACTGCGGCGCAGGCGCTCAAAATTATTTGCGCGAAGTCGCCTTTGCCTGTTGTGGCGGATATTCATTTTGACGCGCGGCTGGCTGTGGCGGCCCTGGAAAACGGGGCGCAGGCGTTGCGCATCAATCCGGGCAATATCGGCGGTCCGGCTCAGGTGGAGCGTGTGGCGCGCGCGGCGCTTGCGCATCATGCTCCGATTCGCGTCGGCGTGAACAGCGGCTCCATTGAAAAGGAGCTTTTTAAACGGTACGGCGGCCCTACGCCCGAAGCCATGGTTGAAAGCGCCCTGGGACATGCGCGAATGCTTGAGGCGCATGGATTCCATGATATCAAAATTTCCCTGAAATCTTCGTCTGTGCTGCACACCATCGCCGCATACCGGCTGCTGGCCGCACGCAGTGAATACCCTTTGCACATAGGGGTGACGGAAGCTGGAACCCTCATGCGCGGAACAGTCAAGTCGTCTGTGGGCATTGGGACGCTTTTGTGGCTGGGCATCGGAGATACCTTGCGCGTGTCTTTGACCGCGGAACCGGAAAAGGAAGCGGCTGTGGCCTGGGAGATTTTACGCGCCCTTGGTCTGCGCGCGCGCGGACCGGAAATTATTTCTTGTCCTACCTGCGGCCGGACCGAAGTGGATCTTATGGATATGGCCGAGGCTGTGGAAAAGCGACTGGCCGGAGTGACGGACACGTTTAAGGTCGCCATAATGGGGTGCGTGGTCAATGGGCCGGGCGAAGCGAGGGAAGCGGATATCGGCGTGGCCGGGGGCCGGGACAAGGGAGTCATCTTCCGGCGCGGTCAGGTCATCCGCGCCGTGCATGGCCGCGAGGCGCTTTTATGCGCATTTATGGAAGAACTGGAGCGTTTTTTGGCCGAGCGCGCACAGGCGGGTATGGACAAGCACAGCGGCGCGTCCTGAAAATGAGAACACGCTTTTATGGCGAGCCCGTATTCGCGGGAACGCGCGTTTGGGACAGGGGCTGCTTTTGTTTTTCCATCCGTGCCGCGGGGTTTGCGTTTTGCGCGGCAAACATTTTTGTTTTCCCGGCTTGAAAGCAGGGGTGCGTTTGCCGTTTTTTCACCATTTCACTATCTGATAAGGAAAGCCAATGCGCTGGAAACAAGCCTATATTCCCACGTTGAAGGAAGCGCCCGCGGACGCGGAAGTCATAAGTCACAAACTGCTCACCCGCGCCGGGATGATCCGCAAGCTTACGTCGGGCATTTACGTCTATTTGCCTTTGGGGCTTAAGTCGCTGAATAAGATTGCAAATATTGTGCGTGCGGAAATGAACCGGGCCGGGGCCCAGGAACTGCTCATGCCGACCGTGCAGCCGGCTGATTTGTGGAAAGAAAGCGGGCGCTGGGAGTTTTACGGCAAGGAGCTGCTTCGCTTCAAGGATCGCAATGAGCGTGATTACTGCCTTGGCCCCACGCATGAGGAAGTGGTGACGGACCTGATACGCGGCGAAGTGCGTTCTTATCGTCAGCTTCCGCTCAATCTGTATCAGATACAGACCAAATTTCGCGACGAGATACGGCCCAGATTCGGCCTGATGCGCGGTCGCGAATTTCTGATGAAGGACGCCTATTCCTTTGACCGGGATTCCGAAGGCGCGGACAAGAGCTATCAGGCGATGTATGACGCATATATGCGCATTTTTCGCAGGCTGGGGCTCAAGTTCCGGGCTGTTGAAGCGGACACAGGGTCTATTGGCGGAAAATTTTCACATGAATTCATGGTGCTTGCCGACACCGGCGAAGACCTCATAGCAGCTTGCGGGCAGTGCGCATATGCGGCAAACGTGGAACGCGCGGAAGTCAATCCGCCTTCCGCGAAAAAGGCGGTCTGCGGCCCGGCGCGCGAGATCGCCACGCCCGGCATGCATACCATTGAAGAAGTGGCCGGTTTTTTGAACATCTCTGCCAAGGCTCTGGTCAAGACTCTGTTGTTTAATGCGGACGGCAAACCCGTGGCGGCCCTTGTGCGCGGAGATCGTCAGATCAATGAAATCAAGCTGAAAAATTGCCTGAATGCCGTGGATTTGGTCCTGGCTACGCCTGAAGAGGTCCAGGCGTGGACTCATGCTCCCGTGGGATTTGCCGGTCCTGTAGGGCTTTGGGAGGGCGTGCGCGTGGTGGCGGACCACGAGCTTCTGGCCGCTCCTGCGGATGGCTGGGTCGTCGGCGCGAACAGAGCCGACGCCCATTTGTTGAATGTGGACCTTGAGCGGGATGCGCGCATCGACTTTTATGCGGATATGCGTTCGATTGAGGAGAGCGACCCCTGTCCCCGGTGCGGCGGCACTGTCGCGCTTACGCGCGGCATTGAGGTCGGGCATGTGTTCAAGCTGGGACTTAAATACAGCGAAGCCATGCACGCCGTGTTTCTGGATGAAAACGGCAGGGAACAGACCATGGTGATGGGATGCTACGGCATAGGCATTTCCCGGGTTCTGGCGGCGGCTATCGAACAGAACAATGATAAGGACGGCATCTGTTTTCCGCCGCCGCTCGCGCCTTGCGAGGCTGTGGTGATCTCGCTGGATCCGAATGCGGAAAATGTGGCGGCCAAGGCCCTTGCCATTCATGATTTTCTGGAAAAGAGCGGAGTCGACGTCCTGCTTGACGACCGTGAGGAGCGGCCTGGGGTAAAATTCAAGGATGCGGATCTCGTGGGTTTTCCCATGCAGATTGTGGTTGGCGGCAAGGGGCTTGGCCGGGGCGTCGTGGAAGTCAAGGACCGGCGCACGGGTGAAAAAACAGAGCTTCCGGCGGACGGGTTCGAGAACGCGTTTGCGGAATGGAAAAAACGTGTGTACGCCGGTTGGGGCATTGACTAGGAGCGTTTTTTTTGGGGGGAGGTGCGCGCCTTCCCCATGCTTTTTCTGGTTTGCCGGTCTTTTTGGGGAATCAAAGTCTGATTGACAGGGACAGCCTTCGTATACGCCTTTTGGGAAAGGAGCGCGCCTTGCCGGAAATTTATACGGTCCGGGAACTGAACGAGGCGATTAAAAGTCTTGTGGAAAGCGTTTTCCCATTTGTCTGGGTTCGGGGAGAGGTGTCGAATGTATCCCGTCCTGGTTCCGGGCATATCTATTTTTCGCTTAAGGACGCGGATGCCTGCCTGAATGCCGTGTGGTTTAAAGGCCGTCAACGCTCTTGGGAGCGATTTGATCCGTTGACCGGCGAAGTCTATGAGGACGGCCCAAGGCCGCCATTGTCCGCAACCCTGGAAAACGGTCAGGAAGTATTGGCCGCAGGCCGGCTGACGATTTATGAAGCGCGCGGGGCATTCCAGCTTGTGGTGGAGGTGCTTCAGGAGTCGGGCGCGGGGCGGCTGCAGCAGGAATTTGCGGCGTTAAAGCGCGTCCTTGCGGCAAAAGGGTATTTTGCCTTGGAGCGTAAGCGTCCGATTCCGGCCAATCCCGCGCGCGTGGCCGTGGTCACGGCGCCAAGAGGAGCGGCTATCCGGGATTTTCTGCGTCTGGCCGAAGAACGGGGCGCGGGATGCGAAATACGGATTTTCCCGAGCCTCGTGCAGGGAACGGATGCGCCGCAGAGCATCGTCCAGGCTATGGAGCAGGCTACGGCCGGGCAATGGGCTGAGGCCGTCGCCCTGATTCGCGGCGGCGGATCTCTGGAAGATTTGCGGGCTTTTAATGACGAGCGGGTGGCTCGCGCAATTTTTGAGTCGCCCGTGCCGGTGATTTCAGGCGTGGGGCATGAGGTCGATATCAGCATTGCAGATCTGACGGCGGATGTGCGCGCAGCAACTCCCAGTCATGCGGCCCAGCTTTTGTGGCCTGAGCGCCGTGCGCTGGCTCGACGGGTCGAAGCCGCATTCCTTTCTCTGGAGCGGGCCGGGGAGCGGCTTCTTTCATGTGCGGAAAACCGGCTTGAATTCCCTCTGCGCGCGCTTTTCTGGTTTTCGCCGGAAAAGGTGCTCCGGCGCGCGGATGAGCGTGTGCGGGATGCGGGCCTACGACTTTCGTTGGCCATGGAAGCATGGTTTTTTCGTATGGAAGCGCGTCTTGCAGTCCAGGAGCGGGCCTTTTCGCGCGTCGGAGCTGCTGCGTCTGAGCGTGCGGACAGGACGCTGGCGTTGCTTGAAGCCCGGCTTGCGTCTCTTGATCCACGCCGCCCTCTCGATTTGGGGTATGCTTTGGTGCGGCTTGGGGATGGGAGTTTTGCGCGCAGTGTGGGCGACGTTCAGTTGGGAACAGATGTGGATATTCTGGTGCGCGACGGAGTGATTGCGGCGCGGGTGTTGCGTGGAGTAAAGGAAAAAAATGATGAATAAAATCATATGCCTGATATGGAAAAGGACAATTTGGACTGCAGCGGCTTTAGCGGTATTTGTGTTGCCGTGCGTTGCGTTCGCCGCCTCGGACGGAGCCGCGGGAACCTCTGCGCCTGGAAATGCGCTTGAGCCGAAAAGCCGGGAAGCGGTCGCGCCTGAAACGGCGCTTCCGGCGGTGAGCGTGCCGGATGCGATTTATCCGGGGCAGGCCTTTCTTGTTCGGGTGTGCGGCAAGGGGCTTGAGTCCGTGAGCTTTATCTGGCTTGCCAAAACACTGACCGTGCCGGCCCGCGTGGATGGAGCAGAAGGGGTTTCCGAAATTTTGCTGCCGGTGCCCTATGAGGAGAAAACCGGCAGAACCGCAATCTTGCGTATGCGGGTCATGGCGAATGGCGCCATTATGAATATGAAGCGCACAATACCGATACGCTATAAGAAATATCCGGAACAATCCCTGTCTGTGGACAGTCGCTTTGTGAAACTGAATAAAAAGGATTTGGAACGCAGTAAACGCGAGCGCGCGGAAACTCTGACGGTTTTAAATGCCTTTACGCCGGAACGTTTCTGGAGCCTGCCGTTTCAGCGTTCCGTGCCCGGAACCCTGCGCAGCGGCGTCAGCAGTCATTTTGGTCTGCGCCGGGTGTTTAACGGCGAGCCGCGCAGTCATCACCGGGGGCTTGATCTGCGCGCAAGCCAGGGCACGCCCATTCGCGCCTGTGCGGACGGCACAGTGGTTATCGCGGCGGACCACTTTTTTTCCGGCAATGTGGTGTACATTGACCATGGTCAGGGTGTCGTGACCATGTATGCGCATATGTCCCGCATTGCGGCCGAGCCGGGACAAAAAGTGAAAGCCGGCGAGATCATCGGATACGTAGGCGACACCGGCCGCGTGACCGGGCCGCATTTGCACCTTGGCCTGAGCGTGCAGGGGATTTCCGTGGATGTATTGCCGTTTCTTGAAAAGGACAGGCCTTCCTCTTCGCGGGCAAAGCGGCGCGGCGCGTCTGTGAACGCGGGTTCAGGCGAAAACAGACCGGTTGCATCCGGCGCTCCCGCGACAGGCACGGATATTTCGCATTCGGCGGCGTCTGAGCCGGCGCGGAGTGCGCCTGGAGGAAACTGATGGCCCGAAAAAAAGAGCCGCTTGATTTCGAGACGCAACTGAAACGGCTTCAGGACATTGTGGCGGAACTTGAGTCCGGAAACGTATCTTTGGAGCAGGGCGTGGTCTTGTACAAAGAAGGCGTGAGCCTTGCGCGCGCCTGCCGCGAGCGGCTGCAGAACGCCCGAAATGAAATCCGCGTGTTTTCTGAAGGGGCGTTCGAGCCTTTTAATGAAACAGACGAGGATGAAGATGCGGCTGGGCTTCGGAAAAATGAGGCGACGCGCGATTAGCCGAAACCGCGGCATGGATGAATGATTTGCGGCCCCATGGGCCTGGAATAAGGATAATGCATGGTTGGGAATCCTGACGCTGTACACCCCGAACACGGGAAAAGCGAAAAAACGGCCGGCAAAGGAGAGGGCGCGGTTTCAAGCTTGCGCGAGTTTGTACAGGAAATTGAGGCATGGCTCCAAAAAAGCCTTGGGAATCCGGATATTCCGGAGCGGCTGCGTATGGCCATGCGATACAGTCTTCTTGCCGGCGGCAAGCGCATTCGGCCTTCGCTGTGCCTTGCATGCGGACGCATGTTGGGCGCGAGCCTTGATGCCCTTATGCCCTTTGCCGCAGCCCTGGAGTTTATCCATACCTATTCCCTGATTCATGATGATTTGCCGGCCATGGATAATGACGACCTGCGTCGCGGACGCCCCACCAACCACAAAGTGCATGGCGAGGCCCTTGCAATTCTGGCCGGGGATGCCTTGCTGACCGATGCGTTCGGGCTCATGGCGTCTGTGACGTTTCCTGCAGAGCGGGTTGTGCGCGCCATTGCGTTTGCAAGCGCCTGCGCCGGTTCATCCGGGATGGTCGGAGGGCAGGCGCTTGACATGGAATATACCGGACGCTCTGGAGTGACGCTTGAGGAACTGCGGCATATGCACGCTGGAAAAACCGGGGCGCTGTTGCGCGCGGCGTGCGTGTGCGGCGGAATACTGGCCGGGGCCGATGAGGCGCGTTGCGCGGCGCTTTCCAGATATGCCGCGGCATTTGGCGCATGTTTTCAGATAACGGACGATATTTTGGACGAAACCGGCGATACGGCCGCGTTGGGCAAGACAGCCGGAAGCGATGCGGCCAATGGTAAAAATACCTATCCGGCGCTGGTCGGGCTTGAGGAAAGCCGCAGGCTTGCGGTTGGGCTGGCTGAAGAGGCCGTAGCCGCGCTTACCGGATTCACAGGACCGGATGCGGAGTTTTTGAAGGCCCTTGCGCAATCTTTAGCGACTCGAAGCGCATAACGCATAAAGCGTGCATGAAGCGGGACAGAGAGAACAGACGTGCGGCTTGCCCGCGCGTTGATATGGAGAATGGATTTGTTGACAGGCGGTGCTCCTCGCATATTGGATCGGATTCAGGCGCCTTCAGATGTGAAGCGGCTTGATTTTTTTGAGTGCTCGAAACTCGCGGGCGAATTGCGCTCCGAAATTATCAGCGTGGTGGCGAAAAACGGCGGCCATCTGGCCCCGTCTCTGGGCGTGGTGGAACTGACGCTTGCCCTCTTGCGCGCTTTTGATTTGGAAGAGGACAAGGTTATCTGGGATGTGGGGCATCAGGCGTATGCCTACAAGCTGCTTACCGGGCGGCGGGATCAATTTTCCACGTTGCGCCGTTTCGGCGGCATCAGCGGTTTTCCCAAACGCACGGAAAGTCCGTATGACGTTTTTGGTGTGGGGCATTCCTCAACATCCATTTCAGCCGCGCTGGGCATGGCCATGGCCCGGGATTTGGCGGGGAAAAAGCATCATGTGACGGCAGTCATCGGCGACGGCTCCATGACTGCGGGCATGGCCTTTGAGGCGTTAAATCATGCGGGAGCCGTAGGCAGTCCGCTCATTGTGGTGCTTAACGACAATGAAATGTCCATTTCCCGCAATGTTGGAGCGCTTTCGCTTTTTTTGTCCAGCAATCTGTCCGCGAACTGGATGAAACGCATGAAACGCCGGATTGAAAGCATTCTTCTGTCTATTCCCAATATTGGGGAAGACATGATGGCCGTCGCCCGGCGCGGAGAGCAGACCTTAAAGGGGTTTTTCTCGCCAAGTTTTTTGTTTGAGGCTTTGAATTTCAATTATGTCGGACCGGTAGACGGTCATGATCTTGAGGAGATGAGCCGGGTGTTTGAGCTGGCCAAGCGCCAGGATGCGCCGGTGCTTGTGCATGTGCTTACCCAAAAAGGCCGCGGCTTTACCCCGGCGGAAAAGAATCCGGCCCATTTTCACGGTCTTGGCGCGTTTAATCCGGACACGGGCGAGGCATATGGAAGCGGGACCGCGTTTACCTATACCAAGGCGTTTTCCAGTGCCCTGATTGAGCTTGCCAAAGACGATCCGCGCATTGTGGCCATTACCGCAGCCATGCCGGAAGGCACAGGTCTTGCCGCGTTTGCGGAACGGTTTCCAAAAAGATTTGTGGATGTGGGCATTTGCGAACAGCATGCGGTCACTTTGGCCGCGGGCATGGCCACTCAGGGCTTAAAACCGGTTGTCGCCGTGTATTCGACCTTTCTTCAGCGTTCCTATGATCAGATTTTGCATGATGTGGCCTTGCAGAAACTGCCGGTAATTTTCTGTTTGGACCGGGCCGGCATTGTGGGCGAAGACGGTCCTACGCACCATGGCGCCTTTGATTTGTCCTACTTGCGTCACATGCCCAATATGGCGGTGCTTGCGCCTAAAAACGAGGATGAACTGCGCGATATGCTTATTACGGCTGTTGCTGCGGATGGTCCGACAGCCATTCGGTACCCGCGCGGCTTTCGCGATGGGGCCGTGTCTGAAAGACCGGCGCGCGTGTTGCCCTGGGCGCGCATGGAGAGTTTGCGCGAGGGCGTGGATCTTGCGGTCATTGCCGCCGGCGACACCGCGCTGGCGGCTCTCGAAGCGGCAAAGGCCGTGGAAAGAGAATCGGGAAAACGCATCAGCGTCAGCAATGCCCGTTTTGTGAAACCCTTGCCTGAAGAGGATATCCTAAGCCTTGCCCGGCGTCATTCCCGGCTTTTGCTGGTAGAAGAAAACGCCTTGGCCGGGGGATTTTCTTCCGCCGTGCTCGAGCTGCTCGCGGACAGGGGCTTTTTGGAAAAGGGGCTTTGCGTGCGGCGCATGGGGTTGCCGGATGCCTTTGTGACGCATGGCGAGCAGGCATTGCTGCGCGGCATGCTCGGACTTGACCAGTCCGGCATGGAATCGGTCATGAAAGATATGCTTGCGGCAAACTGAATTTTTTACACATGCGTTTTTTGTAATAGAAGCCGGCGTTACGCCGGCTTCATGCGGTTTGCGCCCTGTTTTCGGAATGCAGTAAGGAGCGCTGTATGGTTTTGGCCTCTGAGGTTGCGGCGGAATCTGCCGCAGGGTTTGCGCCCGCAAACACGCGGCTTGTTTTTCTGGCAGCCGCAAAAAAGGCATATGCGGCGTCCTGTTTGACTATGGCGGGGCCTTTGGCCCCGGTGGGCGACGGCCCTTTGCTGCACCGAACCATGCGCCAGTTTCACGAGCTTGGGTTTCGGGATCAGTGCGTGGTGAGCGGTTGCCGCGCAATTGAGCTTGGGGCGAGCGCGCGCGCCTGCTTTCCTGAAACAGATTTAATGCATAGTCCTGATTTTGTCCGGGATGCCGGTCTTTCTTCCGTCCTTGCGGCTTTGCAGCCCCTTGCTCCCGGCCAGGGAGCTTTGTTGGTGGAAGCGGATGCGCTGGTGGTGGACGCCGCGGCCCTTGCCATTGCGCGGTGCGCGGGCAAAGGGGAGTCCATGTGGGTTGCGCATGGTCCGTTTGTTTCAGGGCGCCCGGGAGTCGCGCTTCAGGCGGGAACAGACGGTTGGGTTTGCGCGATTCGGGATGCGTGCGAAGGTGGGAGCGCATGGCGTGCGGGACTTGGCATTGTGTATGTCGCCCCGCGTCATGTGCCGGTGTTTCGGGATATTTTGGCTGAATTCGTCGCCCGGCGCGCGGAAGTTGGATATGCGCAGGCATGGGGCGATAATTTAGATGTTTTGCCGGCGCATATGTTGGATGTGGGAGTTGCGGGGGGCGCAATATGCGGCGCTCCTGAGCGCTATGCAGAGGCTGTGCGGCTGGCTGGAGCGGCGGGCGCGTCTGCCCCGGATATCACGTTGCTTGACGTTGCGGACCTCAAGCATATCGAAGAATTTAATCCGGCGCGCGCGGCCTGGCTGGAGCGCAAGATACGTACTGAAGGCGCATGGACTGCGCCATTGGCCGTAAGTCGGGAACATGGGCTGGTCATGGATGGGCAACACCGACTGGAAGCGGCCTTGCGCCTGGGCCTAAAGCGCGTGCCCGCTCTGCTCTATGATTATGCCGCGATTTCCGTTTACAGCCTGCGCCCCGGCCACAGCGTCACTGTGGAGGAGATTATTGCGCGGGCTCTCGCCCGCAATCCTTACCCATATAAAACCGCCAAACATGTTTTACCCCTGAGTCCCGGGTGCCGCATCCCCTTGTCGGAACTTTTTTAGGGCATGTGCTGCAGAAAAGCGTTCTGCGCCGAAAAGAAGGCGCGGCAAGACGCCGCGCGCTGTTTTGACAAAGACCAGTTGGGGACGCTTTGCATCAAAGCGCGCCGGCCCGATACATTCTGTAGGTGTTTCGGGCCATGGCGACCATGTCGCCCAGAAAACCGAGGCGGCTGGGTTTTTCCTCCAACTGCGGCGGCATGAGAATCCGGCGCAACGCCGCTGCCGCATGGACTCCGCCGCAGGCGGCCAGGTGCGCGCACAACGATTCAGCCGCATGATATTCATTTCCGGTTGCGGCGCAGGCGCGTTTTACGGCATTGACCGGCGAGATATCGGGCGTATACGCCATGCCGTTTAAAAGGGCGCGCGCTGCCGGCTCGTAACGTCCTGCGCGGATCAGGGCGCATCCGGCGCGATAAAGAGGATTGCCCGCGTTTTTGGCGGCGTCTTCGGGCAAAAGGAGCGCCTTTTCCGCCATGCGCGCGCTTTGCATAAGGGCGCGCCGGGCATTGTAGAAGTCTTCATCCATAATGAAAAAGCGCGCGGATGTGCGCATCAGGCGATAGGCGCGGCGCATATCGCCAAGTCCGGCCGCGGCCAGAGACAGGCCGCGAAAGGCGGCGGCCCGGCAGGGTTTCATGCGCAACGCCTCTTTGAACGCGCTGTGCGCGTTTGCAAACGCGCCTTTGTCCAGGAGCGCAAGCCCAAGAGCGAGCGCATCCTGCTTCACAGCCGCAACCGGGCGTCGGGCGCGTTCCAGGGCGCGCGTCGCCAGAGGCGAGGCTGTGACCATGGGACCGGAGATATTTTGAACGCTCAGAAATTCCAAAGTGCTTGCAAGATCCGCCTGGGTATAGGGGCGGCAGAGAATTCCGGCGCGTCCCATGCGGCCGAGCGTTCCCACTGCGGCGCCGGGCAAGGCGGATGCAAGCAGGAGCACGGGCGTGTTTTCAAAACCCGGCAGGGTTCGCAGGCCGCGGATGAAATCAAGTCCGGTCATATCCGTCAAATGCAGATCGCACACGACAAGTTGGGGCCGTCCAGGGCCTGCAGGGTTTTCGGTCCGGCGACGCAAAAATTCAAGTCCCGCCCGGCCGCTGGACAGAAAATGGCTTTGCCGCACGCCATGGCCGCGTAAAAGGGCGCGATCCACGTTCATGAGCTCATCGCGCCGGGCAAGAAACAAGGCTGTGGAAAATGGATGATATTTTTTTGTCTGGACCATTCCGGTCGTCTCCTGTGCGAAAGGCGTTAATGGCCAAAGGGGATGATCTTGGCGTGGGTTTGGACCGCTTCAGCATTGGGCGCGGTTTCTTCTTTTTTGGGTATGCGCATGTCCCGCAGGCAGTTTGGACAGCGAAAGACGCCGTCCTCACCAAGCAGGCGCACCAGCAGGCCGTTTTTGGCGTAGCAGTGAGGGCAGAACGGTCCCTGACGCAGCGAGCCGGTAAGCAGCCAGTAATAGGAGCCGTCGAAAATCAGATTGCGCGCAAGATAGAGAATATCTTCATATTCCTGAACCTGGGCGCGCAGAGCGTTTAATTCGTCGGCCATGGAAATGTATTCCGATTGCAACTCGCGCAGGATGCGCCGCCCCTCTTCCAATTTTCCCGCGCTAAACAGGGAGAGCGCATCCTTGAACCTGTAATAATGCAACATGATATACACCTCACGCCAGATGATGATGATGTTTTTCTCATCGGTTTGTCCGGAGAAAACTTTATGCAAAGACGTGGGGAAAGCGGCAAAAAGCGGCATGATTGAAATTTGTTGTGTGCAAACGCATGACAAAGCGCTTGCATGCGTTTTAGGCAGGGAATAAAGAAAGTGGGCGCGTTTTGGCGGCCTTGCATGCCGTTGGACCGATTGATTTTGTCGAGCGAACAGGATTGCCGTCGTTTGTAAAGCCCAGAGCATCATTCCTGTTTGGACCGGGCGGCGTGGTTTTTATTTTTGTCAATGGCGTATGGGCTTTTGAAGGAAAAGTACGGTGCATCAGGCAGGATTGGCGGAAGAAAACCTGAAGGACGACGCGGCGTCGCGCGCATGCGCCCTGAAAAGCGTTTCGGACCCTGCGGGCGCGACGGTAAAGACGCCCAAAAATGGCGGCAAGAGCCGGCCAGCAGCGCGTTTTTTCAGCAACAGGGATCTTGCGCGGCTGTTTGTTCCGCTTACAGTGGAACAGGGGCTTGAGTATCTGGTGGGGCTTGCGGCATCCATTATGGTCGCGTCCGTAGGCGAGGCCGCGGTATCCGGGGTGTCGCTTGTCGAATTTCTCATGGCGTTTTTTATCAGTCTGTTCGCGGCGTTGTCTGCCGGGGGGACGGTCATTGCCGGGCAATACCTGGGCCGGGGGAACACGCCCATGGCGCGAAAGGCCGCAGATCAACTTGTATGGTTCGTCGGCGTTGCGGCCCTGGGCATGATGCTGGCCGTGCTTTTGGGCGAAGAGATCATTCTTGACGGTCTGTTCGGGCAGATTGAGCCGGATGTGCGCGAAAACGCCCAAACGTATCTGCGGACGGCCGTATTTTCCATCCCGGCCCTGGCTCTGTATAATGCCGGGGCCGCCATTTTTCGCACCATGGGCAATTCGCGGCTGCCTATGCTGGCCTCTTTGTTTATGGGCATTTTGAATGTGGCGGGCAGCGCGACGGCGCTTTATTTTCTGAAGACCGGCACGGCCGGAGTTGCAACATCGGCTTTGATATCGCGCTGGGCCGCGGCAGTTATTATTTTGTGGCTGGTCCTGAATCCCGCGTTGCCTCTTCATTTGAGCAGGCGGCTGCGGCATCGTTTTCGTTGGGATATCATCAAACGGATTATGGGCATCGGCATTCCTTTTGGTCTGGAAAACGGGCTGTTTTATCTGGGGCGCATCGCCGTGCTCGGCCTGGTCGCCACGTATGGCACGGCGGCCATTGCGGCAAACGCCGTGGCCGGCACCCTGGTCATGTTCAATGTGCTGCCGGGCATGGCCGTGGGCCTGGGTATGACCGCGGTCATTGCCCGCTGCGTGGGGCCGGGCGATTACGAGCAGGCCCGCTACTACACCAGGAAAATTCTGATTATCGTGTACGGGGCGCATTTTGTGGTTTCAGGACTGTTGTTCGCGGCGTTGCCCCTGATATTCAGGGCCTATTCTCTACCGTCCGAAGCCACGGGTCTTGCCTGGGAACTGGTTGTCTGGCACATGGGAGCCATGGTTTTTATCTGGCCTTTGGCTTATACGCTGCCCATTACGTTTCGCGCCGCCGGCGACGCACGGTATCCCATGATTGTAGGGATTGCGGCCATGTTCGGCTGCCGCATCGTCATGGCGTATGTCCTGGGAACGCTTCTGGGCACGGGCGTTTTGGGAACATGGTGGGCCATGTTTCTGGATTGGCTCGTCAAGGCCGGGCTGTTTGCGTATCGGTATTTTAGCGGCAAATGGACGCGTTTTCGGGCCATATGACAAAGCGCGCCAGCGCCCTGAAAGGGCACTGGACTTTGTCCGCTTATGTCAGGGGCGCTTTGCATGGACGGCTTCACATATAAGGGCTCCTGTTTTTGGGTCGCGGCGAGGCGGCGTTGCCTGTCGGACTGCGGCTGAAACGCTTTCAGGAAAAGCGTCCGCATTCTCCAGAAGAACCAGGCCTGATTCCGTGCATGCGTAGCGGCAGCGGCCCTTGGCATTGGGAACGCTGAACGCTTCGGAGAGCACGCGCGCGCATAGAGGTCTGTTTTTGTCCAGGCAGGATGGATGCTGGCCGGCGTTGCCGTCCCGCACGGCGGAATCCGGCTCATCCGCAAGGCCGGCTTCGAAAAATTCCGTTTCAGGTCTGAGCCGCGCAAGGCTTTGCGGCCGTTGCAGCATAAGCATGGAAAGACTGGCCCAATCTTTTTTCAGGCCCGCAAGCGCGGAAAGTTCATGGAGCCAGTCTGGGGCAAGATTCGCGTCCAGCCTGAAATGACACCAGAATGCGCAGCGCGGGGCGCGCATAGGGCATGGGGCCTCATGCGTGCAGGGGGCAAGAACACGCAACCCAAGCTCCAAAGCGTTTTTGCGCAGCAGGCTCAGGATTTTTCCGCCAAGCCGGTTTCCCGGCTCCACAAAAAACGCATAACCGCCGGGCGCAAGGGCCCGGGCCAGACGCCAGGACAAAACGCGCATATGCAGCTCCATGGGCATGGAGCGCGGCGCTTTGATTTCATTTAAGATATTTCCGGCCAGAATCAGGTTTGCTCCGCGGCTTCGCACAGAGGCGGCCGCGTCGCGGTCTGATGCCTGCACGCTTTGTTTGGGCTTGCAACCGGCTTCCCTGAGCGCCTGATCCAGTCCTGCGCGCACTGTTCGGACTGTCCAGGGCATGCGTTCCCGGTCCGGAAAGTGAACCGCCATAAGAGCGGAAAGCAGCGCCCGCCCCAGTTCCAGCGGCTGGGAGGCTATGTCGCTGCATATAAACGTCAGCTTTGCGTCTCTAAGGTCCGGTCGGGCAATCCACAGCGCCTGGGGCAGGGTAAGCGGCCCGGAACCAATATCAAGCACGCAGTCGCCGTCTTTAAGCGGCATGCTGAGATTGGGCAAAAGCCAGCTTAACCGGTACAGATTCCAGGGCAGAAAATACCAGGCGTAGGCGCCAAGCGAACGTGGGTTGGACCAATACGGTCGAGTCATATCTTTGCGCTCTTCCGTTAAAAGCCGGGACAAATCCGCCGCTGCGCGCGGCAACTCACGGAAATGCGCCGCCTTAAGGGGCAAAACGCGGCGCAAATGCTCGCCGTAGCTGTCCAAAAGAGCGGTCATGGCGGAAGAAGGCCGGGCAATGAGTCTGGCTGCGGGCGTGTTCATGCAAGGAACTCCAGATACAGGCGTCATGTAGCGTTTGTTAAGAGATATGGGATGCAATGGAAAGAGAAGAAAACATATTTTGTTATCCTCTTGCCTTCTGTCAATAGAATGTTTCGCCGCTTTTAGCGGCGAGTTCGTGTATTCGCTTGCAGTAAAAAATATCATTTCCCTTGCGCGGGGTTCAGGCGTCTTTATCAGAAAGCAAAACGCATGCGCCGGGCGAAGTCCGCAAGCATTTCCGGACGCGCGGTCAGTTCCACAAGCCGGGTGCGTTGGGCCCAGCGGGCGGCAGTTTCCCGGTAGTATTCAGCGCGTTTTCCAAGCATATTCTGCGCGCCGCGCAAGGCCATGTCGCCGCGCGCGTGAAAGCGCAGTCCCGCGCCGGGCGGAAGAAAGCCAAGGGCTTCAATATCCGCGGGGTTTACATGCGACCCCATGGCGCCGGCCGCATGCCAGCCGCGCACCGCGGACGCTTCAATCCCGGCCGCATCAAGCAGGCGGGTCACAGCAAGGCTGAATGCGGCTTTGACCTTCAACATCTCTTCAATATCCCGGGCGTACAGCGCAAGGCCGTCTCCCAGCAGAAAAGCCGGCCCATCCTGGGCGTCCGTCAGGCCCTGACGCGCAAGGCGGGCCCCAAGCGGAGAAGCGGGATTTCGAATAAAACGCCCGTCGCGGTCCAGAAGTCCCGCCCGTAAAAGACAATGCACAAGCGACAGATATCCTGTTCCGCTGATGCCAAGAGGTGGAGCTGCGCATACGGCTTCAATCCCGGATGGCGTCAGAGAAAAGGCCGTGATTGTCCTGGGGGCGTCTTTTGTTGCGGCCCGCCCATGGGCAAGTCCGATGCCTTCAAGCGCAGGCCCCATGGGCACGCTTGCGCTGAAGGAGAGTTCACGCGACAGAGCCAGTACGAATTCGCCGTTTGTGCCCATGTCCGCATACAGAAAAGGAAATTCCCGGTCCGGCAGTCTGTCGAGCAGGTCGGCGATGCCGGCGCTTATATCCCCGCCCACAAACGGCGAAGCCTGGGCCGGGAAATAGACCGGCGCCGCGAGTCCGTCAATATGTTCTTCGCGGTTTCCCGCATAGGGGAGTTTGTATGGAGCGGCCGCAAGTCCGGACATGTCGAAACAAAGCAGGGTTCCGGTCATGGCCGGGTTTGCGGCCACGCACCATTCTTCGATCTGCGGCCGGGCGTCGTGCGCCGTGGGGAGAGCAGAGAGAATCCGATTGAGCGCCGCAACCGTCAGCGCGCGCATCCTGTCTCGATTTTGGGGGACAAGGGCCGCGGCTATGCGCGACATGACATCCGCGCCGAATCCCATTTGCGGATTCATCATGGCGCCGGACGCGCGCACGCGCCATTCGTCTGTTTGGGGCTCTTTATAGAGCGCGCTCCATTGCAGGGAGGTTGTTCCAAGGTCTACGGCCAGGCGCGCCAAAGGGCATGCGGCGGTTTGCGCGCGCGGCGGCGTTCCCCGTCCTGGGATGGAATGCGCATCCTGGAACGCCTTTGTATCCGCAATAGGCAACGCGTCTGTTTCGACGTTCATGCCGGGCAATGCCGTATGGCGACATGCGAGCCGGAACCCGGCTGCAATGCGTTCGGGTCCGAGAATATGCTGTTCGTCTAGGGAAGGCGGCGGGATCATGGATGTAAATCGCATTGCGCAACGGCCGCAACGGCCAAGGCCGTTGCACAGAGGCGGCGGTTCAAAAAGCCCGCTTGTGTATACAAGGCGGGCGACGCTTTGCCCTGGAACAACCGGAATGGCGTGTATCGCGCCATGACGGTCGAGCACGGACAGAGTCGAGTCTGGCGGGAAATTGGAAGATACGGCGTTCATGAGCGCATCATGACAAAAAAAAGGATAGGAGGAAAGTATGTTTTCGGCATTGAATTTGCATAATGCCGGACAACAGGCATGCCGCCGGATGGAAACGTCCGTTTTTTGACCCAGGCCGGGTTTTGGGGCATGCCGGCGTCATGCGTTATCGCCAAGGTTGGGGGATTATGAATAAAATTCTTGCTCAGGACGAAGTGGACGCCCTGCTGCGCGGGCTTTCCGGCGGGGAACTGACAAATGATGTCGATATTCCCGCGGATGATTCGGGGATTGTTCCTTTTGATCTTACAAACCAGGATCGCATCATCCGCGGTCGAATGCCGGTTCTTGAAATAGTTAACGACCGTTTTGCGCGTCTTTGCACAAATGCCCTGTCCAATGCCGTGCGCAAGCGCGTGGAGTTGAACCCCATTTCGATAGACATGACTAAATTCGGGGATTTCATGCGCGCTTTGCCCGTGCCTGCAAGCATCAATATTTTCAAGATGGAGCCGTTGCGCGGCAATGCGCTGTGCGTGGTTGACGCGCGTCTGGTTTTTTCGCTTGTGGAAAATTTTTTTGGCGGCCAGGGCTCGCAACCCAAGATTGAGGGACGGGAATTTACGCGCATCGAGCAGGCCATTGTGGAACGGGTCATTCGCATTGTGCTCACCAACATGGAAGAATCGTGGCGGCCTGTGCATGAAGTCAACCTTGAACTGATCCGTTCGGAAATCAATCCTCAATTCGCGGCTATTGTTCCGCCAAGCGACGTGGTTGTGGTCATCACGTTTGAAGTGGAGCTGGAAAGCGCCATTGGTTCGCTTGTGATCTGTCTGCCCTATGCCACAATTGAACCCATCCGTTCCAAGTTGCATGCAAGCTTTCAGACGGAACGGCTTGAGGTGGACCATGCCTGGGTCGGGCGGTTGAAGGAAAGGCTGATGGAGACGCCGGTTGAATTGAAGGTGCATTTCGGAGACGCCCAGATTACCGGCAATCAGTTGCTGCGGCTCCAGGTGGGGGATGTGTTGCTTCTGGATACGGATGTGGATGCGCTTCTTGAATGCACGGTCGCGGGCGTCAAAAAATTTTCCGGCATCTGCGGCACTGTCAAAGGCAACAAGGCCTTTCAGATCATTAAAGAAGAAGAACCTCGCTATACGTAAGATTTTTGCCGCATCCTTTGCTTTTCATGCGCAAAACGCGCATGCTGCATTATTGGCGATTGTTTTAGGGTGTTGTCGCTGGGGAGCGAAGTCTGCCCGGAGACAAAATTTTGACAAAAAGGCCTGTATGCGGTCAATTCCTTCCAGAGGGAAAAGATTATGCGGCCGCGCGGGGGAAATGCTTGCGCGGCCGCATCTTTGCGTAAGCGCGCCATTAAGGAAGCCTGAGAAAAAAGCCGCGGACATGGTCCGCGGCTTTTTGGGCAAGCAGGGAAAGACAAGGGCGCTCTAGCCGCGTTTCATGTCTTCAATAAGATCATTCAGGGTCTGCGCCTGTCGCGCAAGTTCGCTTACGGCTTTGCTTGCGTCTTCCATGGCCTTGGCGGACTCGCCGGCAATGACGTTGACATGGGTCACGGCCTTGTTGATTTCTTCAGAGGTTGCAGACTGCTCTTCAGAGGCTGTGGCAATGGCTCGAACCTGATCTGCGGTATTGTCGGCCATATCCACAATATCAGCCAGGGCATTGCCGGATTCGGCGGCGAACTGCGTGGCTTCGTCAATGCTGTTGACCGCGGTGTCAACCTGGTGAGAACTCTTGGTCGCGCTGTCCTGAATGGCTTTTATGGCCTGGGCCACGTCGTTGGTGGACGCCATGGTTTTTTCCGCAAGCTTCCGGACTTCGTCGGCGACAACGGCAAAGCCGCGTCCCGCTTCTCCGGCGCGCGCCGCTTCAATGGCGGCGTTTAAGGCCAGAAGATTGGTCTGATCCGCAATATCGGAAATGACGCCCATGATTCGGCTGATGGAACGCGCATGCTCCGAAAGGGTTTCCATATCGCCCTTAAGCGACAGGGACTGGTTTTGTACGTCGCGGATGCTGTTCACGGCCTTTTCCACAATGTTTGAGCCTTCAATGGCCTTTTCTCTGGTCCGGCTTGATATTTCCGATGCAGAGGACGCATTTCGCGCAACCTCGGCGACTGTGGAATTCATCTCTTCCATGGCTGTCGCGGTTTCGGCGGCCCGGGCCGCCTGTTCTTCAGCGCCATGACTGCATTGCGTGATCTGCGCGGAAAGGCTGTCGGCCGCTGCAGAAATTGCATTGACGATTTCTTCAAGATGACCAGCCGCGGCAAGCATTCCTTCACGGCGGGCGTTTTCCGCCATTTTTCTGGCCGCATCAGCGTCGGCTATGGCTTTTTGCGCATCGGCAAAGGCCGCCTGGGCATCTTCGGTCTTTTGCTTGGATTCTGCGAACAGCGTGCGTAAATTGGCCGCCATCGTTTCCATGCTTTTGGCTAAGGTGCCGATTTCGTCGCTGCGAGCCGCCGCTTTATCCAGCGAGTTTTGCATGTCCGTCGGAATTTCAAGATTGCCTTTGGCCACGTGACCTGCAAAAAGCGCTCCGCCGCGTAGCGCGATTGCAATGTCGCGAGCCACAAAAAAGATGATGAGCGCCACGATTATGGCGACAATCACGACAATGACAAGATCGCTTCGGAGCATGGCTGTGGACAAAGCGAGCATGTCCGCACGCTCCACGGCAACCACCACATGCCAGTTCATTTCCGGAATATCGCGGAAATATGCAACTTTTTCCATGTCATCCCAGATGTATTCAATGCGGCCGTTGCCTTTTTCAAGAATTTC
>CALUUT010000006.1 GCA_944324045.1 uncultured Desulfovibrionaceae bacterium | reverse complement strand
CCGACTTTTTATGGCTGGTCGAAGACGCCTTGGAAATAGCCCGGTTTCGGGGCTACCTTCTGGACGTCGAACGCCCATGGGCCGGCAAATCCGCCCGAGGCCCCTGCACGGAAAAACTATGCTGGCGGGAAATGCGCCTCTGGCTCTCTCCTGTCGGAGCGCATGCCAATACCGTCATCTTTCGCTTTCACCGTTTTTTGCCCGGCCATGAAACGCCGGTTATTTCTCACTGGACGGTCGGTGAAACAATCGAAAACGATACCCTTATATTGTGCGACTCAAGCCATGAACCCAGGGCGACGCGAACTATTCACAGCCGCGAATTTCGCGTCAGAAGGGAAAAAATAGATGAAAAATCGCCCATCCTCATAGACCCGGATACTCTGTTTTTCATACGCCCAAGTTAGCGCGCGCCCCCTCGCCGGGCACGCTTTTTGTTTTTTAATCAAAACGTTCAATGCGTTGCATCCATTCACGCCCCACTGTTTCACAACTACAAAAAATTATATTTTTCCCCTATAGTTTTATTTCTCAGAGCCGAAAAGAAGGCATAACTTCTTACGGCGGAATGCCGCATGGATGCGGCGGGCATTGTGCCGCCGTCAATGGACGCAATATTCAAGGAGGAATATTATGTCGCTGGTTATTAACAACAACTTGATGGCCATGAATGCGGCCCGTAACTTAAGCGAATCGTACTCGGCGTTGTCCAACTCCGTACGCAAGCTTTCTTCCGGCCTGCGGGTCAGCACAGCCGCGGATGACGCCGCGGGTCTGGCCATTCGCGAACTTATGCGCTCTGATATCGCGGCCCTGAACCAGGGCGTGCGCAACGCGAACGACGCCATTTCACTTATCCAGACCGCTGACGGCGCTCTGGGCGTTATCGACGAAAAGCTCATCCGCATGCAGGAACTTGCGGAACAGGCCGCAACCGGCACCTACAACTCCGACCAGCGCCTGATGATCGAATCAGAATACCAGGCCATGGCTTCGGAAATCACCCGTATCGCCAATGCCACGGACTTCAACGGCGTGCATCTTTTGAACGGCAACCTGTCCGGCAGCGCTGCGGACCATGACGGTACGGGCCCGACTTCCGAAGGGCCGATGAAGGTTCACTTCGGAACGGGCAACGACAGCGCTGAAGACTACTACTACATTTCAATCGGCACAGCCACGGCTTCCGCGCTTGGCGTCGGCAACAGCGCGCGGGCCGACAGCGCCGGCTACACCATCTCGACGCAGTCTGCGGCGCAGCACGCTCTGGAAGGTCTGAGAAACGCCATTATTTCCAAGGACAAAATCCGCGCTAATCTGGGCGCTCTCCAGAACCGTCTGGAAAACACGGTCTCCAACCTGCGCATCCAGTCCGAAAACACGAGCTCCGCTGAATCCCAGATATCCGACGTGGATATTTCCACTGAAATGACGGAATTCGTGCGCAACCAGATCAAGACCCAGGCCGGCGTGGCCATGCTCTCGCAAGCCAACAGCCTGCCGCAGATGGCCCTTCAGCTTCTTCAGGGCTAAGGCATTTAAAGGGGAGGGGGAACGCCGTTGTCCCCCTGTACAAACGACGAAACCTGTTTTCGTTTCAGGACAGCGCCGCGGCCGCAGGGCCGCGGCGCTCTTTATAGAACGGTCTCATCCCGCTTTTCAGACCGCGCAATACGGCATCCCGGCGTTTAAACAGCGCCTTCCGTCCACCCGCAATTTTCCATGCCGCCAACGTTTCACAAGGCAATTGTCCTTTCAAGCGTATTTTAGTATGCTTATATTTTATGTTAAGCATACTTGTCCATAACGGCCCCATGCCTGGAAACATCGTTTCTGCGTTTTCATACATGCGCGCCTTGCCGGCCCCACTCCCGCCATGTAGCGCATGACTGTCCAAACGCCGGAAACATCCAAAAAGCGCGCGTCAAACCGGCACGACATTCTTCCGGGAACTTCGTAAACGTTTAGGAAATCGCCATGCGAAAGGAAAAAAACAGCGTCGCAGAAGAAAGCCCGCCAAGCCGTTCCATGAAAAAACGGGAAAGCGCGGCCCTGCAAAAACTGGGAGAAGAACTGGCCGCCTTGCCGATGGGAACAGTCCGCACCTTTTCCATGCCTGAAGGCCTGGCCGAGGCTATCGCTGATTGGCAAAAAATGAAGAATCACGAGGCCCGCCGCAGGCAAATGCAGTATATCGGCAGACTTATGCGGGAAAACGACATACAGGAGCTGGCCGCGCAGTACGCATCCTGGAAAGAAAGAGGCGTCGCGGCCACAGCGGCTCACCATAAGCTTGAGGAACTGCGTGAACAGTTGATCCAGGGCGATATCGACATTCAAAGCATAATCGGAGCATTCCCCGGCATGGATTCCAACCGCCTGGATGATCTTGTAAAACAGGCGCGGCAGGAACGCCGGAAACAGGCTCCGCCCAAAGCCTACCGGGCCCTCTTTCGCTATCTTCGCGACAATGCGCCCTAGACCGTTCCGGCGGCCGTCTCAGCCGCGGAGCAAACACGGCCTGCGCGCCCGCTCAGTGCAGGCGTCCGCCTTTCGCGGCCGCCAGAACGCTGCGCCTGTTTTCATGGGCGCAGAGCGCGCCAACCGACGCGCCTGCCGGCAAAAACGCCCGGCGTCTATGCGCATACATGCGCCGCCGCGCCCCCAAATACTACAATACAACGCGGACCGTTTCAGAAACGCGGCGCGCCTTGTCTCTGGCCTCTTCCAACGTTTCGCCAAGGGCAAGCGCCACGCCCATGCGGCGACGGCCATTGAGTCCGGGTTTTCCGAAAAGAAACAAATTCGTATCAGGCTCTGCCAACGCCTTGTCCAGATTCTGGAAAACCGGCGCCTGCGATACGCCTTCCGGCAAAATGACGGCGGATGCCGCCGGTCCATATTGCCGGATACGCGGAATGGGCAGCCCAAGAATGGCCCGCGCATGCAAAGCGAATTCGGAAAGATTCTGTGAAATGGCGGTTACAAGGCCGGTATCATGCGGACGCGGCGAAACCTCGCTGAAATACACCGTATCGCCCTTGACGAACAACTCCACGCCAAACAGTCCCCAGCCTTTCTGATCCCCGGCCAGAGCCTGGGTGACGGCGCCCGCAATGCGTCGCGCCTCGTCCAGCGCTTTGGGACTCATGGGCTGAGGCTGCCAGGACATGCGGTAGTCGCCTTCCTTCTGAATATGCCCGACAGGATCGCAAAACGTGACGCCGCCGCTGTGCCGAACCGTGAGCAGGGTTATTTCATAGTCAAAATCAATAAAGCCTTCGACAATAACTTTGCTGCCTTCGCCCCGGGCTCCGGTATGCGCATATTCCCATGCATGATCAATGTCGTCTTTGGAGCGAATGACGCTTTGCCCCTTGCCGGATGAACTCATGACCGGCTTGACCACGCACGGCATGCCGATTGCTTCGATTGCCGCTTCAAATTCCGCCCGCGATGCGGCAAAGCGATACGGAGACGTCGCAAGCCCAAGCTGCTCCGCAGCCAGACGCCGTATGCCTTCGCGATTCATGGTCAGCATGGTCGCCCTGGCCGTGGGCGCGACATGATAGCCCTGCGATTCCAGCTCGACAAGGGTCTGAGTCGCAATCGCCTCAATCTCAGGCACAATGAGCGTGGGAGACTCTTTTTCTATGACGGCCCGCAACGCATCAGGGTCCAGCATGGAAACGACATGGCTGCGATGCGCGACCTGCATGGCCGGCGCATTGGGGTAGCGGTCCACAGCAATGACCTCCACGCCAAGGCGCATGCATTCAAGAGCGACTTCTCTCCCCAGTTCTCCGGAACCAAGCAGCATGACGCGCGTTCCTGTACGCGAAAGCGGCGTGCCGATACTGACCATGCAAACCTCCTCTATTCACCAAGATACGCATTTTGCACTTCAGGGTTGGCCAACAACGCGGCGGCATCGTCTTCCATCACCATGTGCCCTATTTCAAGAACATACCCGCGGGAAGCGAGTTTCAACGCGGCCCGCGCATTCTGTTCCACCAAAACGACCGTCACGCCGCTTTGATTGATGGTTTTCACCGCCTCAAGAATATGCCGCACCAGAATCGGCGCAAGACCAAGCGAAGGCTCATCAAGCAGCAATACGCGCGGCGAGCCCATCAAGGCCCGGCCTATGGCGAGCATCTGCTGCTCTCCGCCGGAAAGCGTTCCCGCAAGCTGCTGCTTGCGTTCGTCAAGTCGTGGAAAAAGTCCAAAAATCCACTCCAGATTTTTTTTGTTTCTGCTCTTGTCGCGGGAAGTAAACGCGCCCAGGTACAAATTTTCCAGCACGGTCATGGTGCCGAACACTCTGCGCCCTTCCGGCGACTGCGCAATCCCCCGCCGGACCACCTCATGGCTTGGCAGCGTATGAAGGGCTTCCCCTTCAAAATAGATGCCGCCTGACGACGGTTTGACAAGGCCGCTGATAGCGGTCAGAGTCGTTGTCTTTCCAGCGCCGTTCGCGCCCAGAATGGTGACGATTTCGCCCTCTTCCACATGAGCGTTGATGCCGTGCAGAACCTCTACCTTGCCGTAGGAGACATGCAGATCACGCAATTCAAGAAACATGAACTCTCCAACGCCGGACAGTCCGGCATTCTGCATTTATATTTCGCCGCTGTCCGCGCCCAGATAGGCTTCGATCACGCGCGGGTTGGCCTTGATTTCCGCAGGCGTGCCTTCAGCGATGACCGCCCCGTATTCCAGGACCACAAGCTTCTCGCATACCTTCATCACGAGCCCCATGTCATGTTCAATCAACAGAATCGTGATCCCGCGCTTGCGAATGGCCATAATCAGTCGAATCAATTCCGCTGTTTCCGGATCATTCATGCTGCCGGCCGGCTCATCCAGAATGATGAACCGCGGCTCAGTGGCCAGAGCCCGGGCGATTTCAAGCAACCGCTGATTCCCGTAGGACAAATTCTTAGCCTGATTGTCATGCTCATCCTCAAGTCCGACAAAGGCAAGTTCGCGCATGGCGCGCTCAAGCGCCTTGCGTTCTTCCAGTCTTTGTCCCGGCGTATGAAACATTGAGGAAAAAAGACCGGAACGCATACGGCAATGGCAGCCGGCCAGAACATTTTCTATGGCCGTCATTTCCTGAAACAGCCGGATGCTCTGAAAAGTTCTGGCTATGCCAAGCTCGACGATTTTATGGGTGGGAAGATTCTTTATGCTTCTGTCGCCGAAAAAAATTTCGCCGGAATCAGGCTTGTAGTTCCCTGTTATCAGATTGAAAACCGTGGTCTTGCCTGCTCCGTTCGGACCGATAAGCCCCACCACGGAGCCTTCGCTCACCGTAAAAGACACGCCGGCCACGGCCACAAGCCCGCCAAAGGTCTTGGTCAGATTATTCAAACGCAAAAGGCTCATGAGGCGTCCCCGGCAGACTGCGGCTGCCTGTTTTCCGTATCGCCCGATATATGGCGGTTGATTATTTGCGGGAACCGGCCAAGCAGCGACTGGACGTTATAATGCCTCATGCGCGGCGGCAAAATGCCCTTTGGCCTGAAAATCATCATGACCATCATGGCCGCTCCGAAAATCAGCATACGCGCGTCCGCGAAATCCCGGAACGCCTCAGGCAGCCCGATAATCAAAAATGCCCCCAAAAGCACCCCGAATATATTCCCTGAGCCGCCAAGGATGACAATGGCGAACAGCAGCACGGATTCCCAGAAACTGAATGATTCAGGAGAAATAATCGTCATTTTCGCCGCAAAGATGGTTCCGGTCATTCCAGCCCAGAAAGCGCCCAGCACAAAAGCCGCCTGCTTGTAATGCGTCGTATTGATGCCATTGCCTTCGGCTGCGACTTCATCCTGCTTTATGTATTTCAACGCCCGGCCGAACCGCGAATTATCAAGCAGATGGAAAAGGAACGCCGAAATCGCGACATAGCCCCATATGAGGTAATGAAAATGCTGGGGCCGGGATATGCGAAACCCGAACAGCACAGGCCGGCTGATGCCGAAAATGCCGTTGGAGCCGCCTGTAAGGCCGAAAACATCGTTGACCAGGGCTATGCGCACAATCTCCACAATGCCGATAGTCACAACCAGCAGATAGTCTCCGCGCAAATGGATGATGGGACGCGCCACAATCAGGGCAAAAATCGCGGACAAAAGTCCGGCGACAGGCATAAGCCAAAGTATGGGAATTCCGTACATGGTGTTCAAAATGGCGGCCGTATACGCGCCAACCGCGTAAAATGCGGCATGTCCCATATGGAAAAGCCCGCAATTGCCAAGAATAATATTCAAGGACAAGGCAAGAACCGCGTACAGGCCGACGTCGTTGGTCACGCCAAGCCATGCGGGAGACAGAAAACGCGGCAAAAGCAAAAAAACAAGTAAAGCCAGAATAAGACCGGCGGCGCGGTAGGAACGCTTGAAAGGTTTCCTGCTCATAACTTGTCGGCCACCCTTTCGCCGAGCAGCCCCGTGGGCCGGAAAATCAGGATGAGAATGAGGACCAGAAAGGCTATGGCGTCTTTCCAGGCGACGGAAATATAGGCGGCGCCAAGGGCTTCAATCACCCCAAGCAGCACCCCGCCGATCATCGCTCCCGGAATGTTGCCGATTCCGCCCAGAATCGCGGCGATGAACGCTTTAAGACCGTAGAGCAGACTCATATCATAGCGTATCTGCCCATAATACAGGCCGACCATGACGCCAGCCACGCCGCCAAGCGCCGGGCCTATGAGAAAGACAAGGGCGATGATGCGGTTCACGTCTATTCCCATCAAACGCGCCGCGCGCTGGTCTATGGCGACGGCCCGAATGGCCATGCCGATGCGGGTTTTATTGATCAGCCAGTACAGGGCCAGCATCAAAAGCACGGACGCGCCGAACAGGATAAGTCTGACTGTGGGAATTTCCACGCCCATGACATTGAAAAACCCTTCGGGGCGCAAGTCGCCGGGATAGACCTGATAGCGCGCGCCATACACAAGCATGAGCGCGTTCTGGAAAAAAATCGAAGCGCCAAGAGCCGAAACAACGGCGGAAAGACGGGAACTGTTGCGCAACGGCCGGTATGCGACACGCTCAAGAAGATACCCCACAAGAGCCACCATGCCCATGACAAGCGCAATAACCAGCAATACGGCGGCGACTTTGCCCAGCGTTCCCGCAAGTCCCAAAGACACAAGCAGGGTAAATCCCAGGTAGGCGCCCATGGCGAACAGATCGCCGTGAGCGAAGTTGATCAGTTTCAATACGCCATACACCATGGTGTATCCCAGAGCAATGAGCGCATAGATGCCGCCCACCGCCAGACCATTGGTCAGCTGCAAAAAAAACTCTTCCATATGTCGCCTGTCGTCTCATTCAATTCAAAGCTCAAAGCCGGACGCAAACGGTCTTTCGGCTCTTCACTCGCGGCAAAGGCCGATTGGACCACGCATTCCGCCCGCTTTTTTCCGCAAAAGAGCGTCCTTCTCATTTTTCAGAAATATGCCGGGGATGCAGTCTCTTCCGCAAGCTTCAGCTTTTTTCAGCTCATGCGCCGCCCGATGCGCTCTTCAAAAAAATATGTGAAGAGCAGACGTTCTTTTGCCATGACTCGCCAAAAGAACGCCGAAATGAATATGCAGAAAAAGACCTTGCCGCGCGGCTTCTAAAAAGGCGCATGGCCGCGCGGCTTCTGGATTTCTTTCCGGAACAGGCGCCTATTTCTGCATAATGAAGGCGCCATTCCCATCAACCCGGTAGAGACGATACAAATCGCCCACGCGGTCGCCTTTTTCATCAAAGGAAATAGTGCCGGTCAGGGCCGGAAAATCCTTGAGCTGTCCATGCAGATATTCGGCGATTGCCTCAGGCTCGTTGCCGGATGCGCTAATGGCCTGCGCCAGCACCTTGAATGCGTCGCCGGCGGCCACGGACCAGATGGACGAGGGCTTGGTCTGGAATTTCTGAGTGAATGCGGCCATGAAATCACGGGCGACAGGCGTATCCAGGTCGTCAGGCATGGGCGGCGACACGAAATAATATCCTTCCGCCGCATCCGTGCCCGCGATTTTAACAAGGTCCACATTGTTCGCGGCGTCGCCGCCAATCATGGGCACGGACCATTTCATTTCCTTCATCTGGCGCAGCAGCATCCCGGCTTCAGGGTAATATCCCGTAAACAGCAAAACGTCAGGCTCGGTCCCGCGAAGTTTGGTCAAAATGACATTGTAGTCGCGTTCATTTGGCTTCAGCGCATCATAAAAGACGATATCCGTGATGCCCTCTTTTGCAAGAGACTGCGTCGTTTCATCGGCAAGGCCCTTGGCATATGCGCTGTTGTCATGTAAAATGGCGATTTTCTTAAAGCCGAGCTTCTTGACCATGGCGGCCAAAACGCGACCCTGTTCGTCATCGCGCGGACAGGTTCTGAAGAAAAGCGGCAGTCCCTTGGCGGTCAAGCGCACGGATGTCGAACCTGTAGCCACCTGCACAATTCCGGCTTCATCATAAATGACCTGCGAAGCCTCGGTGACCGCCGAGCCGTATGTGCCGATAACCGCGGTCACGCCGGAATTCGCCAGTCTCTGCGCCGCCAGGGCCGCGGTACGGGGATCGCTGCCGTCATCTTCGACAACGATTTCCACGGTGTCGCCATTAATTCCGCCGGCCTTGTTGACTTCCTCGGCCAGCAATTCCACAATATTGCGCATATCGGCGCCTTCGCTCGCAAAAGAGCCGGTAAGCGGCGCCATAAGACCAATTTTGATTGTTCCGGCAAAGGCGAAAGATGCGAACAGCAACCCCGCCGCAAAGGCCATACCCAGCATACCCAACAGTTTCTTCATCGCGTTTTCTCCGTAATCCGCTTTAGATACACCGTAAAACCTTTGTCCGCCCATGCCGGCCTCTCCATGGCGCGTCAAGGCGGTCTCTAAAAAGGGAACTTTGCCCGTATGGCTATCATCCTGCAAAAAGGCGCACATCTTTGAAGCTGCTCGCGCCTCGACGCATGAAGCCGCGTCTTCCTCTTTGCAAGGCCGCGCCCCTGAAACCGAACCGAACTTCGCCGGCTCTGCCGGAAGGCAAACAAACTTTTTTAGAGACAGCCTTTTGGAGCGTATTTTCCGGTCTATCTGTGGTTATAATGACGCAAGCAAAGTATTTAGCTATAAAAGGCTTGACATGGCAAGCCCCAGTTTTCATATGCCGCGAAAAAAGCCGGCCCCAAATGGTCCGGCCGGATTTTCCGCTGCGTGACGCCTTTGCCCGCATGCGTTCAGAGCCCATAAAAGCGGCGCGTCCCCTGATGCAAAGCGGCGTCCCGTTTCCAAAGGCCAGCCGTCCCGTTTTCGCATGCGAACGCGGCAAAGCCCTGTCCCGCGCTGCATTCGGTCCATTAGGCCGCGCCCCCTGGTTATTTTTTCTTCCGCCGCCCGGAAGTTTTCTCCTTTTTTTCAGCCGCGGGCTGTTGTTTTCCGTCGCTTAATTTATCAGCAAAGGCCAAAATGGTGTTCGCATACACAGTACTGTTGTTATATCGTTTCAAAACCCGCACCCGCCCTGAACGGTCCAGGGAATCGTCCCAGCCGTGCGCCTTAAGATAGTTGCCGACGCTGGCGACGGCGTCAGGCACGCTGAACAGGTCAATTTGCCCATTTCCGTTTCCATCGCAGCCATAAACCTTGATATTGCTCGGCATGAACTGGCAAACGCCAACGGCCCCGTAAACCGAACACGGCATCATCAGCGGATCCGCTCCGCTTTCCATACTGTATTCAATAAGCGCTTTCAGTTCCGAATACGCCCAGTCAGCCCTTTTGCCGATAGCCTCTTCAAGCCATGCATATTCCTCTTCCGTGGGCTCATTTCCCTTTAAATACGGAAGAAGCGGAGAAAGTTCCCGGGTCGCGGACATGCTGGCAAGCGTTTCAAAGGCGCGCGCTTTTCCAAGATACGTTCCAAGGCGGGTTTCCACCATCAAAAGCCCGACAGTCACTTCAGGCGACACGCCGAAACGCTTATGCGCCCTGTCCAGCCATTCCTTATGCTCCGCCATGAATGCTTTGGCCTTCTCGATATTCTGCTCCGTGACGACGCCTTTATAAATGGGCGGCGCCTGCGGTTTTCGGACTTTGACCCGCGGCTGCGTTCTGGGGCGCAAAAAACGGATTCTGTACAATTCATAAGCCTTTGTCCCCATGGGCGACAAAGACGCCGCTCCTTCGACGCGGGAGAACAGCGCGTTCACCGTATCTTCTTCAACCCCATCGGCAATCAATCGAGCCATAAGCGGGCGCCACGTCGCATCCGGTTCACGCTTGGCCGCAAGCGCCTCCTGCTGCGGCTTTTTGTCCGTCGCGCCAGGAGCATCCCCAGACTGAGCCGCGCAGCCCGTCGTCAGCGCCGCGATGAAAAGCAGGGCAGATTGCATCCGCCATAAGCCCGACATTGATTTCAGAAAAGAAAACATCGCTTCTCCATCAGACAAAAAAACGTTATTACCTACCCGGTGGAACCGGGCGGCCCGAATTTTCCATATAGGCGCATGCCAAAGAACAGGAATGAATACGGGGTTGAATTATAGGCCAAAAACCTTTCCCGGACAAGGCCGGAGAGCAAATGCGCTTCAACAACGGGCCGGACGGCAGAGCGTCGGGGATACGGCATTGACAACGGCGCGTTTCAGAGCCAGTCTTGCCGTCCATTCAAAAAACTTATTGAGGAACTTATGTCCATACATCGCGACATATCCGCGCTTCTCAACAATCCCGCATTGTGTTCCGCGCTTTTGCGCCGCCTTGAAGCATCTCTGAAGCGTGAGTTCAGCGCAACGAACCCGTTTCGCTTTATGGAAGTATGCGGCACGCATACCGTATCTCTTTTCCGAAGCGGGCTTGCATCCCTGCTGCCCCCAAACATCATGCATCTGTCCGGACCGGGGTGTCCGGTGTGCGTCACGCATGACCGGGAAATCGCATGCGCCATTGAGCTTGCCCTGCGCCCCGATACGCTGATCGCCACATTCGGCGACCTCATGCGCGTTCCCGGGCCTGACGGGCGAAGCCTCAAATGGGCCAAGGCGCAGGGCGCGCGGATAGAAATAGTCTATTCTCCACAGGATGCGCTTGCCCTTGCGCGCGCCGCGTCGGACAGGACCGTCGTTTTTCTTGGCGTCGGATTTGAAACCACGGCTCCAACCGTGGCCGCAACCATTCTTGCCGCCCAAAAAGCCAACCTATCGAATTTTACCGTTCTTTGCCTGCATAAGCGCGTTCCGCCGGCGCTTGAGGTTTTATGCTCAAGCGAGAACAGGATACATGGCTTTCTCCTGCCGGGACATGTCTGCGCGGTGACCGGAACCGCTCCCTACCGGTTTCTTCCCGAAAAATACCGCATGCCTTCGGCCGTGGCCGGTTTTGAGCCGGCGGACATTCTGGAGGGTCTGGTTTCTCTTGCAAGCCAGCATGCAGACAAAGCGCCGGACGTGTACAACCAGTATTCCCGCGTCGTATCAACGGCGGGCAACCCCAGGGCCATGGATGTATTATACACGGTGTTTGAGGAGACCGACGCCGTATGGCGCGGCCTTGAAACCATACCTTCAAGCGGGTTCGCGATTCGCCCGGAATTTGCGGAATTCGACAGCATAAAACGCCTTGATATCCGGCTTCCGGAAGTGAAGAAAAATGTGCAGTGCCGGTGCGGAGAGGTGCTTAAAGGCCGCATGAAGCCCACTGAATGCCCTCTTTTCGGCAAACGCTGCACGCCGTCCAATCCCGTAGGACCATGCATGGTGTCCACAGAGGGCAGTTGCGCGGCCTATCATGCGTATAAACTTTAATAACTAAGCATAAATATATCACAAAAATGCATGTGCCCGCGCATTTCATGCACGCCGCCATATGCATAAAAAAACAATGGGGAAAACATGTCTGACATTTCCAAGTACTGCACAGGCGAAACCCTTCTGCTCGACTGCGGCAGCGGCGGACGGGCCGCGCAGCGGCTCATTCAAGATCTTTTCATTTCACGCCTTGGCAACCCGACGCTAAACAGGCTCGACGACGCCGCATACCTTGAGCTTAAAGGACCAATCGCCATGAGCACCGATGGATATACGGTCGATCCCCTTATTTTTCCAGGCGGCGACATCGGCTCGCTGGCCGTTCATGGCACGGTCAATGACGTGTCCATGCTCGGCGCGCGCCCCAGATACATAAGCGCCGCTTTTATTCTTGAGGAAGGCCTTGATCTGGGGCTTCTTGCGCATATTGTGGAATCCATGGGGAACGCTTTGAAGACGGCGGGCGTGCTCATGGCGACCGGCGACACGAAAGTCGTGCCGCGCGGCGTTGTGGATAAAATGTTCATCACCACAACCGGCGTGGGAGAAATTCTTGTTCCCAATCCGCCTTCAGGCTCTCGCGCGGCTGAAGGCGACGTCATTCTAATAAGTGGGCATCTGGGCAATCACGGCCTTGCGATCATGAGCAGCCGCGCGGGGCTTCCCCTGCCTTCCGACGTGCGCAGCGACTCCGCATGCCTGAATCACGCGGCGCAAGCGCTCGTGCTCAATCTGCCGGATGTGCATGTTCTGCGCGATCCGACGCGCGGCGGACTTGCCACGACGCTTAACGAGATAGCCCAACAGTCCGGCGTGGTTTTTCATATCGAGGAAGCGGCGATTCCCGTGCTTGATTCCGTGTCGCAGGGATGCTCCATCCTGGGGCTGGACCCGCTTTATCTTGCAAACGAAGGAAAAATCATCTGCATTCTTCCAGCGCACGATGCTGAAAAAGCCCTTGAAATCATGCGCTCTTTCCCTGAAGGTCAAAACGCGGCGCGCATTGGCCGCGTAAAAGCCGCAACAGGTCATGAAAAAACGGGACAGGTCATACTCGACACGCGCCTGGGCGGAAAACGCCTGTTGCCCATGCTGGAAGGAGAACAACTTCCGCGCATCTGCTGATTCTATTTCCCGAAACTGAAGACGGAAAGCGCCGTGCGCCTTTTTGCATCCAATTACTACTTTTTTCACTTGATCTTTTTTATTTTGCTAAATGAACTTTGGGCATTTGTTTCTCTTCCAACACTCTTTGCCGGACACGCGAGGAACCGGGACTATGAAGGATAAACCAATAACTATGGCGGATTTCCGCGCTTTCAAAGGACAGCGCAAACTGGCGATGATCACCGCATATGACTATACTTCGGCGCGCATCGCCGATGAGGCGGGCGTGGACTGCATTCTGGTGGGCGACTCTCTTGGCATGGTCATGCTCGGCAGAGAAGATACGGTTTCCGTCACGCTTGACGAAATGATCCACCACTGCAAGGCCGTCAAACGCGGCGTCCGCAATGCGTTTCTTGTGGCGGACATGCCGTTTATGACCTATGAAACGACATGCCGCGACGCGCTTGAAAACGCGGCGCGCCTCTTTCGCGAAAGCGGCGTCAGGGCCGTCAAGCTTGAAGGCGGCATGGCCATTCTTCCGCAGGTGCGCGCCCTGGTTGATGCGGGCATTCCGGTCATGGGGCATATCGGCCTGACTCCGCAGCGCATTGCGCAACTTGGCGGCTTCAAGGTTCAGGGCAAACTTGCTGAAGCCGCCATCCATATATTGGAAGAAGCGATGCAACTGGAAAAAGCGGGGTGCTTCGCCATTGTACTGGAAGCGGTGCCCGCTCCTCTTGCCGAAGCGGCGACAAAGGCGCTGCGCATTCCCACCATCGGCATAGGCGCAGGCTCAGGGTGCGACGGTCAGGTTCTGGTGCTGCACGACATGCTTGGCCTGTATCAGGACTTCACGCCGCGTTTCGTCAAACAATACGCGCAACTTGGCGCCGCCATGAAGCAGGCCGTTCGGGAATACGTCTCTGAGGTGCGCGACGGCTCCTTCCCCACGGACGCGCACAGTTTCGCCATGGCGCCCCAGGAAATAGAAAAAGTGCATGCCTTTCTTGCGGAACAAAACGTACGCGAAAACGAACAGGAATAGAGGTCTTTCATGAAAATCCTTACTGCCCCGGATGAACTGCAGCAAACCTGTCTGGAATGGAGAGCGCGCGGTCTGAGCGTGGCCCTTGTGCCGACCATGGGCTATTACCATGACGGCCATGTCAGTCTTATGCGCCATGCCCGCGAAGCGGCTCAAAAAGTCGTCGTCAGCCTCTTTGTCAATCCGACCCAGTTCGGGCCGGGAGAAGACCTCGCGACGTATCCGCGAGACCCGGAACGCGATGCGGCCATTGCGGAAAGCAACGGCGTCGACCTTTTGTTCATGCCCAGCCCGGAAGATATGTATTCCCCGGCTCACGCGACCTGGGTGGAGGTCCCGGAATTATCCCGGACCATGTGCGGCCTTAGCCGCCCCACCCACTTTAGAGGCGTATGCACCGTGGTGCTGAAGCTATTCATGCTGGCGCAGCCGGCAATAGCCTTTTTCGGGCAAAAAGACTGGCAGCAGGCCGCTATCCTCAAACGCATGGCCGCGGACCTCAATGTTCCGACGGCAATCCGCACCTGCCCTATCGTCAGGGAAAAAGACGGGCTCGCGCTCAGCTCCCGCAATGTTTATCTTACTCAGGAAGAACGGGCTCAGGCGCCGCATCTCTACCAGTCGCTGCGCCTTGCGGCGGAGCTCGCCGCATCCGGCGAAACCGACGCAAGGCGGCTTATGACCGCCATACGCGAGCACTGGAAGACATATTTGCCAAAAGCGCAGGAAGACTATCTGACCATCGTCGAGCCGGACAGCCTCGCTCCCGTGGAAACCCTTTCCGGACCGGCCCTGTGCGCCCTTGCCGTCAGACTGGGCAAGGCCAGGCTCATCGACAACATGCTGCTGAAGACGGCGTAGGACGCCGCGCCCGTAAAACGCGCGGACAACCGCGAAAAACGGTTGCCCGCGCGTTTGCATGCCAGCCTTTTACGTGGAGAAATAAAAAAAGCCCGTTCCATATGGAACGGGACTCCAAACGCTCTCTTTCACTAAGATAGTATGCTTTGGCTGGGCTACAAGGACTCGAACCTTGATTAACGGAGTCAGAATCCGTCGTCCTGCCAATTGAACGATAGCCCAACAACGCAAGAGCGCTTTTAGATCATCCTGTGCGGTTTGTCAAAGCTTTTGCGACATTTTTTCAAATTTCCCGTTTCTTTTTCTTCCCCGATGCGGAGCGCGTCCGCCAAACTCGCGCGCGGCCTTCGCTCTTGCCGCAAAAGAACGAACGCCGCCGCGTCTGGATAAAACGGCGCGCAATTTTTTCGGCGTCCGGTCCTCCGCCAATTCAAGGGTTATTTCCAGTTGATCAAGATTCGCCGCGACAAGGCGCGCCTTGACAGACTGCCCAAGGGCAAAACGCCGCCCGGTCCGTTCGCCTGCAAGCTCGTTTCGCTCCGGGAGAAATATATAATAATCATCAGCCAGTTCAGCGACCCGAATCATCCCTTCAGCCATGACGTCGGAAAGTTCCACAAAAATGCCGAAATCCGTAATCCCGCTGATTGTTCCGGAAAAAACATCGCCTATCTTCCCGCGCAGGAAAAGCACGGAAAGCCGTTTTTGAATCTCGCGTTCCGCATCCTGGGCTTTTCGCTCATTCCTGTTCAGGATATCCGCCGCTTCACGGAGACGTTCATCCTTAACGGCCGGCTCGCCGCCGGCCAGAGCAAGTTTGACGGCGCGGTGCGCATCAAGGTCGGCATAGCGGCGAATCGGCGACGTAAAATGGCAATAGCACTCTGAAGCCAGTCCGAAATGTCCCTGATTGCATTCGTCATAACGCGCCTGCATCATGGCGCGCAAGACCAGGCGGTTTACAATGTAGCTTGCCGCGCCGCCTTCGCGCGCGGCCGCGCGCAGTACGGCGCGAAGCGCCGCGGCGTCATGTTCCTTGGGCGGCTCGACGATTCCGGTATGGCGCACCATGGCGAAAAGCGCCGCCAGTTTATCCGGGTCCGGGGCCGGATGCACACGGTACAAAAAAGACGATGCCTTTCTGGTCAGAAATCCGGCCACGGCCTCGTTTGCGGCAATCATAAACATTTCAATAATCTGATGCGCAAATGTTCTTTCTTCCCGGCCGATATGCACAACCTCTCCCTGCTCATCAAAAGAAAATTCGGGTTCCGGCAACTCAAAATCAAGACTGCCGCGCTCTTTCATGCGTTTCTGCAAGGCCCGCGCCAGTTCGCCCGCGCAAAAAAGCATCGGCAAAAGCGGCCGGAGCGCGGAGTCTGCAGGCACGGAATCCGGATATTCCAGGGCATGAGCGACCCCGGCATACGTAAGCCGCGCACGGCTTTGAATCACAGCCGAATGCAACAGGCTTTTTTCGACGGCGCCATCCGGGGCGAAATGCATCTCCACGACCATGGCCAGCCTTGGAACTTCGGGTTTCAGGCTGCATAGTCCGTTGGAAAGCGCTTCCGGCAGCATGGGCTCGACGGAAAGCGGGAAATAATAGGAATTCGAACGCGCCAGGGCTTCTTTGTCCAAAGCGCCGCCATACGGCACGTAATGCGCCACATCCGCAATAGCCACCCAAAGAATCCATCCGCCGCCTTTGGACTCCACATAAACGGCGTCATCAAAATCTTTCGCTTTTTCACCATCTATGGTCACAAAATCAAGATGCCGCAAGTCGCTTCTTCCCAGAAAATCCCCTTCTTCCGGTTCGGAAGGCAATCTGGCGGCCTCTTCCTGAGCCGCCGGCCCGAACCCGGCCGGAATCTCATGATTGACCTTGACGATACGCTCCTGTACAGCCGGGGAATCCTCCGGGCCAAGGCATTCAAAGGCCGCGGCGGCCCACACCCGCGGCTCAAGCTGCTTGCCCGCATGAACCAGGAGCGCGAAACCTTTGCGCGGCGGCGTCTCAAGCGCGTCAATGTTGACCAGCATGAAAAACGTATGCCGCGGGTCAATAGGCTGGGCAAGAACCCCTTCTTTGCCCATGCGCTTTAAGACGCGCACCGCGAGCGGCGCGGAACGGCGACTCAAAATTCTAAGGACGCGGCCTTCCGGATTTTTTCCCCGCCGCCCCGGAAGCAGAACCACCTCCACCTCATCGCCGTTCCAGGCGCCGTTGAAATATTCCGCCCCTACATAAATGTCGGACCCCTTGCCCTCTGAAAGCACAAAGCCCATTCCGCCGCGCTGCACTTCCAGAATGCCGCGCGCCTTTTTCAAGGAAGACGCCGCAGCGTACAGACCGCCGGAAAGGCGCAGCGCTTCGCCGGCTTCGCGCATTTCATCCAGCAATGCCGTCAGTTTCTTCTGCCAGCGCCGCGATACGCCCAGTGAACCCATAATATCTGAAAGAAGCATGGGTCTTTTCCCGGCGCGCAGTATAGCCAGCACATTCTCCCGCGTCATATCCGCCACAGACCCCATCGTCTTTTTCCCAGCCATTATTTCTCTCTTTCTTGCTATATGCCGTCATGTGGAGAGGCGCCGGCCGCGTCGTGCTCCGCCCGCGCCAATCCCAGGGTCCGCGCTGTCTGCATCCACCACTGGTCAAACGACCATTCGACGCAATCCCTTCCGTTTCCCTGGACGCTCCGAACCAGAGCCTTGCGCCCAAACCGGACCGTCACGACAATTGAATAAAATACAAAATCCGCAACCATGGAAAGCTTGCGCGCGTCCTTTGAGGTCGTCACCACAACCAGATTCCGCGCTTTTGCAAGGCATCCTATGCGCGCGGCATCCTGCTCCGAATACGCATGATGGTCGGCAAAAATACAATGTTCGTCAGGAGCCCGCCCCATAAACCGGATTGCGGTTTCCCGGACGTCCTGAGGAGAGCCGACTCCGGAAACAAGAAGGTAGGGAACGCTCTTTGTTTCATGGACGCCATGACTCTTTTCCAAATCAGGCGTCTCCATGAACCGGGAATTCGCGCAAGCGCCGGCTGAACGCGATAGCGCGCCGGGCAACGCGGCGGAAGAAGAACGCGGACATTGGGCCTTTTCTCCAAAAACAGGTTCCAGGCCGGAAGCCCGCAGGGCAAAAGAAAAAATTGGAGCGGCGCAGTTTTTCAGCCTATTGCAGATCAGGCGGGCATGTTCGTCAAACGCGGCTTCCTCAGCGCGCACAAGAAAAACAGACGCCCGATTCAACGCTTTTGCCCCTTCTCTCCACATGCCCGCGGGAACGACTTTATCCCAGTTTTCCGTAAAATCTTCAGGCCGCAACAATACGATATCCACATCCCGATGCAAAGCAAGATGCTGAAAACCGTCATCCATGACAAAAAAATCCGGATGGTGCTCGTGCTCTGCAAAAACAGCCCCCCGACAGCGCACAGGGTCCACGACCACTCTTGCCGACGGATGCGCCAGCGCAAGCATCAAAGGCTCGTCTCCGGCTTGCGCCGCCACGCTGCGTGACGATACCGTATAGGGATAGCAAGGCGGCCTGGCGCCATACCCGCGCGTCAGAACAACGGCTCTTTTCCCATGCTTTTCAGCCCAACATAACAACCAGTCCGTCAAGGGCGTTTTCCCTGTTCCGCCCAACGCGATATTTCCGACGGAAATACAGGGAATCCCGGCGCGGTATGGCTTTAAACGCGCATACTTGCGCGCGCGCCGGTCCATAAGAAAACCGTACAGCTTTCCCAAAGGGGCGAGCGCAGGCGAGAGTTTTTTCTGAATCCGATTCAGATCGCGGGCTTGCAGGCGCTTTCCTGAAAACAAAGTCATGCAGGCTCTCTTGTAAAAAAAGAGGGGAAGGCCGTCGCAGCCCTTCCCCTGTTCATGCCTGAAAATGAATCCTCTTAGCCGCGCCGGTTGCCCAAAAGCCGCAACAGGAAAAGAAAGAGGTTGATGAAGTCCATATACAGGGTCAACGCGCCCATAATCGTTCCCCGGCGCATCACTGTGGCGTAAGTCGCAGGATCAAGCCCGGAAGGAATGCTGTTCCCCATATCCTTCAGACGCTGGTTGTCATAGGCCGTCAGCCCCGTAAAAACAATAACGCCAATCACGCTTAAGACAATGTTCATTGTATTGCTGCCAATAAACAGATTGACGAGCGTCGCAATGACCAGGCCAAAAAGCCCCATCATCATGAAGCTTCCCAGTCCGGTCAAATCACGTTTGGTCATAAGCCCATACAGCGCCATGGCGCCGAACATGCCCGCGGCGGTCACAAACGCCTGAAAAATGCTCGCCTGGGTATACACAAGAAAAATCGAGGAAAGCATCAGTCCGTTCAGCGCGCTATAAACAATAAATATTCCCGTGGCCGCGGCCGCCGAAAGTTTGGATATCCGGGCGCTTAAATAAAAAACCAAAGCCAGTTCCGCAATGACGACCACAAGCAGGGCATACCGCGTCCCAAACATAAGCCGCCACATGAACTCGCTGGACAGGGTGAACAGCGCCACGACGGCGGTCACCGCAAGTCCTGCGAACATCCAGGCATACACGCCGCGCATAAAGGCATTGAGCACCTGCGGCCGGGCCTGGGCGCGCTCCCTGGAAAAATTGTCGTAATGAGTCCGTTCCTGCATTGAAAGCTCCTTATCTTTAAATATCCGCCTGAATCATCCGCGCCGCCATATCAAACGCATGCCGACGCGTCCGGAAATGATTCCGCATTCAGGCGGGAATCGTCATCGACTGCGAAATCTTTTGCCTGAAAAAACGCGGCCATGCAACTCATACCGCCATTGCCGGCATGCATTGGACGGCATTGCCGCCGCGTGCGGCCGTCTCCATATAGGCATGTATCGCGCGTATGCTCTTTTTAGCAAAATTTTGCGGCAATTGGGCGCCGGAAACGCCTGCTTCAGGCATATCAAACTGAAACATGGCGTTTTTTCTGTTTCCCTCATCGAGCGCGACAACCGTTTTTGTCACTGCGGCCGCAACCGAGGAATTCCATATGCCGCCCCCGGCCCATTCCCCTTTCCGGCCAGCGGCCGTCTCCGCCGCAATCTCAGAAGACGCCGCGAAAACAGCTTCTCCGCCGCTTTCAAGGACAGCCTCAAAACTCGCCGCAACGCCCGATGCGTCCCACGATTTCCGAAAAGCCGGACTCCGCCGGACTTCAACCGGCGCAGCGGCGTTTGAACCTGATCTCATGCCGCTCTGGAAAACATCTCCAGGCAATCGAGCCTTGAGCGACTCCGCAATGAGCGCAAGGTCATGAACGGCGTTTTTGCTTTGCTGTCCGGCGCCTTCAACGGATTCATAGCGCACGGTAAGAGGGCCTATGCTCCAAGTCTTTTCGACATGGCGTTCCTGCAAAAGGCTTGCCGCCAACGGGCGTATCGACTCCCGCAGATACGCCTTATCCGCAGAATGAGAAGACCAAACGCTTGCGCCATGCAAAGCGGCATTGACCTGCGGGAGCGAAGAAACGCCTGAAGGTCCGATTATGCCCGGCATTCTCTATCTCCTCTTACTTCTTTTCAGCATATACTATGATAACGCAGCCCATACACGCAGTCAAGAATGGAGAGTATGTCATGCTCACGGCGTTTTTATGCCGCGCCTGTTTCATACTTTTCATTCTCTGAAACGGACCGCGCGCCGCAAAAAACGCCGCGCGGCCATGAGCTATCCAAAACGACGCTCATCAACAACAATGTCATATTCAAATTCACCCTCTTCATCGGCTGTCTTCCGCATAAAATTACCCACCTGAGTAAAATTCCCTTGGGTGAAGCGCGTCTACGAATTTACGTCATCCATTTTTTGCGGAAAAACGCCCTTCAAACGACATATGAAAATAATCCATTGTTTATACTGCATATTTTCTATATAAGAAAAGGAGTCGCCATGACATTGAGAAAAATAAACTTCTCGCGTATACTCATACATTCCATTGGCGGAAATAAAGCTTGCCTTGCCGCCATGCCGCCCCACGGAGCATAGCATAATGCAGACACAAAGCGCTATCGTCAAAAAAAAAGAATTGATTCCCGGACAAACAACGCTTCTGGAAATTCACGCCCCGCATATCGCCGCAAAGGCCCAGCCCGGAAATTTCATTATCGTGCGCGTCAGCGAGACCGGCGAACGCATTCCTCTGACCATTGCGGATGCGGACAAAGCGCGTGGAACGATTACCATTGTTTTCCTTGTGCTGGGCAAGACGACAGCCCTGTTGAACACATTGAAGGAGGGAGACTCCATACTTGACCTGTGCGGCCCGCTTGGCAAGCCCACCTGCATAGAGCCAGGCGGCACGGTCATCTGCGTTGGCGGCGGCACAGGCATCGCGGCCATGCACCACATTGCGAAAGGGCACTGGCGCGTGGGAAATAAGGTTGCGGCAATCATTGGAGCGCGCACTAAGAACCTGCTGCTGTTTTACGACGAACTTTCACAATTTGTCCATGAGATGTTTGTCTCCACAAACGACGGCTCTTTCGGGCATAAAGGACTTGTCACGGAGCTTCTCCGAAACAAACTGGAAACAGACCCGACAGTCAGCGAAGTCGTGGCTGTGGGGCCTGTGCCCATGATGAAAGCAGTATCGCTTGTAACCAAACCGTTCGGCGTCAAAACGACCGTCAGCCTCAATTCCATCATGATAGACGGCATTGGAATGTGCGGGGCCTGCCGCGTCACCGTAAATGGAGAAACGCGCTTTACCTGCGTGGACGGCCCGGAATTTGACGGACATGCTGTTGACTTTGACGAACTGAATGCCCGGCTCGCAACGTTCAAGCCCATGGAAAAAGAATCCATGGAATCATATTGCAAGTGCGCCCATCATGAAAAAAAAGACTAACGCCCAACGCGTGCCCATGCCCTGCCGGGACCCGAAAGAACGCACGCAAAATTTTCTTGAAGTGGCTTTGGGATATGACGCCGCGCAGGCCACGGCTGAAGCCTCCCGCTGCCTGCAGTGCAAACGCCCGCATTGCGTCCTTGGCTGCCCGGTCGAAGTGGACATACCGGCCTTTATCGCCGCAATCGCCGACGGCGACCTTCAGGCCGCATACCGCATCATAAAATCCACCAACAGCCTCCCCGCTGTATGCGGACGGGTCTGCCCCCAGGAAAACCAGTGTGAAGGTCGCTGCATTCTGAAAGCCAAGGGACAGCCCGTGGCAATCGGGCGTCTGGAACGATTTGTCGCGGACATGATGCTGGACGGCAAAAACGCGTGCGGCTGGATATCGGATACCGGCTCATGCAAACTTATCAATCCGGAACTTGCGGTGGCCTGCATCGGCTCTGGTCCGGCCAGTCTCACGGCCGCAGGCTATCTCGCCGCAAGAGGCTTCAAAGTGACGGTTTTTGAAGCCCTGCATGAACCAGGCGGGGTGCTTACCTACGGCATTCCGGAATTCAGGCTTCCAAAAGCCATTGTACATAAAGAGGTTGAATCACTGCAGGCCCTTTCCGTGGACTTTGCGGTGAATTGGGTTGGGGGAAAGACAGTTACCGTTGAAGACCTTTTCAATAAAGGATTCAAAGCCGTTTTTATCGGCGTGGGCGCGGGGCTCCCCCATTTTCTCGGCATTCCTGGCGAAAACATCGCGGGGGTGCTTTCGGCAAATGAGTACCTGACCCGCATCAATCTTGGCCGGGCCTTTGATTTTCCGAATCATGACACTCCCGTATGCCCCGGAAAAAACGTCGCGGTCTTTGGCGGCGGCAACGTGGCCATGGACGCCGCGCGCACGGCGTTGCGCATGGGGGCGCAGAGCGTGCGCATCGTATATCGCCGGACAATGCAGGAACTCCCCGCGCGACGCGAGGAAGTGGAACACGCGCTGGAAGAAGGGGTAACCATGGAACTGCTTTCCGCGCCTCTTGCGTTCACAGCCGATTCCACGGGCAAGCTCCGCTCCGTTCGACTTCAGCGCATGCGCATGGGCGAGCCTGACGCGTCAGGACGCAGCCGCCCCATCCCCATTGAAGGAGCATATACCGACCTTATGACCGATCTTGCCATTATCGCCGTAGGCACTAGGCCGAATCCGGTGCTTCTTGGCAATACTCCCGGCTTGACCCTGGACGACAATGGATATATCAAAATTGACGAAAAGACGGGGGAAACATCCATTCCGGGAGTGTATGCCGGCGGCGATATCGTAGCCGGCGCGGCCACAGTCATCGAGGCCATGGGCGCGGGACGGCGGGCCGCGCGAAGCATCGCGCTGAAACTCCTTGGCAAGACGACCTAAATGCCGCAAGCCGCGCATCGCGCGCCCAAATGCCAAAAAAGCGACATTTTCCCCAAAAGACTGGACCGCGCTCTCCCACGTGCGCATCAAAATGTTCTGCAGGCCAAAATAAGGGCACGGCCAGCGCATAAACAAAACACACACAGCCATGATTCGCATCGACTTGCACACTCATACCAATCATTCTCACGGAAATGATTCCGTAACGGCCATGTTCGCCCAAGCCAAAGAAAAAAAACTTGAAGTTTTGGGATATTCCGAACACTCTCCCCGACCGCTCGCCTATGCGTATGCTCATGAATACAGAGACCATCTGGCTGCTACCTTTAAGGAATACATCCATTCCGTACAGGCCCTGAAAAAGAATGACGCGGGCGTCACAGTGCTTCTTGGCCTGGAACTGGACTATCTGCCCAAAGAAAAAGAATTCATGAACGAGGCGAGAGCGGCATGGCCGTTTGACTATATCATCGGCGGGATCCATTTCCTTGACAAATGGGGTTTCGACGCCAAAAGCAGCGACTGGAGCGCGCTTTCACTGCAAGAAAGCTTCGCGCATTATGAGCATTATTTTCATGTCGTGCATTCCCTTGCCGAATCCGGCATGGCCAATATTTTGGCTCATCCGGATATTATAAAAATATTCAGCGTCAATCGGTTTCATACCTGGCTCAAACAAAGCAGCTCGCTTGAACTGGTGCGCATGGCGCTTAACGCCGTGAAACGAAATGGACTGGCCATGGAAATCTCTTCCGCCGGCCTGCGCAAGCCATGCGAAGAAATCTATCCCGGTCCGGAAATTATGAGCATCGCCGCGGAGATCGGAATCCCCATTACCTTTGGCTCTGATGCGCACAGTGCGGATACTGTGGCCTGGGGATTCGACGAACTGGCTGATTACGCCCGGAAATACGGGTATGCCAGCAGCGTTTTTTTCCAGAACGGCGTGATGCACGAACGAACATTCTGACCGGCAATAAAACGCCCTCAAAAACCGCGCGCACATGCGGCGCAGCATAAGCAAATACCGCACATGCAGGATGCCCCATGCCTGAACATATTTCTTTTCCCGACAGGGCCAGCATGCCTCTCTTTATTCTGGATTCCGTCTCTGTGACATATAAAAACAGCGCAGGAGAAACGGAATGCAAAGCGCTGGATAAAATCGACTGGACCGTGCGCAGCGGCGAACATTGGGCTGTATTCGGCCATAACGGCGCGGGAAAATCGACGCTTCTGCGGGTCGTGCTTGGAAATCAATGGCCGGATGGACACACGGGAATCACCTGGTTTATTGACGGCAGGCCGGAAACGTCCCCTATTGCGGCCAAACCCCATATGGCTGTCGTCTCGCCGGAATTGCAGACGGAGTATATGCGCCAAGGTTGGAATATAACCGGCGAAGAGCTTCTCCTGACCGGTTTTTCCGGAACACAACTCCTGTATGGCGAGCCATCGGAAGAGGAAAAACGCGCTACGAAACAGCTGGCGCATGCGCTCTCCAAAAGCCTCAATATCGAACCTCTGCTTCATATTCCCGTCTCATCAATGTCTCAGGGGCAATTACGCCGGATGCTCTTGGCAAGAGCCATGGCGGCCAAACCGCGCTTTCTGGTTCTGGATGAATTTTCCGATGGGCTGGATGCGGCGTCAAGCAAAGACCTGCATGACCTTTTAGACCGTATAGCGCAGACGACAACCCTGATCATCGCCGCCCATCGTCTTGACGATCTTCCGCCATGCGTCACTCATGCTCTGGCTCTGCGCGACGGCCGGGTTTCCGCTTCAGGCCCTCTGCGGGAAGTGCTTCCGCTTAGCATTCTCGCGCACGACCATCATGAGAAGAAAAAAACGCCGCCTGCCCCAGCAACAAAACAGATGCCGCACACCGTCGCGCCTGGAGCGCCCATCCTGGAGCTTGAACACATCGATCTGTTTCTGGATGGAGTTCAGGTGCTCACGGATATCAATTGGACTGTGAGAGAAGGAGAGCATTGGACCGTAACCGGCGAAAACGGCGCCGGGAAAACCAGCCTTCTGCGCATGCTTTGGGGAGAAGATCACCACGCCTGGGGCGGAACGCTGCGCTGGTTCGGCAGGAGCGGGCCGTTTTTCATGCCCGATCTGCGGCGGCGTCTTGGCCTGGTCTCCGACCGACTCCAGGCCATGTATCACCCGAATTTATGTGGTGAAGACATTGTGTTGTCCGGTTTTTTCGGCAGCGTGGGACTCTATGACACGCCGACGGAAGAAATGCGCGAAAGAGCCGGCATATGCATGAAGCGTCTGGGCATAGCCCAGTATGCCATGCAGCCGGCCAGACATATGTCGTATGGAAGGCTCAGGCGGTTTCTTCTTTGCCGCAGTATTGTTCACGAGCCAAAATTGCTTTTGCTTGACGAGCCCTGTTCCGGACTTGATTGCGACTCGCGCGCGGCATTCCTGGAGACCCTGGATTCCCTCGCTGAGACCGGAACGCAGCTTGTCTATATCACCCACAGGCCGCAGGAACAACTCCGCTGTATTACACATACATTACAATTGCATGAAGGCCGCATCCTTTACTGCGGCCAGGTGAAAGACGCATGAACCAGCATATTCAGCAAATTGCCGAAAGATTAAAATACGGCGGATACATCCAGGTATCCGGCGTGCATGATGAAGAAGAAGCCCTTATGTTGGCCGAACGCGGCGTGCACGGCATAGGTTTTCCCCTGAAATTGCCCGTAAATACGCCTGACATTGATGAATCCGCGGCGGCGCGCATTGCCGCCGCTCTTCCGTCCGGCGTTGTGCCGGTCTGCATCGTCTATCTTGATAAGGCCGCTGAAATTCAGAAACTCTGCCGCTTTCTGGGGATGAGCGTTATACAGTTGCATGGGAATATTCCGGCCGATGAGCTCTTGGAACTTCGCGGCATGGCTCCGCATCTTTTCATCATAAAAAGTCTCGTCGTGCGGGAATGGACCGAAGGAAATGAAAAGCGCGACAATCGCCGCGAATTGTCAAGCCTTGCCCAAACGCTGGAACCATATGTGGACGCCTTTATAACCGACACTCACGACCCCATTTCAAATGCCGACGGCGCTACCGGAAAAGCGCATAACTGGGCGGTCAGTTCCCTGATTGTCCGCAAAGTATCCAAACCGGTCATTCTTGCGGGCGGATTGGGCCCGCATAACGTCACTCAAGGCGTCCGTTGCGTGCATCCGGACGGCGTAGACGCCCATACACGCTTGGAAGGTCCCGACGGCCGCAAAGATAAAGAGCTTGTACGGCGTTTTGTATCGCGTGTGCGCGCAGGATATGGATGCTGCATGTGACATTCATGTGTTTTTCCTCATGAGGCTTGCCTTTTGTCAAAGCGGATTTATAATCACTATGCATGGTGCGGTGCGGCGCCTTTCAAGTTGGCTTCCGCTTAAGGGGAAGCGTGCGAAACCGGGCCCTTTCTGTTTACGCGATGACTGCTTCAAAAAGCCATGCCCGTCCAATGAATATGGCGCGCCATGTTATCCGTTATCCAACCTGAAACCATGACCCATTTGCCACAGCAAATTTCATAAGGACAATCCATGACAAGTCAGATTAAGACGTTAATATTTTTAGCGGCATTGTCCGCGCTTATCATACTCATCGGCGGAGCAATCGGCGGAAAAACAGGAATCATGTTCGCCTTTGCGCTTGCCGTCATCATGAATGTCGGCAGTTACTGGTATTCCGACAAAATTGTGCTTTCGCTGTACGGCGCCAAAGAGCTTTCGCGGGAAGACGCTCCCGCATTATATAAAATGGTAGAAGAACTGGCGGCCAGGGCGCATATCCCGATGCCGCGCATCTGCATCATCAACGAAAACGCGCCAAACGCTTTTGCCACGGGCCGCAACCCCGAACATGGCGTCGTCGCCGTGACCAGCGGTTTAATGCAGCTTTTGACTCCGGAAGAAGTCAAAGGCGTTCTGGCGCACGAAATTGGACATATCAAAAACCGGGATATCCTCATACAGACCATCGCGGCCGTTATGGCGACCGTCATCATGTCGCTTGCAAGCTTTCTCAAGTTCGCCGCGATCTTCGGCGGCGGAAACAGGGACGATGAAAACGGCGGCGGCAACCCTTTGGCCGCCATAGGGCTCGCCATTATCGCCCCCATTGCGGCCACGTTGATTCAACTGGCCATTTCCCGCTCCAGAGAATATCTCGCGGACGACACCGGCGCCGAACTTGCGGGCAACCCTCTCTATCTTGCCGGCGCGCTGGCAAAGCTGGACGCCTATTCCAAGCAGTTGCCTCCCATGCATGCAACACAGGCCACAGCGCATATGTTTATCGTCAATCCACTGGTCGGCGGGCTGAGTTCCCTTTTTTCAACCCATCCGCCCATACAGGAGCGCATTCAAAGACTTAAAGAACAGGCCGCGCATATCGGACACTGACTATAAAAAGATATAGAGAGCTGAAAAAAGTCCCACAGGAGACCTGTGGGACTTTTTTCAGCATATTTTTGCCAACGCAACCGCCAGCCATATTTGCTATTTCAAACAAAAACCGCGCATTTTTTCCTTTCGGCCAAAAGCGGCCGGATATGCAAACCTTTCAAAAAACTCCGCATCTAGTCCGCCTGTCTGCGAATAAAAGCCGGAATTTCCATTTCATCGTCGTTAACGTCAAATACAAATGTGTCTTCGCCCGGCGTATGCATGGCCGAACGTTTGGGTTCCATGGACGTCTGCACAGGCCTGCGCAGCTCCGACGGCAGACTTGTATGCAAAACAGCGCTTTTGCCGCCCTGAACATTCTCATTGCCCATATTTTGCGGCATGCTCCCACGGGTAAAACCGGGTGAAGCGGGACGCGCCGCCGCCGGGACAGGGGAACGCGCGCCGCCAAGCGCGGCGACCTTTGCGCCGCCCATGCCCGGCGCCATGGCCGGCCTGGGCTCAATGCCCGTGGCAATGACGGTGATGCGCATTTCATCGCCGATGCTGTCGTCAAACACCACGCCCATAAACACATTGGCGTTTTCATGCGCCGCTTCCTGAATAATGGTCATGGCGTCGGCGACTTCAGCCATGGTCGCATCGTGCGAAGCGGTTACGTTCATAATCACGCCGCTTGCGCCATTAATGGAAATATCTTCAAGCAGCGGGCTTGAAATGGCGCGTTCGGCGGCTTCCTTGGCGCGGGAATCCCCGCTTGCCACTCCTGAACCCATCATGGCGAGCCCAGCTTCGCCCATAACGGCCTTCACATCGGCAAAATCCAGGTTGATCAGCCCCGGAACCATGATAAGGTCGGAAATGCCGCGTACCGCCTGATACAAAACCTCATCAGCTTTTTTCAGCATTTCGATCATGGTCGCCTTTTTAGGCGCCAGAGTCAAAAGCCGGTCATTGGGAATCGTGATAAGACTGTCAACCTGCTGCCGGAATTCTTCAATTCCGCGTTCCGCGCTTTCCTGCCGCCGCCGGCCTTCAAAGTAAAACGGCTTGGTCACAACGCCGACAGTAAGCGCTCCAAGCTCCTTTGCCGTCTTGGCTATGATGGGAGCGGCTCCAGTTCCTGTTCCGCCGCCCATGCCGGCCGCCACAAAGACCATATCCGTATTTTCGCCAATGGCTTCCCGAATGGCTTCCTGGCTTTCAAGCGCGGCGTCGCGTCCCCGCTCCGGATTCGCTCCCGCGCCAAGCCCGCGGGTAAGCTTTTCGCCAAGCTGAATTTTCCGCTCCGCTTTTGACAGGCCAAGAGCCTGTTTATCCGTATTGGCGACGATAAACGTCACCCCCTGCAAGCCGGACTCGATCATATTGTTTACAGCGTTGCCGCCGCCGCCGCCCACGCCGATAACTTTTATCTTAGTAACGCCGGGATATCCCAGTTCTTCAAAATCCATATCCCACTCCTTGTCAGTGCCTTCACGCATCCTATCCTAATTCTTTCGATTAGGAAATATCTGAAAACCATCTTTTCATACGGGAAAGTATCTTCCCAAACATATTTTCATCGCGAATGCGTATCGTCCTGTTGACACCTTCCATTTCCGCGCCATAGCAAAGCAGTCCCACTGCAGTAGCAAATTTTGGACTATTTACAACGTCACGCAGTCCGCCGATATTGCGGGGATAGCCGATTCGCGTGGGAAGGTTGAAAATTTGCTCTCCCATCTCCTGGGTTCCCTGCATAAGCGCGGTTCCTCCAGTGAGCACCACGCCTGCGCCAATTGAGTTTTTACACCCGGCCCGCACAAGCTCCTGATCCACAAGCGAAAGAATTTCTTCCATACGCGGTCCGCAAATTTCAGCGAGAACCTGTCGCGACAGGCACCGTCCCTCGCGACCACCCACGCTTGGCACTTCTATCACCTCATTATGATCTACCATATCGGGCATGGCGCAACCATATTTAATTTTAATCTTTTCCGCGCTTATCATGGGCGTACGCAAGCCGAAGGCAATATCGTTGGTCAAATTCTGACCGCCAAGGGCCAAAACGCCCGTATGTTTTATGGAGCCATTGGCAAACACGGCGATATCCGTGGTGCCGCCGCCAAGGTCCACAAGCGCCACGCCGATCTCCCGTTCTTCCTCCGTCAAAACGGCCTTGGCTGAGGCCAGCGACTCAAGAACGATATCTGAAACATCAAGCCCGCTTCGGTGGCAGGAGCGCACGATATTCTGAGCGCTCGTCACCGCGCCGGTAACGATATGCACCTTGACCTCAAGGCGAACTCCGGCCATGCCCAGCGGGTCCACAATGCCGCGCTGAGCATCCACTATGTATTCCTGGGGCAGAATATGAATAACTTCCCGGTCAAGCGGTATGGCGACCGCCTTTGCCGCATCCAGCGCTCTTTCCACATCCTTCTGGCCGACCTCTCCGCCTTTGACCGCAATCACGCCATGGCTGTTGAAGCCTTTTATATGGCTTCCCGCAATGCCCGCATACACAGAACGTATCTCGCAGCCGGCCATAAGTTCGGCCTCTTCAAGCGCCTTCTTGATGGATTGGACAGTGTGCTCAATATTGACCACAACGCCTTTTCTCAGCCCGGTTGACGGACTGTTGCCTATACCGACCACATCCACGCCGTCGGGCGTCGCTTCGCCCACGACAGCGCAAATTTTCGTCGTGCCAATATCCAGACCCACAATAAATTCCGATTTCGCCATGATGCTTCCCCTGCGTCCTGTCACGAGTCGTTTGAAAGCGGCTCTTTAAGCAGCACCCAGACATTCGGTCCGTAGGCTCCGGCCTCCCTCGCAAGCCCCAGCTCTCCTCGTCTGTTCAGATCCTGCAATACTCTTGCCAGTCGTTCAAGATTAACGGACAATTCATCAAGTCCGACGCCCAGTCGTAATCTCGTATTTTCAAAATAAATCTCAATTCCATTTGTCTTGCCCACATGTATCCATGATGCGGCATCCAGTTGCACCGGCAGCCCCGCGGCATTCAATTTCTGCAAAATGTCCGCTATCGGCTCATCAGGTCCGGCAACTCCCTTTTCCACCTCCAAAATAGGCAAGGACACAAATCGCACAGGCTCAACCGGCGCAATAACCTTTCCATTGATATCGGCGTACTGCATTTTTCCATCAGCAAGCACCCAAAGTTTCGGCGTATATTCCTCAATATCTATCTGCACCCTATCCGGAAGCTTGCGCGTGACCGACACCTTTTTAATCCAGGGATTTTTTTTCAAGCGCATCTCAATATCGTCAATGGATACGGACAGACTGTTTAATCCGGGCTCAAGTCCGGCCTCCTTGATGACGTCATGATATTCAAGGCGCTCATTTCCCGATATTTCAACATCCTTGATAACAAAATAATTCGATGTAGTGGCCATGCGATACAAATACACAAGGCCATATCCAACCCCCGCAAATAACGCCGCCGCAAGTATGAGTTTTAAAAACAGCACGATAAGCGCGCCAAAAAACCTTCCCCGATTTCCGCTTCTTCGCGTCTGCCTGTTGTATGCATTGGATGCGCGCGTCGTCCGACGCGTATTTCTGGCAAATCTGTCTTGAACCATGATCCCGTGCCCGACGCGGGAAAGCCGCGCCGCGTTTACTCAAGTTCCGCTACCGGCGGCCACAACCGCGCCTCAAGCTGTAAAACATGCCCTGTTCTTGCCGCAACCGCGCGCCGCGCTTCAATCAACAAATGGACGGCGTCTTCACTGCGGCCGCAGCCGCTGTTAATAAGGAAATTAGCATGTTTTTCGGAAAAAAATATCCCGCCGCGCGATTTTCCCTTAAATCCGGCCTCATCCAGCAATTTGCCGGCGCTTACTCCAGGCGCGGGGTTTTTAAAAACGCATCCCGCGCTTTGAGCGGCCACTGGCTGCGTCGCGTTTTTACGCGCCAACACGCTGCGCATTGTTTTTTCCGGGGTCGCGGCATTAGGCGAAAGCGCCAGAACCGCATCCAAAATCAGAAACCATGACGGCATTTTCCGCCCTTTGACAATAAATTCACAGTGTCTGTAAACCGGCTCGCACGCGCTTCGCTCCACATCCACAATACCGTGTTCCGGCGAAAATATCCGGACGCTGTGCACGCATTGCAGGGTTTCGCAGCCAAATGACCCCGCGTTCATGGCCAACGCCCCGCCCACTGTGCCCGGTATGCCTGCAAGCCCCTCCAGTCCGGAAAGCTTCATCCGCGCAAGCTCACGCAAAACTCCAGGCATTCTGGCCGCTCCGCCGACACGAACCAAAACCTTTTCGCCGTCAGAAGAATGTACGGTCCCCATATAACGCGGCTTATATCCAAAAGCCTGCCGGCCAAGGGAAATGACGACCAAAGGCAATTCTCCGTCCGCAAAAATATAATTGCTCCCGCCGCCCAAAACCAATGCAGAGCCGCCCAGTTCCGCCAGCATCCCCGGAATCTTCTCCAGATCGGCTTCTCTTTCGGGCGTAATCTCCGCGCGCGCTTTTCCGCCAAGCCCTATGGTCGTGCGTTCGCGCAACAGCGGCCCTGGTCTGATCACTGCCCGCCCTCCAGAAACCGGACGCCCACTGTATAAATCGTGCCGGCGCCCATGGTGATGAACAAATCGCCGGGCTTGAGCGTTTCAGGAAGAAGCGCGACAATATCGTCAAACGTCGGACAATAGGTGACGTCGGTGCTTGTGACCTGCCGTATCCCCTGAGCCAGGCTTTGTCCGGAAACCCCCGGAATCGGCGCTTCGCAGGCCGGATAAATCTCTGTGAGCAAAAGTTTGTCCACATCCTTGAACGCCAGACAAAAATCTCCAAACAAAGCTTTGGTTCGGGAAAAACGATGCGGCTGAAAGGCGACCACAAGACGTCTGTCCGGATAACATTGCCTTGCCGTGGCTATGGTTGCGGCGATTTCGGCCGGATGATGCCCGTAATCATCCACCACAAGCACTCCATCGCGCTCGCCCTTACGCTCGAACCTTCTTCCCACGCCATTAAAATGCGAAAGTCCCGCGATGCACCGCTCCGGCGCAATCCCGGTCTGCAGGGCAACTCCCATGGCGGCAAGCGCATTTAAAACATTATGCCTGCCCGGCTGCCCAAGCGCGACCCGGCCGATTCTCTTGCCGCGCACTTCCACATCAAAACGGCTCTCTTCAGTACATTGCACATTGACCGCGCGAATGACGTTGTTCTCGCCAAAGCCGTACGTCACGACCGGACGGTTCACGCGCGGCAACACGCGCCGCACGCCGGGATCATCGCCGCAAACAATATTGCACCCGTAAAACGGAACCTTATTCATAAAGGCGGCAAAGGCATTTTCTATGGATTCGCGGTCCGGATAATGATCCAGATGATCCATATCCACATTGGTCACCACATTTATAATGGAAAAAAGGCACAGGAACGACCCGTCGGATTCATCGGCTTCCGCCACAAGGTAATTGCCCGCACCCATACGGGCGTTGGCGCCATAGGCGTTTAGACGGCCGCCGATGATGACTGTCGGATCAAGACCGGCCTCATCAAAAATAGTTGCGGTCAACGAGGTCGTGGTTGTTTTGCCATGCGTGCCGGCCACGGCGATGCCTGTTTTCAAGCGCATCAATTCCGCCAGCATTTCCGCGCGCGGGATAATGGGGATATTCCGCAACGCGGCGGCCGCGATTTCAGGGTTGTCATCCCTCACCGCCGACGATTTGACCAAAACCTGCGCATCCTGCAAATTTTCCGCGCTGTGGCCAATATGGATTTCCGCGCCCAGTCCGCGCAGACGCCGCACAGTCGGAGAATCGGAAATATCCGAGCCGCTGACCGTATAATGCAGGTTAAGAAGCACTTCAGCGATTCCGCACATGCCGGAGCCGCCGATGCCGACCATATGTATTCTTTTCACCTTGTCACGCATTCAAAAAACACCCCTGCATAAGGAAACAAGCACCGAAACCATGTCGTCCGCGGCCGCGGGTTTCGCCAAGGCGCGGCTGGCGCAGGCCATGTGCGCAAGCATGGCCGGATTATCCAAAAGCGCAAACAGTTTTTGCGCAAATTCATCCGGCTTCATTCCGTCAAGCTCGCGTTCCTCAATCATGAACGCCGCGCCCTTATCCACAAGCTCACGCGCATTAAACACCTGATGGTTGTGCGTGGCAAAGGGAAACGGGACAAAAAACGCCGGCACTCCCGCGAGCGTCAATTCGGCGATGGTCGTCGCTCCGGCGCGGCATAAGGCCAAATCCGCCCAGGCATACGCGCGCGCCATGTCGCTGATGAAAGGCTCGACCCTGACCTGTTCCCCAGGCATGCCCGCACCGGCATATTCCGCGCGCACTCTTTCAAAATCCGCAGGACCGGTCTGATGCCATATGGACACATTCGCTTCCGCCAAAGCAGGCAGCATGGCGACCACCGCATTATTGAGCTTTCGCGCTCCCAGACTTCCGCCCAGCACAAGAAGCCGTCTTTTCGAAAATGTCTTTTTCCACTCCATGCTCCCCAATGCCGCAATGGCGCTCCGCACGGGATTTCCTGTCAAAACCGTCTTTCGAACATCAAATCCCCGCGCGGCATGAGGCATCGACAGACAGATTTTGCAAGCCATACGCCCCAAAATGCGATTCGCAAGTCCGGGAACAGCGTTCTGTTCATGCACGGCCACAGGTATTCCAGCCATACGGGCGGCCGCCACGGAAGGGAACGCGGCATACCCGCCAAATCCAGCCACCACATCCGGCCTAAAATCCCGAATAATGCCCCGCGCCATGCCTACCGCTTTCACGAGGCCCCCAAGAGCCGCCACAGCGCGAAAACCCCGTCCCATGACGCCGCGCACCGGAAGCCCCCTGAATTCAAGTCCGGCGGAAGAAGCCCATTCGCGCTCCCGTCCGTAACACCCGCCGACAAATATGATCTCCCCTTTGGGAAAACGCCGCTTCAGCGCCTCAGCCACGGCCAATGCCGGAAAAACATGCCCGCCTGTGCCGCCGGTAGTCAAAATGACCCGCATTATCCGTTCTTCCTCCGGCTTGAAACAACCGAGCGGGAATAATTCAGGATAAGTCCCACGCAAACCATGGTGCAAAGCAGACTGGAACCGCCGTAACTCATAAACGGCATGGCGACGCCTTTGGGCGGAGCGACGCCCATGACCACCGCCAGATTGAGCACCGCGCCCATGCCTATGACCAACGCGAGTCCAAAAACAGTCAGTCTGTCCCTTAGCGACTCCTGTTTAAAGGCAATGACGAACGCGCGCCAGAGAAAGAGCCCCATGACCAGGAAAAAGAAGGACATTCCGATAAATCCCAGCTCTTCGCCCACAACGGCCATGATAAAATCGTTGTGCGCTTCAGGAAGGTAAAAAAGTTTCTGCCTTCCGGCTCCAAGGCCAAGCCCCGTGATTTTTCCGGAACCCATTGCATACAAAGACTGCACAAGCTGATATCCCGTATCCTGCGCATCCTTAAACGGGTCAAGAAACGCCGTCAGACGCTTGAAGCGATAGGGCGACCGCACGACCAGAAGATACGCCGCGCCGCTGGCGATAAGCGCGGAAAAAAACAGGTACAAAAATCGCGTGCCGCCGACCAGGCACATAAAAAACAGCAGCATGCACAAAACAGCGGCCCCGCCAAAGTCCGGCTGAAGCAACAAAAGCACGACCAGTATTCCGGTCACCATGAAAGGCGGAATGACGCCGCGGTCAAAGGTCTTGATAATGGCCTGTTTGGTGGCCATGAAGTAGGCGAGATACAGCACCAGGGAGAGCTTCGCCAATTCCATAGGCTGCAACGAAATAACGCCGAGATTAATCCACCGCCGCGCCCCGTTTATGTTCGGCCCTATCAACAACGTCAAAAGCAAAAGCGCAAACGTCAAAAGCAAAAGCGGATATGGAAGTTTATCCACAAAATGCCGGGGAAGTATCGCCGAAATGCCCATGGCGATCATGCCCAGTACGGCGAACGCCAACTGCTTTTTCAAAAAAAAGTACTTGTCTCCATTAAACCGTTCAGCCATAACGCCGCTGGCCGAAAGGACCATGATCAAGCCAAAGGCCACCAAAAGCAGCGCAAGGCCAAGCAGCCACCAGTCATATCGCGGCCCCGCGGCCGACGCTGTTTTCTTTTCATGCGCCGCAATCATCAAAGCCGCCTCACAAGATCGCGAAAATGTTCGCCGCGTTCTTCATAATTTTTATACTGATCAAAACTCGCCGCCGCCGGCGCCAAAAGAACCACATCCCCAGGATGCGCCATATTCAAGGCCCGTCGCAAAGCGGCATCCATGTCCACATCCCAGGAGACCGGCACAGTTTCGGCAAATCCCTTCTCAAACGCCTCGCGGCATCCCCCGTACAGCGCGACCGCGCGTGTCCCTTTGACGAGCAGGGGCCGCAAGACGGACAAATCGCCGCCCTTGAATTTGCCGCCGGCCAGCAAAAGTATGGGACGCCCCGCGTCTATCAGACTCTCCAATGCGACACGCAACGCTTCAACCGTGGTGCATTTGGAATCATTAACAAAAAGAACGCCTTTTTTTTCCGCGACCCGTTCCAGCCTGTTGGGCAAAGGCTCGAACGAGGCGGCCGCCTTGCGCGCCTGCTCCAGCGTGACCCCAAACGGCTCAACGGCCTGCCATGCGGCCTCGACATTCAGCCGGTTGTGTCGCCCCAAAAGTTTCAAATCCGTAAACCGCCCTCTGTCCGCATAAAACCGCAACGCGCTTTTCACGCCGCGCTTTTGCGCCTCTTCCCGCAGACATTCGGGAAAAACAGCAATGTCGCCGGAAGTTTGACGGGCGAATATGCGAAACTTGGCGGCCGTGTATTCTTCCATATTTTCATGGTGATCAAGATGATTGGGCGACAAATTAAGCAGCATGGCCACCTGAGGGTGAAACGCAAGGCATGTCTGCAGCTGAAAACTGGAGGTTTCCAAAACAATCACATCCGCCGGAGAACATTCTCCCGCATCCCGGGCAAGCACATATTCCGAAAGCGGCGTCCCTATATTTCCGCCAAGAAAAACCCTCTTTCCCGCAGCTTCAAGCATGGCCGCCGCCACGCTGACAGTAGTCGTCTTTCCACTGGTTCCGGTAACGGCAAGAATCGGCTCGGCGACCCAGGCCGCGGCAAGCTCCAGTTCTCCGGTTACAAACGCCCGCGCCGCAGACGCATATTGCTCAATCCGCTTCAGCGGCACTCCCGGACTGACGACCACGCCGCTTGCGCCGTCAAAATGCTCCTGCTTGTGCTCTCCCCAAAAAAGCGTCCAACCATATTTCCCGGCTTCCTGTATGACGGCATCGCGCACGCGCGCCTCCGGCTCGCGCTGGTCGACAAGCCGCACGCTCGCCCCGCACCGCGACAGCAAACGCGCGGCGGCGCGGCCCGAACGCCCCGCGCCGACAACGACGACGGCGTCTTTCGGCCCAAAATGAGGCGCATCCTTACTTGTCATACCCTTACCCCGTCCTTGTCTGCAAAGCGTTTCGCTTTAAAAACGCTCCTCGCCAATTCAAACACCGTCTGTCTCCATATCCGGCCCCAAAGACGTCTTTTTGCCGTCAGCGCAATTTCAGCACGGACAGCGCCGCCAGGCCAAGCAATACGGACATGATCCAAAAACGAATAATAATCTTTGATTCCGGAACGCCTTTCAATTCAAAATGATGGTGCAGCGGCGCCATACGAAAAATGCGCTTGCCGCCTGTAAAACGGAAATACCCCACTTGCAAAACCACAGAAAGGGTTTCCACGACAAACAGCCCACCCACAATCAAAAGAATCAGTTCCTGCTTGCAAAGCACCGCGAGAAACCCAAGCGTTCCGCCCAGAGACAACGAGCCGACATCGCCCATAAACATCTGGGCCGGATAGGCGTTGTACCACAAAAAGCCAAGGCCCGCGCCGACAAACGCGCCGCAAAACACAGCGACCTCGCCTATGCCGGGGACATGAGGAATTTGCAGGTAGGCGGCTATCCGCACGTTTCCCGCGACATAAATGAAAATCGCAAAACAAATCCCTGCGACTACGGTCGGACCAATAGCCAGTCCGTCAAGTCCGTCCGTCAAATTGACTCCATTAGAAGAGCCGACCATAACAATAATGGCCAATGGAATGTAAAACCATCCCAAATCAGGCCCCGTCGTCTTCAAAAAGGGCAAAGCCAAATATGTTGAATACGCGGGCAAACGCATAAGCAGCAGCATCGCCGCAACCGCAACCAACACCTGACCAAAAAATTTCGCGCGAGGAGTGAGCCCCTTGTTGTTGTGCCGTTTGACCTTCAGATAATCATCTAAAAATCCCACCAGTCCAAAACCAAGAAAAACAAAAAGAGTAATCCACAACGCGGGACTGCGCAAATCCGCCCACAAAAGGACGCTGAGCGTCAGTGAAAAGGCGATCAGAAGACCGCCCATCGTGGGCGTTCCGGCTTTTTTCTGATGGCATTTCACATCCTCAAGTATGTACTGGCCAAACTTGATGCGCTTAAGCCAGGTGATAAAATAGGGGCCGACCACAATGGACACGGTAAGCGCCGTAAGCAATGCCCACACAGAACGAAACGTAATGTACCGGAACACATTGAATACGGTGTATTCCGAACTGAGCGGATACAACAGGTTATAGAGCATCCGTCGCTCCATCCATCTGAGAAGAAAAAGCCCTGACCATATCCTCCATATGGTTGAAACGCGACCCCTTGAACAGGATGACTCCGCTCGTCAAACCGCTTTCCCGGAAAAACGCCAGAAACTCCTCAGCAGACCCCACAGGGTATAGGACGCCTTTCCAATTCGAGATTTTCAAGCCTTCGCGCACCGCTTCCACATATCCGCCCTTCCAGAAAATGACCCCCGCGCGGCTCTCGGCCATGCATTCTCCCAAGGCGCGATGGGCTTTCTCGGCATCCTCGCCCAGTTCGCCCATCTCACCCATGACCAGGGCCAAAGGCCGGCCGGCGGCAACCCCTCTTGCCGCCTCAAGCGTGCGTCCGCATGAAAGGGGGTTGGCGTTGTAACTGTCGTCAATGATGGTCCATGGCCCATGCACGCTGCACGCAAAACGCTGCGGCGGCAAAACGACATTGGCAAGCCCTTCAGCTATCTGAGCCTTGCTAAGCCCAAGGATATGCGCGGCCGCGGCGATTGCCGTGACGTTTTCCGTCCCGGCCGCGCCGTGCAACGGCGCTTCGACCTCCAGATGCTCCCCGTCCAGCCACAACCGGTACCGACTGCGCACCGACACTCTGACCCCGCTGGAAGAACTCTTGACTTCGACGCCGCCGATATATCCGCCGCGATACGTCGCATCCCGGCCCTTTCCCGAAAACATGACGATGTTGGAGCCATGCTTGCGGGCATTGCGCACCAGTTCCGGATAATCGGCATTGACGAGCCCGATGCCGCCTTCCGCCAGATGCGCAAGAAGCAGCGATTTGTAATGCGCGACTCCAAGGTCGCCCAATCCGACCGTATGCCCAGGGCCTGTATTAAGGATGAGGCCCAAATCCGGATGCAAAATTTCTCCCAGCTCATCCATATCGTGGGGCTTGCTGATGCCGGCTTCCATGACCCAGAACGCATCATCCTCCGAAGCGGCCAGTATGGACAGGGGAAGCCCTATCTGATTATTGTGATTCAGATAATTTTTGGACGTAGGCCCGACTTTAGACAAAACCTGAGCCAGACATTCCTTGACCGTTGTTTTACCGGCCGTGCCGGTGACGCCCACAACCTTTGCTTTTGTCCTGTCGCGATAGCCGCGAGCCAACGCTCCCAGCGCCTTGCCCGTGTCTTTGACCAAAAGCACAGGAACCTTGACCCCATCCGGCCGCGCAACCTCTGAAAGCTCCCTCTGGGCCACAATGGCTAAAGCGCCCGCGCAAGCGGCGCTGCGCGCAAAATCATGCCCGTCGGCCCGCTCGCCTACAAGGCAGAAAAACAAACATCCAGGGCGAACCTTGCGCGAATCTATGCATACCTCATTGACGGCAAGTCTGTTTCCCACGCCCTCCGGTATGATCCGCGCCCGCATAAGCTCCGCCGCATCTATAAGGTTCATCGGCACGACAAAATCTCCCGCAGAGTATCCTGATCACTGAACGGATACTTTGTTTCCCCGATAATCTGATAGGATTCATGCCCCTTTCCCGCAACGACCAACGCATCCCCCGGACGCATAAGCGAAACGCCAAGCGCTATGGCCTTTTTGCGATCCGCCTCTTGCAGGATATCCACTCCCGAAGGCGCATCCTCAAACCCCGGCAGCGCATCCGCCATAATGGCCAAGGGGTCTTCTTTTCGCGGATTGTCCGAAGTCAATACGACCACCGCGGACAATGCAGCCGCGGCTCGAGCCATTTTCGGACGTTTGGTCCTGTCCCGGTTTCCGCCGCAGCCAAATACCGTGATAACCCGCGAAAATCCCACATCGTGCAGAGCGGCCAGCGTCTTTGTCAAAGCGTCCGGCGTATGCGCATAATCCACAAAGACATCCAGTCCCTTGTCGTTGCGCACGCGCTCAAGACGCCCGGGCACGCCATGGAAGCCTTCAAGGCTCGCCATATGCTCCGACGTAAATCCGCTTTGCAGCAGATATGCCTGCACAGCAAGGAGATTCAAGGCATTAAAGCCGCCCACCAGCGGGGAACCTATCTGCCAGGTCCGTCCTTCATAGCGCATTTCAAGATGCAGCCCCCTGGTTGAGCATGAAAGAACAGTTCCATAAAGATGCCGGGTTCCGGGAACCGCATTCGCAGGATCAAGCCCATACCCGACAGGACATTCTCCTTTGTTTGCCATGGCCGCAAGAAGCTTGCGTCCATATGGATCATCCGCATTGATCACCGCAATTTTGTCTTTTCGGGGCTGCTCGAAAAAGAGCTTTGCCTTGGCCGCGTAATACGCCTCCATGGCGCCGTGGTAATCAAGATGGTCCTGCGTCAGATTAGTGAACAAAGCCGCGGAAAAAGGAATGCCCGCCACGCGATTCTGGTCCAGGGCATGCGATGAACATTCCATAACCGCCGCGTCAACCCGCGCCTCGCGCATCCGGCTTAGCATTTCATGCAGCCAAAGACAGTCCGGGGTGGTAAGCGGCGCATCCTCGCAATGGCCAGGCCACCGATAACTTATCGTTCCCATCACACCGGTACGCAGTCCCTGTTCCCGCCAGAAATATTCAAGAAGATAGGTTATCGTCGTCTTGCCGTTGGTTCCGGTTACGGCGACCAGGGGAAACGGCAACGTCTGCGTTCCAAACTGCGCGGAGCACAATTCGCCAAGAGCAATTGCCGGCGAATCGACGGCCGCCACTGCGGAACGCCCGCCTTTTTTCAAAAGCGCGGAGCGCAGTTCCGGCCTTGCCGCAATTGAAGGCGCGCATACAATCCAGCCAGCGCCTTTTTCCAGGGCATCCAGACAATATCGGACGCTTTCTTCGTCAAAAGTCTCTTTCCGGGCTGAAGGGATGGAAACAAAAATATCTCCCGGCGCAACTTTGCCGGAGTGTGTGCATACCCGCGCGCGTTTTTCCCGCGCTTCTTCTTTCAACATCGCTATGGAATTCATCAGGACTGCTCCCCAAGCCACAAAGTGAACTCTGCATTTTTCCCATCGCTGCCCGCGGCCACGTTCCACGGCGTCCCTGCTTTCGGCTCTTGACGCACTACAATCTGGCCATTGCCCCGCACCTGCGGCACAACGCCTTTTTGAGTAAACAGCTCCATGGCGCTGCGCACCGATTTCCCGCAGACATCGGGAATCACGTCGCCGGCAGCCGGCGCGCTGTTTTTCGCAACAGGCAAAGCCCCTGATGAAGCCGCATTCAGGCCCGAAGCAGAGGCCGGTTGTCCGGACATTTCTGAGCCAAGGGCGGGCAATTCGTTGCGATAGGCCATAATCCGTGTTCCCACATACCGGAACACTGGCGCGGCCACCACGCCCCCGTAGACGCTTTTCGTCGGCTCATCAATTAACACCAGGATAAGGTAACGCGGATTTTCAGCTGGAATGAATCCGGCGAATGACGCCATACGGCCCTCTCCATAGCTTGCCCCCTCAGCCTTCTGCGCCGTCCCGGTCTTGCCGGATACGCTCACTCCAGCAATGCGGGCGCGCTTGCCGGAACCATCGGTCACAACCTCGCTCATCATGAGCGCTATCTGATGCGCCACTTCTTCGGGAAAAATACGCGGCGCTTCGGCCGCCTGCGCGATTTGCGGCCCAAATCCGCCGGATTCGCGCTCCTGATGGTCTACAAATTGCGCATCAGCGTCGCGCACAAGCCTGAGAGGACGCATGACCCCGCCTGACGCAAGCGCCAGATAGGCCTGCGCCATCTGTACGCCTGTCGCCGCGAAACTCTGCCCGAATGAAGCCGCCGCAAGGTCCACCTCGGTCCACTGACCCGGCTCGCGCAGAATGCCTTTGCTTTCCCCAAGCAACGGAAGCGACGTGCGCGCCCCGAACCCCAAACGCGTCAGATAGCTGTGCAGTTTGGACACTCCCAGATCAAGCCCGATTTTGGCCGCGCCAATGTTGCTTGAATACCTGATGATCTTGTTGACGGTCAGCCATTCGTAGGGGGAGGTATCCCGGATAATCACATCTTTAAATTTCCATTTGCCTTTCTCGCAGTAATACAGACTGTCGGGCTTGGCCCGGCCTTCCGTCAAAGCCGCCGCCACCACAAACGGCTTTATGGTCGAGCCCTGCTCCATGGCGTCAAGAGCCAGACGGCTGCGCCATGCCGCAGGCTTATACTCCCGGTATGCATTGGGATTGAAAAACGGCACTTCCGCCCATGCAAGAATATCCCCTGTGGGCACATCCACAACCAGACAACCGCCCCATTTGGCGCCATATTGCGATATGGCCTTTGCAAGCGATTCTTCCGCAAAATACTGAATGTTGGCGTCAATGGTCAGATGCAGGTCACGGCCTTCAAGATCGGCGTCGGGAATTCCTTCAAGGTACAGTCTGCGCCCCGCGGCGTCGCGCTGAATCAGCGCCTTGCCGCTTGAGCCGGTCATATAGTCGTCAAAAGCCTTTTCAAGCCCCTCAAGCCCTTTGTCGTCCAGGCCGACAAAGCCCAGCAACTGCCCCGCAAGCTGCTTGAACGGATAAACCCTGTTGTATTCCTTGGTGAGATACAGTCCTCTGATCTTCTTTTCAGCTATGGCTTCTTTTATGGCCTGCGCCTGCGCATCGCTGATTTTGCGCGAAAGCCATACGAATTTTCGCTTGGAAGAAACAATCCGGCGCCACTGTCCCTCATTTCCGCCGAGAACGGCATGCAATACCTTTGCCGCTTCAGGCTGATCTTTTATTTCAAGCGGGCGCGCAAAAAGCGAACGCACCTCCACGCTTCGCGCCAGAACCTGACCGTTCCGGTCCAAAATATCTCCACGCCGCCCCACGCGAAGCTCCGTCGCCCGCTGCTGCCTTGCCGCATTCTCGGCCAGCCAGTCGGATTGCACGGTCTGGATGTACCAGGCTCTTGCCCAGAGCAACAGCCAGATGCATCCAAACAGCGCCCCCACAAAAACAAGACGCGCCCGGCTCCAATCTGTGGAGTTCCCCTGCGAGGTTTTGGAGTAGTTGCGGGTATTTCGCGTTTTTTTACGCTCAAGCATCTCACACGCCTTACAGCATCATAGCAAAACATCTAAAAAAACTGTTTCCCGGATTGCTTAGAAACCAAACGCTTCGCCGTCCGCTCCCCGGTTTCATTCAAGCCGCCGTATCTGGGCCGCGCTTGCGGGACGCATTCCCAGCTCTTCCGCTTTTTTATTCAAACGGTATGGGGACAAAAGATTGTCGCGCTCAAGCCCCAGCTTCCGAAAATGCGTCTGGCGCTCCGCCAGAGAGTCCTGCAACTTTTTCAAACGGTATGCGATATCGACCTGTTCAATATTGCTCCATACAAGTCCAAGCCCAAGCACAATATTGCAAAGCACGGAAAGCACCAGCACGACGATGCATGCTCTGCCTGAACGCCCTGCAGATGACGCCGGCAAGGATGAACCATATCGCAAAGCCATAGCGATTTCCTGTCAGACGCGCTCCGCCACGCGCAGTTTTGCCGAAGCGGCGCGGGGGTTTGCACGTATTTCTTCCAATGACGGCGCAATTGGTTTTCGGGTTATAATCTTCAGCGTCTGCTTGTGCCCGCACGCGCACACCGGAATATGGGGCGGACAGACGCAGGCGGCGGCCGCCTCACGAAACGCGTTTTTTACAATGCGGTCCTCCAGAGAGTGAAACGTAATCACCGCCACTCGCGCGCCCGGCTTGAGACGGTCCGCAATTGCGCCAAGAAAATATTTCAGTTCCTCAAGCTCCCTGTTTACAGCGATGCGCAACGCCTGAAACGTGCGCGTCGCCGGATGATTGCGCGCCGCGGCCCGCCATTTCGCGGGATAAGCATGCGCAACAACGGCCGCAAGTTCCAGAGTCGTTTCAATTGGAGCTTTTGCTCTTGCCTCTATTATGGCGCGCGCAATTTTCCCCGCCAGCGGCTCTTCGCCAAACTCAGCGATAATATGTTTTAACGTTTCAAAAGAGCCGCGGTTGACAATGACTGAGGCCGGCGCTTCTCCCCCCCCGGGGTCCATGCGCATGTCAAGCGGTCCGTCATGCGCAAAACTGAACCCCCTTTCAGGGGTGTCTATCTGCATGGAAGAGACGCCTATATCAATAAGCGCCCCATCCAGAAGGGGCCAGCCATGCGCGTCAAGCGCAGAAGCGAACCCGCTGTATCTGGAATGCTCCACGCGCACGCCGTTTCCAAAGCGGGCCAGACGTTTCGCGGCGAGTGCAAGGGCTTTCGCGTCGCGATCCAATCCCATAAGATGGGCCTTGCCTCCGACAGCTTCAAGAATCGCCTCGCTGTGACCGCCAAGCCCCAGCGTGCCGTCAAGATACCAGCCGCCTTCCCTTGGGGAAAGAAATTCCACGACTTTTGGAAGAAGAACCGGAATATGCATTCCCTGCTTATGACTTTCTGCCATTATTTAATAAATTCCAGATAGTTACAGGGCGATATCCACGCCGCACTCAATCAGTCGTTCCGATATGTCGGAAAAGTCCGCAGATATAAGATTTTCAAGCCGCTCCGGGCTCCATATTTCAAATTTGGATACCATGCCGACAAGCCAGACCTCTCGTTCTATTCCCGCATAGGCAATGTGCCCGCGCGACAGAAGAATCCGGCCCTGCGCATCAGGTGTGACTTCTTCCGCGCCCCCGATGAAAAGACGCATAAAATCACGCACTTCTCTTGAGGGATTTTTTAAAGAGGCGAATGCGCTTTCCAGTTCACTCCACATGGACATGGGATATCCCACAAGGCCATGGTCCCTGGTCGTCAGCACAAACGTTCCCGTTGGATTTTCAGCAAGCAAAATCTCGCGAAAATCCGGCGTCAGCATAAGGCGTGATTTGGCATCCAAAGCGCGCAGAGTTCGGCCTCTAAAATACATTTGGCATTTTTACCACTTTTTACCACTTTTTACCACTCCTATTTGGTGCAACATTTATGGCGCAAGATAGATATTTTATTTTGAAAGGATTTATAATCTGGCATGTTACTGAAATAATCATTAGAATTATCAAAAACTTTCAAATTTTTTTCATGGACGTTCAATTTTTGTTGATGCCTCTTCGCGCATGCACTCTCCTATGGAGGTTCGATGTTCATAAAAAGATCTGCGCGCCGCATGCCCATAAAAAAGACCCGGCAATCCAAAAACCAAGGGCTTGTGGCCGAAGCAGGCAAATGGTATACTGGGATAAATGGTTCAGCATTGCGAATGAGCGGCAAAAGACTCATACTAAAAATCAAACCATGGAAAATGCGTGGCGCAAGTATATAATTTTCTCTATACTGCCATGAAAAGTAAAGTAAAAATATAAACTGCCGATATGTTTCGCCGCAAGATGCGTCTTTTGCCTTTAACGACTGCCGCAACGCCTGAAAACACGGGCATTCGCGCGCATCATGATTCGTATCATGGGTTCCGGACAGAAAACCATGAACCGGATGTTTTTCAGATATAAAACAGCCCAGGCAGAGGTATCCATGTATACAAAAATTATTGCCACCGTCGGCCCGGCGTCGCGATCTCCCGAAATTCTTTTCAAGCTTATGGAGGCCGGCGTCCGCATCTTCCGGCTGAATTTCTCGCATGGCGATGCAGGCAGTTTCGGCGAGCTCATCATGCAGATCAGAGAGCTTGAAAAAAAAATCGGCGAGCCTGTAACAATTCTTCAGGATCTTTCAGGCCCAAAAATCCGCATCGGCGTTCTGGACGAGGACTCCATAAGTGTAGTGCGCGGAAGCCGGGTCGCCCTGGGCAAGCGGCGGAAAGACGGACACGGCGCGTTGCCGTTCATTCCTTTTGACAATCAGAACGTTCTGGACAGTCTGGAGCCGGGCGACAAGGTCGTGCTTGCCGACGGGAACCTGCAATTCTCCATTGCAGAGCGCGCCGCGCCGGACCTGTTCATCCTGGAAGCTGAAAACGCCGGGTTCGTAACCTCGCGCAAAGGACTTGCCCTTCCTGGAAAAATGTTGAAGCTCCCGGCTCTTACGGAAAAAGATAAAAAAGACCTTGCCGAAGGACTTGCGCTTGGCATCGACGCTGTGGCCATATCCTTCGTCCAGACTCCTGAGGATGTGCTTGAAGCAAAGGCGCTTATCCGCCAATGCGGAAAAGACGTTCCCGTTGTGGTCAAACTGGAGCGTCAGGCCGGCGTGGAACGCCTTGACGCCATACTCCCTGTGACGGACATGGTTATGGTGGCGCGTGGAGACCTTGGCGTGGAATGCCCTTTGTCTTTGTTGCCCGCTATGCAAAAACGCATTATCCGCGCCTGCAATAAGGCCGCAAAACCTGTAATCGTGGCTACGCAGATGCTTTTGTCCATGGTGAACGCTCCGTCTCCGACCAGAGCGGAAACGACCGACGTAGCCAATGCCGTTCTTGACGGCGCGGACTGCGTGATGCTTTCAGAAGAAACGGCCATGGGCAACTACCCGGTCAAAAGCGTGCAAATGATGCGTGAAATCGCCTCAAGAGCCGAAGAGCTTCTTTTCGAAGAGGAGCCGCACGGGGTTCCGCCGGAAAACAGAAGCGCTTCGGAATTTCTGGCGTACTGCGCCTGCCTTTTGGCGCATAAGGCGCAGGCCGCGGCCATGATCGCCCATACCTTGAGCGGCAAAAGCGCCCGACTGCTTTCGGCCCAAAGGCCGCATAGAATCGTGCATGCGCTGACGCCGGTTCCCGAGGTGGTAAAAGCCCTGAATTTTTCATGGGGAGTCAGACCATGGCTATGGCATGGGGACGAGACCATTCATTCCCACGTGGAAAGGGTGGAGTCCTTCATAGATGCCAATCCCGTCTTTGCCGCGGGCGACACCATCATCATAACCGCCGGCCAAATGCGGCAAGGGCAGAGGTTCAGCGGCACAAACCTGGTGAAGATTTTCAACAAATAAGCAAACGCTCCATGGATGGATTCCGGGACATGACGCAAACGGTTTGGAGCGCCCGGCAAGGCCCGTTCCTGCGACGTTTCAGGCGGCGCATCAAAATATGAACCGTTCTTTGGGCTTGCCGCACTATCTTCCCAAACGAAAAACCATGCGCGGAAAAAAACGTATATTTTCTATGCAGAAATAAGGCGGAACAGGCCCATGCAACAACGTGCAACGAAAAAAAAAGCGGCTCCGGAACGTATTTCAGAAGAATATTATCAAATCAGTCCGGAAATTCTTGCAAGTTTTCCAAGGTTTCGGCTGCCGCTGCCCCTGTTCCGCTATCGCGAAGAGGTTGGGCAGCTTTTGCCCATAGTGCAAAGAGAAGAGCGCATCAGCACGGAACAGCAGGAGTTGATCCGCGAACTTTGTGAAGAAGGAGACATCTTTGTCTCCAGGGCGGATTACCCAATCTACTCAAAGCACATTTGCAAACAACTTGACCTTATCTTGGTGGACAGGAATCTCAAGGACGCTGAAATCGCTTCCATCTGCATCCAGGCACTGCGCATGCGCATGGGCGACTTTATCGAGCAGCCGGTCAAACCGGTTTTCGAACTGCTTTACAGGGATCTTATGACCTTCGGCGAATACATCTGGAGCGACAAATACCGGCTCAAAACCTTTATGCGCCGCATCAACCGCAGGCATACCCTGATCAGCCACTCCATAAACACCCTCATTGCCGGTCTTTGGATTGTAACCGCAAGCTGGTCCCAGGACACGCAGATCAAACGGAAAGAATACGATCGCATTCTCACCGCCCTTGCTTTCCATGACATTGGAATGTCAAAAATTCCGGCGTTCATCTTATCCAAAAGCACCCCGCTCAAACCGGAAGAAAAAGAAAAAATTCCGCCGCATACTCTTATAGGCGCCAAAATAGCCCAAAAAATGGAATTGGGATGGGATGAGCTTGTGCAGGCGAGCATGGAGCACCATGAACGCCTTGACGGCAGCGGATACCCCCGGCATATCCGCGGCGCGGAAATAAGCAAGGTCGGAAGGCTGACCGCGATTGCGGACAGTTTCTGCGCCATGATATCCGAGCGGCCGTATGCGCCGGCGAAAGAGCCCGCGCAGGCGGCCATGGAGCTTGTGAACGCGCCGCATCTTTACGACAACCGGCTTGCCGTCGTCCTGCGAAACGCTATTGTCGCAAAAGAATTTGGAACCATTCCCGAAGTTGATGCGCAGCAGGACGAGCCTGGCCGGCTCAAAGCCTGATAAAGGCAGACCAGGATCTCTGACCAAAAAAAGAAGGCTTTTTTAGCAGCCGGTTTTCAGTCGAAATCCTCAAGCAACGCTCCCAAATGGATATTCCCGATGGACACATCGCGGCTTTGCTGGCGTTTTTTCCACAAAGCTTCCTGCAACACCGCCGGGCTTTGGCCATTGCGCACGGCTGAATAGGCTTCCATGAACGCAGCAAGCGTATCGCATATTTTCAAAAGCCGTCCGTCCTTTGGATCAAAATCATCTTCATTATACGCCGCCTGCATGATCTCGAAACTTTCGACTTCTTTTGACGCGCCGTCTATCCGAACGATCTCGCAGTATTCCGAGCTTGCGTCAAGACCGAGAAAATACACAAGCCTGTCCGCAATGGCGGCGTATCCTTCACGGCGCAAGGGCTCAAGCACACGTTCGCGCATTTCCTCTTCCTCATACTGGCGTATCAGCGAGCTGATGCCTTTTACAGACTTTTTGACAGGAGAAATAATGTCTCTGGTCAGCGCCTCCGGCAGATCATGCAGCAGTCCGGCAAAAAAATTGTTCTGTGCGCGAGCCGCGCATACCTTTTGCGTGATGCTGAAAAAATACGCATAGCAGGCCACCATGAACATATGCCCAAGCACGGATGTTTCCGGAATGCGCGGGGTCTGAGACCAGCGTATCTGAAAACGCAAACGCCCGCACAGGTCGGCGAAACTGCGCAGGGCCGAATGTTCCCGCTCTTCCAGAAGTTCTGAAACGCCCATGACCTTTCCGGACAGACCGCTTAGTATATCGCGAAAAGAAGCGTCGATAGCGGAAATTTCGGGATCAAAAGCATTAAGCGGCTTTATGAGGGCAAATTCCCAACTGCTGGCAAATGTATGGGCCGCACGCAAAATGCCGTCAGCCAGGGACGTTTCCCGTTCCGGCGAACAACTGCGCTCGACCCAGGCATGCAGACGCGCCCACATTTCCTCATCCAAAGGCCTCACGGCCAGCTCCATCTCGCCAAGCGCCCACCTGGAAAGAGTCCGGAAGTCTTCCGGGTTCTGTTTGATTCTGTAATAGACAGGCGGTTTGATATCCGTGATGACAAGACGGTAAAAATAGTCAAACAAGCCGCCTTCCACAATATCGCGGCCAAGCGCAAGCCGCCGCTCCAAAGGCATGTCCCTGCTGTTTAGAAGAAAAAGCAGCCAGGCTATAATCATCTTGTGCGCCTGCTTATCCACTTCGTACAGCTCCATGGGACGCAGTTTATCATTCCACCTGCGCATAGACGCGCCTGAAAAAACAAATTGAAGCAAGCTCTTGCGAATACTGGACATTGCAACACCCACGCGCTTTTGAATTACTCCGCTTAAAAAAAACGTCCTTTATTTACTGGCAATGTATGCCGGGATAGGGTAAAGCACAAGTCTTGCGCGGCTTCCCAAAAAAGTTCGTCCAAAATTCTTCCCAAAGTTTTAAACGGCGCGCCCGGCAAACGCAGCGTTTCCCTGTTCTTTGGGAAAGAGGCTTGAGGCTTTTAGCACAGGAAACCGCTATGTTGCCCGCGAAAGATAAAAATGCGGCTCAAAACGCGGCCCTATAAATATGGAAAAAAACGGGTTGACAATACCCTGCTCTATAGGTACAAAGTCGCTCTTTCGAGTTTCGCAGTGAAGGAGAATCCTGCATGAAAACGTTTAGTCCAACGCCTGCCGATATTAATCGCGAATGGTATCTGGTTGACGCCACAGATAAGATACTGGGGCGCCTTGCCACACAAATAGCCAACCGGCTTCGCGGCAAGCATAAGCCTGAGTTCGCCTATCATATGGATAACGGCGATTTCATCGTCGTGGTGAATTGCGAAAAGGTCAAAGTTACCGGCAATAAGCTTGCTGACAAAAAATACTACAAATATTCCGGGTATGTGGGCGGTCTTACGGAAACGTCTCTGGAAAAGATGCTCGCCGCCAAACCGGAAATGGTGCTGCGCAAAGCCGTGCAGGGCATGCTGCCCAAAAACCGGCTTGGCCGGGCTATGCTCAAGAAACTGAAAATTTACAAAGGTTCGGAGCATCCCCACGCGGCCCAGACCCCCAAAACTCTGGAACTTCAAAATAACTAAGGGCGGAGAAGCAGCATGTCTCAGAATTTTCATTACGGAACCGGCAGACGGAAAAATGCCACGGCCCGTACTCGCCTTTATACGGGAAGCGGGCAGATTACCGTGAACAACCGTTCTATTGATACTTATTTTCCGCGCAAATCATTGCAGATGATTGTGCGTCAGCCCCTGGTCATGACCAAGACGCTGGACAAAATCGATGTCAAGGTGAGGGTTTCCGGCGGCGGCGTTTCCGGTCAGGCGGAAGCTGTGCGACACGGCATTTCCCGCGCTTTACTTGCCTTTGACGTTAATTTGCGCGGCGTATTGAAGCGCGCCGGGTTCCTGACTCGCGACGCCCGCGCCAAAGAACGCAAAAAGTACGGCTTGCGCGCTGCCCGCGCCCGGTACCAGTACTCCAAGCGTTAATATTCTCTTTACTGTGAGCCGTAAGGCAGGCCTGTGCAACAGGCCTGCCTTTTGGTGTATAAACCGGTCGCTATAGTATTTTGCCTTTTTGGTTTCCTCAAACGAAAAAATGGTTTCCCAAACTTTTCCGTATCGCCCGCCGCTTGGCCATTTCCTGTTTCCCATGATCAAGCAAGCCTTGACGGTTTTGCTGGAGCATGAGAAGAGTTTATGAAGCTTGCCGCAACATTCTTGAATCCCGCGTTTAATGAGGAGAAAAACACGCTATGAGCGACTGGACAGCTCTCCCGCCGGCTCCGCCGCCTCCTGGAAACTGCATCTGCCTCATCGGAATGGCCGGCGCCGGAAAAACGGCTCTTGGCCGCGCGCTGGCTTTGGAGCTGGGCATGGCGCACATGGATACGGACGCTCTTATTGAAGCTCATTATGGAACCCGTCTGCAAACCATCACGGACAGTATGAACAAGGAAACATTCCTTGATGTGGAAGCATCCATCATTGAATCCGTGCTTGCGGCCAATACCGTCATTTCCACAGGCGGCAGCGTGGTATACAGGCAAAATGCGATACAACGGCTGCATGCGCTTGGTCCGGTGATCTATCTTCGGGTAAGCCTGCCCGTCATTCTTGAACGCATCGCCAAGGCTCCTGACCGGGGAATCGCCATTGCGCCCGGCGAAACAATAGAAGATCTTTTCCATGAGCGGGCGCCTCTCTATGAAAATGCGGCGGATCTGATTTTTGAACCGGAAGGATACGGCGTGCATGTCAATGCGCAAAGACTTGCGCGCCTGCTCAAAGACGCCGCCTATATCTGAAAAAACTTCCATGTGTAACCCGTTCATTGTATCTGCAACGCTGACGCTCTCTACGGGACTGAAAGCGATGTTCGCATCTGCCCAGCCTCTGGCAGCTATATGGAATTGGAACGATATCGCCGGCAATGCGGCAAACCGGTTTAGCGAAGGGATTATTCGGCGCGACGGAATAAAAAGGCACGGGCTCCCTTCCCGTGCCTTTTCGCTCTTCCCGCTTGCCGGCCGGAAACATCCACGCATGTCCGGATTTCACATAGACAAACAGCAAAAACGTTCCAACTGGAATGCGGCGCGATATCCCGTTACAAAAACCACACCGGACAATATCGTAATCGTGAACCGCCACAATGCAGACAGCGCATTTTAAGGAGTACACATGTCCTGCTTTAAAGCTTACGACATACGCGGACGGGTTCCCGCGGAGCTGAACAAAGACCTTGCCATGCGCATCGGGCACGCGTTCGCGCTGGAACTTGACGCCAAAAAGGTCGTCATCGGCCGCGACATACGGCTGTCCGGCCCCATGCTTGCGGCAGCCGCAGCCGACGGTTTACGGGATGCCGGAGCCGATGTGACGGATATCGGCGTGTGCGGCACGGAAGAAATATATCATGCCGTCTTTTCCCAGGGATTCGACGGCGGCATCATGATCACCGCCAGCCATAATCCGGCTGAATACAACGGCATGAAGTTCGTACGCGCCAACGCCGCCCCTGTCAGCGGCGACACCGGTCTTTTTTCCATACGCGACCGGGCGCTCGACGCGGCCCCGCTGACCGTCGCCACAAAGCGCGGACAATATCGGACGGCCGAATACCGCAACGAATATATTCAACACCTTCTTTCCTATGTCGAAAATCAGCCCCTGTCGCGCCTGACCATTGTCGCCGATCCGGGGAACGGCTGCGCGGGCCCCATTGTGCGGGAACTTTCCCGATATCTTCCCTTTACCATGATATTCATCAATGAGACCCCTGACGGAAACTTCCCCAACGGCGTTCCCAATCCGCTTCTTCCGGAAAACCGTCAGGCCACGGCCCGCGCTGTTCGCGCGCACAATGCGGACATGGGCATCGCCTGGGATGGCGATTTTGACCGTTGCTTTTTCTTTGACTCCAGGGGCAACTTCGTTGAAGGTTACTACCTTGTCGGCCTTCTGGCTCAGGCCATGCTCGAACGAAACCCCAAAAGCGCCGTCATCCATGACCCGCGTCTTGTCTGGAACACGCGCGACATAGTCCTGCGCCACGGCGGCGTCCCTGTGGAAAGCAAAACGGGCCATGCGTTCATGAAAGAACGCATGCGTCTGGAAAATGCGGTATACGGCGGCGAGATGAGCGCTCATCACTATTTCCGGGATTTCGCCTACTGCGACAGCGGCATGATCCCCTGGCTTCTGGTTGCGGCGTTGATAAGCCGGACGGGACGTCCGCTTTCCGCGCTTGTTGAAGACCGGCTCCATGCGTTCCCATGCAGTGGAGAGATCAACCGGCACGTTTCCTCTCCAAAAGAAGCGGTAGCCGCCGTTCGCGAACATTTTCGGCCGCTTTCGCCAAAAGAAGACGCTCTTGACGGTCTCTCCATGGAATTTGCGGACTGGCGCTTCAATCTGCGCTCTTCCAATACCGAACCTTTGTTGCGTCTGAATGTGGAGTCCAGAGGCGACGCGGCGCTCATGCGCGCCCGAACGGAAGCGATTCTGAAACTCCTGGCGCCGTTTGAAACGCAGGATGCAAAAGATATCCGCTGATGCGGTTTTTCAGCGTTATGGGCATTTGCAGATTCTCATGTAAAAGAGCGTCAAAAGGGAAAAGCCCGGTCAACCCCAAGCAGCTTGACATTTCATATTCATTCGGGAAAAACCTTCTGGCCATGAAATAGACATAATTATAAACCGCCATAATCGCATATCCGGCGACGCGGCATACTTTGTACATATTTTTGACTCATTCATCTGTTTCCATTCAGGCAAGGAGGCGAGCGCAATGCAGAGAAAACCGGCCATCCTGATGCTGGCCAACGGCATATGGTTTAAAGGGGTCGCCCTGGGCGCAGCTCAGGAAACCGGCGGGGAAGTCGTCTTTAACACGTCCATGTGCGGATATCAGGAAATCCTGACCGACCCTTCCTATTATGGACAGATGATCACCTTTACGTCCCCGCACATTGGAAACTATGGCGTTACGCCGCTGGACGACGAATCCCCCTCGCCCACGGTCGCCGGGACAATCATGCATGAAATGTCCCCATTCACCGGCCATTGGCGCGCCGAAATTCCGCTTGACGACTGGCTGCGCGCGTCAGGAGTCACGGGCATCGGCGGAATCGACACCAGAGCGCTGACCCTGCATCTTCGCGAACATGGCTCAATAAACGGCATAATCAGCGCGCGGGACGGCAATCTTGAATCGCTTCTGGAAAAAGCGAACAATCTGCCCCTCATGGCGGGGCTGGACCTTGCGAAGGTTGTAAGCTGCAAGGAGCCCTACGCCTACAAACCGCGTGGAAACTGGAAGTCATGCGGCCTGCGCGTCGCTGTGTACGACTATGGAGTCAAACGCTCCATACTTGAATATCTGGCCCGCGAAGGGATGGAGGTCACTGTATGGCCGGCCCAAACCCCGGCGTCCGTCGTCATGGCGAGCAACCCCCACGGCGTGTTTTTGTCCAATGGTCCGGGAGACCCTGAGCCATGCGATTACGCGGTCAGAGCTGTTCAGGAGTTGCTGGGCGTTATTCCCATCTTCGGCATATGCCTTGGGCATCAGCTTCTCGGTCTTGCGCTCGGCGGAAAAACATACAAGCTCAAATTCGGGCACAGGGGAGCAAACCATCCTGTACGCGACGTGGAAAGCGGCCGCGTATCCGTAACCAGCCAGAATCATGGTTTTTGCGTGGACCCCGCAAGCCTTGATCCGGAAAAAGTCAAAGTCAGCCACTGGAATCTCAATGACGGCACTGTTGAAGGTTTGCGCTGCACGCACGTTCCCGCGTTTTCAGTTCAGCACCATCCGGAAGCCGCGCCCGGTCCCCATGACGAGCTGAACCGGTTCGCGGAATTCCGTCAACTTATCGAACAGTGGCATGCAAAACAAGGATGAACCGCGCGGAAAAGCCCGCCTATCCGTCTCCACGCCTGAGATACGAAAAAGAGTTTTTGCTTTTGTAACCGGGAAATATTGTACCGCACATGTTTCACGAAGATTGCAAGGAAGTTTCGGATGCCCAAACGCACAGATATCCAAAAAATACTGATTCTCGGTTCAGGTCCCATTGTCATCGGCCAGGCCTGCGAGTTCGACTATTCCGGGACTCAGGGCTGCAAGGCGCTGAAAGAAGAAGGATATGAAATCGTCCTGGTCAACTCCAACCCGGCCACGGTCATGACAGACCCTGATTTCAGCGACAGAACTTACATAGAACCTCTTACGCCTGACAGCGTCGCCGAAATTATCCGCAGGGAACGCCCCCAGGCGCTGTTGCCCACCCTGGGCGGCCAGACGGCCCTGAACCTGGCCATGGACCTGCATAGAAGCGGCGTGCTTGCCGAATACGGGGTCGAAATGATCGGGGCCAAACCGGAAGCCATAGAAAAAGCTGAAAACAGAGAAGTCTTCCGGGAACTTATGGATTCGATTCATCTGTCCATGCCGCGAAGCGGCGAAGCGCATTCTCTGGAAGAAGCGCTTGCCATCATATCCCATGTGCAATTTCCCGCTATTGTCCGTCCTTCCTACACGCTTGGCGGCACAGGCGGCGGAGTGGCCTACAACATGGACGAATTTCGCGAAGTCGCGGCGCGCGGTCTGAACGCCTCGCCTATTCATACCATCATGGTGGAAGAATCCATTCTTGGATGGAAGGAATATGAGCTTGAGGTCATCCGTGACGCGGCGGACAACGCAATCATCATCTGCGGCATCGAAAATGTGGACCCTGTAGGCATCCATACGGGCGACTCCATTACGGTCGCGCCTATTCAAACGCTTTCGGATACGGAATATCAGGCAATGCGAACCGACGCGCTGGAAATCATCCGGGCTGTCGGCGTGGATACGGGCGGATGCAACATCCAGTTCGCCGTGGACCCTGCGACCGGACGCAGACTGGTCATTGAAATGAATCCGCGCGTCTCACGCTCTTCAGCGTTGGCCTCCAAGGCGACCGGTTATCCGATTGCGCGCATTGCGGCCAAACTTGCGGTGGGATACAGACTTGACGAACTCACCAATGATATAACGGGCAATACTTCAGCCTGTTTTGAACCTACAGTCGACTATTGCGTCATCAAAGTGCCCCGCTTCACGTTTGAAAAATTCCCCGGCGCGGACCCGACCCTGGGATTGCAGATGAAATCCGTGGGCGAAACCATGTCCATAGGCCGCACCTTCAGGGAAGCCCTGCAAAAAGCTCTGCGTGGTCTTGAAATCGGGCGCATCGGATTTGGCGGCGACCGCCGCGAGGCATTGCCTCTGCGTTCAAGGGAACGTCAGGCGGAACTGCGCAAGCGTATCCGCATACCGGGCGCGGAGCGCATCTTCACGCTCAGGGCCGCGCTGGACGCCGGACTCTCCCCGGAAAGCATCTATGAAGCCACCGGCATTGATCCCTGGTTTATCAATCACTTTGCGGAACTTGCGCAAATGGAAACCCTGCTTGAACAGGAACTCCCTTCCCTGCTGACCGACGCATTGAAACATGCCGACGCGCAAGTGCCTGCACCCCTTGCCTCGCTGTTGCGCGACGCCAAATGCAATGGGTTCAGCGACCGGCAGCTTGCGGCAATCGCCACGCGCCACCAGCGCGACAAGGCGTTCACGGAACAGGATATCCGGTCTTTGCGGCTGCGCGCGGATATCCGGCCCTGTTTCAAGTCCGTCGATACGTGCGCCGGAGAATTCAGAGCGGTCACTCCCTATTTCTACTCGACGTATAACGGCACAGCCGGCACCGGACACCTGCGGGACATGCGTCTTCCCGAACAGGAATCCACGGTCAGCGGCAAGCCCAAAATCATCATTCTTGGCGGCGGTCCCAACAGAATCGGCCAGGGAATCGAGTTCGACTATTGTTGCGTACAGGCGGCCTTTGCCCTCAAGGAGCTTGGATATGAAGCAATCATGGTGAACTCGAACCCGGAAACCGTGTCCACGGATTACGATACGGCGAGCAAGTTGTACTTTGAACCTTTGACGGCCGAAGATATTCTGGCCATTTGCGACCATGAAAAACCGGACGGCGTCATTGTGCAATTTGGCGGACAAACGCCATTAAACCTTGCGCGCACGCTTGCCGAGGCGGGAGTGCCCATCATTGGGACTTCGCCCGCAGATATCGCCCGCGCCGAAGACAGGGAAATGTTCAGCGCGCTTCTTGAAAAACTGAACATTCCCCAGCCGGAAAACGGCACGGCCTGCAATGATGAAAATGCGTGCCGCATCGCGGCCCAGATTGGGTATCCGGTCATGGTCCGTCCTTCATTCGTGCTTGGCGGGCGCGCCATGCAAATCGTGCATGATGAAACGCAACTGCGCCGCTATCTGCAGGAAGCCCTCAGCGTCAGCGCAGACCAGCAAATACTTGTGGACCGTTTCCTTGAGGATGCGATTGAAATGGATGTCGATGCGGTCGTGGACAAAGAACATGTCACGATAGCCGCCATAATGGAACATATTGAGCAGGCGGGCATTCATTCGGGGGATTCGGCATGTTCCATTCCCACGCATACGCTTTCTGAAGCGACCCTTGAGACCATCCGCGATTATACGCGCAAAATCGGCCTGGCGCTTAATACACGGGGCCTTTTGAACATTCAGTTCGCGGTGCAAAAAGGAAAAGTGTATATTATCGAAGCCAATCCGCGCGCTTCGCGCACCGTGCCCTTTGTGTCCAAAGCCACTGGAGTCCCTGTAGCCAGAATCGCAACCAAGGTCATGCTGGGCTATTCGCTCCCGGACCTGGGTTTTACCGAAGAACCCAAAGTCAGTCATTTTGCTGTAAAAGAAGCGGTATTGCCTTTTGAACGCTTTCCGGGGGCCGTGATCACCCTTGGTCCGGAAATGCGCTCCACCGGCGAATCCATGGGCATAGACAACAGTTTCGGTCTTGCCTATCTCAAGGCCCAGACCGGCGCGGGCGACGTCATACCGGACAAGGGCGGCGTGCTGATTTCCGTATGCGACCGCGACAAAGACGCCATCGTGGAGCCGTCCCGGCGTCTTGCGGCCCTTGGCTTCAAACTGTATGCGACCAGCGGCACGCGCGCGCTTCTGGAAAAACATGGCATTCAAGCGGAGCTGGCGCAAAAAATCGGCGAAGGACGCCCGAACCTGATTGATATCATGATCAACGGACAAATTCAGATCATGATCAATATTGTCGCCGGACTTGACGCGGCGCGCGACGCCCTGCCCATTCGCGCCACCACGCTTTCGCGCAAAATAGCGCTTGTGACCACTGTAGCGGCGCTCAACGCCGCGGTTGAGGGCCTTGAGGCCCAATGCACGCAAAAACCGTATGTTGCGGCGTTGCAGGATTACTATTAAAAGGCGCGGACGCTGAAGAACGCAAAAAGGGCCCATCCTCTGTGGGATGGGCCCTTTTTCTTGTTTACAAGGGCAACTGATCCGCGGCGTTTATTCCGCCATAACAGGCATGGCGCGCAGTTCCGGGGTTTTGATTCTTGCCTGAACGCTGGGACCATGTTCAAGCAGCCATGCGCCTTTGGCGTCGGAAAGCCCTTCTTCCCGCAAGACCCTGGCGACCGTGGCGCAAAGAGTCTCAACCACTTCGCTGGCCCGCGCTTCAAGGCCAGGCCCTTCCGCGAAATTCAAGCCGGCCAGAAGCGCAAGCTGATGCTGCGTCAGCGCGCCAAGCACAGGCAGCTTGCCGACTCCGCGCCAGGCCCATTTATAAAACGGCATATACCGTCTGTTAAGCAGATAGGTCATGGAAAGGGCCTGTTCCGTAAATCGGGCGGCGGCCAGCATCGCCGCAACGGTTTCGCCCCGGCGCAAGGACCGCAACAGGTTGTACTGACCTGTCTGAGCCATGTTCATGCAGCGCGCCGCTATCTTTTTCAGGCGCAAATCTTCCGGATAAAATGCGAGCAACGCATTTCTGAATTCTGTAAACTGCCCGAGCGTATCGGCAAAAACTTCGCCATTCGTGCATACGGCAAAAAAATGTTCCGGAACGGCGCGCCATTCGCCAATGGTTTTCGGCGGACGCGGCATGCCGATAAACCGGCGATAAAAATCTTCAATGCCAAAAAGCCCGACCCGACCCATGCGACGCTCAGGCGTCATTCTGGCCGACACGCCCTGATAGGTTTCCGGAAGCAGCCGAAACACGCGCTCAACCGCGGCTTCCCACTCTTTTACCTCGGCATGCGGCAGCCAGAGACAAAAACCCGGACCCCAATCATGATCGCGCGAAATCGCGTCATCAAATCCCAGACATTCCGACCCTTCACCAACCAGCCCGACCGCCGCGCGGTCAAGCAGGTCCGGACATTCACGCTTAAAAAGAGGTTCGGCGCACTCGTAATAAAAGGCCCGGGACAAAGCCATGCCATTTTCCATTGTCGCTCCTTTCTTGTCGCGCCCTGCGGCGCGCATCATTCCTGGCGCGCGGCAAATTCCATCACCCTGGCCGGCGGCACGTTTTTCCACACCGTGGTCGCCGACACGCAGGTGAACCCCGACCGGGCAAGAATATGTTCGCTGCCAGGCATATAAGTGAATTGCAATATTTTGCCATCTGTCACATGTTTTTTCATCTCTGCAATGATTTTGCCCTTTGTCTTGGCGTCAAGGGACGCAAACGGCAAAGACGACACTATGCAGTCTACGTGTTTTCCCTGAGGAAAATAAGCGGAAAGCCGGGCCGCATCGCCATGCACAATGGCTATATCTGGAAATTTTTCACGCAACAAGGCAACCATGGACCTGGAACGCTCAATAATCAAGAGCCGTTCCGGCGCAACGCCGGCTTTAAGCAACGCCCCGGTCACACAGCCTGTCCCGGCTCCAGGTTCAATGATTAAGCCGTTTTTGTCATGCCCTACCCTTGCAGCCATGGTCTGCGCCAGATACATGCCGCTTGAACAAATTGTTCCCATAGCGCGAGGCGATTGAGCCATTCACGCATAAATATGGCTCCCCGAAAAAAACGGGCTTTTGCTGCGCCATATATTGCCTTTGTCAAACCAGAGCCGACTTTTTTCTGCCGCATATAAGCAAAACCTATGAAAACATCGTCGCCTAAAATATAGGAACCGTCAAATCAGGCGTAACATAGGGCGTATCCGGTCCACAAGATTGAGCCTGTGTACTCCTAATATGCTGAACGGTCAAGCAAAGCCCTTCCAACATCCTTGCAACAAAAAAGCCCGGCTGTGAAAGCCGGGCTTTTCACCTCTGATGAAATCCATGCAATGCAAACTAAGAACGCTTTTTAATGATCTCTTCGGCAATAGCCTTGGGCACCTGTTCGTAATGATCAAACTGCATGGTAAAGGAAGCGCGGCCCTGGGTCTTGGAACGCAGGTCCGTCGCATACCCGAACATGGCGGACAGCGGAACCTGACAACGCACAGCCTGGGAGCCGCCGCGATGTTCCATCCCCTGAACCCGTCCGCGACGGCCGTTCAGGTCTCCCATAACTTCGCCCAGATAATCATCCGGGGTCACGACCTCAACGTCCATAATAGGCTCAAGCAGTACAGGCGCCGCACTGCGCATCGCATCTTTAATCGCCATGGAGCCCGTTACATAAAAGGCCTGTTCAGAAGAGTCCACTTCATGGTAGGAACCAAAAACCAGTTTGACTTTTACATCGACAACCGGGAAACCGGCCACCACGCCGCTTTTCATGGCATCCTGAATGCCTTTGTCGATAGCCGGAATATATTCTTTGGGAATCACGCCGCCAGTGATGGCATTTTCAAACTCGTATCCCTTTCCAGGATTCGGCTCCACCTCAATAACCGCATGACCGTACTGACCACGACCGCCCGACTGCTTGACATGCTTGGTGTCGGCCTTGGCCGGAATTGTAATGGTTTCACGGTATGCGACCTGGGGTTTGCCGACATTCGCTCCCACGCCGAACTCCCTGGTCAGACGGTCGACAATGATTTCCAGATGCAGCTCGCCCATTCCGGCGATCAGGGTCTGGTTTGTTTCCTCGTCGCTCTTGACGCGGAAAGACGGGTCTTCCTTGGAGAGCTTGTTCAAGGCCGCCGAAAGAGCGTCACGGTCCGCTTTGGTCTTAGGCTCAATGGCGACCTCAATCACGGGCTCAGGAATATTCAGGGACTCAAGCTTTACAACCCGTCTTTCATCACAAAGCGTGTCCCCGGTCGAGGCCTGTTTCAACCCCACAAGCGCCACAATATCCCCGGCGCCGGCCCACTTGACTTCCTCACGCTTGTTGGCGTGCATTTTAAGCAAACGGCCGATGCGTTCTTTTTTGCCCGTATTTGCGTTCACCACGGTCTGACCGGACTCAAGAGTCCCGGAATAGATGCGGAAAAACGACAAATGGCCAATATACGGGTCAGAAAAAAGCTTGAACACAAGACCGGCAAGCGGCTCATTGTCGTCGCAATTGCAGGTAACCGCCTCGCCGGTGTTCACATCAATTCCCTGCATCTGAGGAATATCGACCGGCGACGGCAGATAATTCACTACGGCGTCAAGAAGCGGCTGCACGCCGATGTTCTTAAAAGCGGAGCCGCAAAGAACAGGCACGATATTGCGATTAATCGTAGCCTTGCGCACGCAGGAGCGGATTTCATCCTCGGTAAGTTCCTCGCCGCCAAGATACTTTTCCAAAAGCGCTTCATCTTCTTCAGCGACGGCTTCCAGCATCTCCGCGCGCTTTTGCGCATACAAATCAGCAAGCTCGGCCGGGATTTCAATTTCCACCACGTCCACGGATTCAGCCACCTTGGGAAAACGCAACGCCTTTCCAAGAATGAGATCCACAACACCTTCCAGCTTGTCCTCAGAGCCTATGGGCAACTGAAGAGGCACAGGCTTCGCCTTGAGCCTATCGCGAATCATATCCACGCAACGGTCGAAATTTGCACCGATGCGGTCCATTTTGTTCACGAAACAGATACGGGGAACGCCATAGCGGTCGGCTTGACGCCATACCGTTTCAGACTGGGGCTCTACGCCCGCCACGGCATCGAACACGCACACCGCGCCGTCAAGGACGCGGAGACTGCGTTCCACTTCAATGGTAAAATCCACATGTCCCGGCGTATCAATAATATTGATGCGGAAATCCTTCCAGAAACAGGTTGTAGCCGCCGAGGTAATGGTAATGCCCCGTTCCTGCTCCTGTTCCATCCAGTCCATGGTGGCGGCGCCGTCGTGCGTTTCTCCGATCTTGTGGGTAACGCCCGTATAAAACAGAATTCGTTCCGTAGTTGTCGTCTTGCCGGCGTCAATATGGGCCATGATGCCGATATTGCGCTCTTTTTTAATGGGATGAGTTCGCGACACGGTCTTAAGACTCCCTTGTCTACCAACGATAATGGGCAAAAGCGCGATTGGCTTCAGCCATGCGGTGAGTATCTTCTTTCTTTTTCACAGCGCCGCCGCGGTTGTTATACGCATCCAGCAGTTCAGCGGAAAGCTTGGCGACCATGCCCTTTTCGCCGCGGGAGCGCGCATAGGTTATAAGCCAGCGGATGGACAGCGAAACCTGACGGTCGGGGCGCACTTCCATGGGCACCTGATACGTGGCGCCGCCAACGCGGCGGGACTTGATTTCAAGGTGCGGCTTGATGTTTTCCAGCGCCTTTTCAAAGGCGCGCATGGGTTCTTCATTCGTGCGTTCGGCAAGCGCATCCACAGCGCTGTAAAAAACCTTTTCAGCCACGGCCTTTTTGCCGTCTTCCATCAAGCGATTAATAAAACGGGCGGCAAGGCGGCTGTTATATACCGGATCAGCCAAAATTTCGCGTCTGGGAACAGGTCCTTTGCGAGGCATATTCGTACCCTCTCCTTACTACTTGGGACGCTTTGCGCCATATTTGGAACGACCCTGACGACGATCGGCGACGCCGGACGTGTCCAGAGTGCCGCGGACGATATGATACCGCACGCCGGGAAGGTCTTTTACGCGGCCGCCGCGGATCATGACCACGGAGTGTTCCTGCAGATTATGCCCTTCGCCGGGAATGTACGCGGTCACTTCAAGACCGTTGGTCAAACGCACGCGCGCGACCTTACGCATAGCGGAGTTGGGCTTTTTCGGTGTGGTGGTGTACACGCGCGTGCACACGCCGCGACGCTGCGGACATGCCTGGAGCGCCGGCGTCTTTTTGCGCTTCAGCACCGCCTTGCGTTCCTTGCGGATAAGCTGATTGATTGTAGGCATTTTCCTTATTCCTCCAGAGGTGAATCAAAAATAAAACAACCAAAGTCAGGGGCCTGTAGCGTATGCCCGCGGGCATGTCAAGCCGCAAGGCATGACACAACCGCCGGTCCGGCCAGCAGCATTCTCGCCCGACTTCGGTTTGAAAGCGCGCTGGAACATCCGCGCGCCCTGACGCTTGTTTTTCCGGCAACGCCCGCGCTGCAACACACTGGGTCTGCCTGAACCGCTTTTCCCTATCGTATTTCTTCCGGGAGCTCAAGCAATATTTTTTATTTTTTCTTGTGCCGTTTTTGTTGCATCCCGCCTTGGCCCCGCTGTTTTCTTTCTCCAGGGGGCCGGTCGGCGGCGTGCCCATCTTCCAGGGCTGTTCCCCTCTTTACGGTGAGCGTGTTTGAGGCTACTCTTTCCGCGCATCTTTTTATTTTCATTTTGCGTTCAGGAGGCACCATGCGCCGTTTCTCCATAGTATTCGCCGCGTTTTTCCTGTTGCTGGGAACTGCGGGCGTCAACGCCGAAACCCTGAAAATCGGCTCTCTGCCCGCCGCGGACTCCATTATCCTGCATGTCGCCGCTGACGAAGGGCTTTTCGCGGAACAGGGGCTGGACGTGGAAATTATTCCATTCCAAAGCGCCCTGGAACTGGGGGCCGCCATGCGCGCAGGAGAGCTTGCCGGGCATTTCGGCGATCTGCTCAATGTGCTCATGCAAAATGAACGTGGAGCGCGACAGGCGGTCATTGCCGTCACAACGCGCTCCTCGCCTGTTCAACGTTGCTTTGCCCTGGCCGTGAGTCCGGAAAAAGCCGGGGAACTGAAAAGTTTAATGGAAATGAAAGGCGCGCAAACCGCCATGTCCGGCGCGACCATTATCGAATATCTTTTATGGCGTATGCTTGAACAAAAAAAATTGCCCGAAGACTGGCTGACCATGCAGGAAGTGCGGCAAATCCCGGTCCGGCTCCAGATGCTGCTTGGCGGCATGACGGATTCCGCGTTGCTGCCTGAGCCTCTCGCCACCATGGTGGAAAGCAAAGGCGCCCGCAGCGTATGGGACGATACGGGGCTTAATGAGCCTTTGGCCGTAATCGCCTTAAGCGCGCGATACCTGAGACAGGACGTGGCGGAGCCGTTTCGCAGGGCGCTGCGCAAAGCGGCCCGGCGCATTGAAGCCGCCCCGGAACAATACCGCGCGCTCATGGTGGAAAAAGGACTGCTGCCCAAAGCCGCCGCAGACTACACAATGATACGCTTTGACCTTTTCGGCGCCCCTGACGGCATGCCGCCCTTGCCCTCGCGGGAGGAGATGGCGCGCGTGGAAACCTGGATGCTGTCCCGCGGTCTGATAAAAACCGCTCCCGCCTACGCCGATGTGGTCTTTCCATAAGCGGCCCCTGATTAAGGACGCGCCTTCATGAATTTTGAATTTGTCGTCAAAGACCTTTCCAAGGATTACGGCTTCGGCCCTGTGCTGGATCCTTTGTCTTTTACCCTTGCCGCAGGGGAGCGTCTGGCTGTAATCGGAGAATCCGGCTGCGGCAAAAGCACGCTTTTACGGCTGCTTTCCGGCATGGAAAAACCAAGCCGGGGCGCGGTGACGGCCCGGCGTTCAGACAAAAACGCCGCATCCCCAGTTAAACGGGATTCGCGGCCGCGGTCCGCTTTTGTATGGCAGAATCTTGGACTGTTCCCATGGAAAAACGTCCTCGCCAACCTGACTCTGCCGCTGGAGCTGGCCGGTCTGGGGAAACGGGAACGGGAGGCGAAAGCGCGGGCCATGCTGGATGAACTGGGCCTGACGGGCATGGATGCGCGATGGCCGGCGAGTCTGTCCGGCGGACAAAGGCAACGCCTGGCGCTTGGACGGGCGCTTATCGCAGAGCCGGATGTTCTCTTTCTGGATGAACCGTTTTCCGCGCTTGACGCTCTGACCAGGGAACGGCTTCAGGAATTTTTGCTGGTTCTCCTGGAACGCCGCCTCTGCACCATGGTGCTGGTCACCCATGATATCGGGGAAGCTGTTTTTCTTGGCGAACGCATTCTTGTCTTGGGCGGCCGTCCGGCCAGGGCCGCGGCATGGCTGGAAAACCCTCTGTCCGGCGCGCCGGGCTGGCGCGAGCATGCGGCCTTTTTCCGCATGAGCCGTCAGGTTCATGCCGCACTGCGCAATGCAGCCGCACTTCAAAACACGAACGGAAAAGACAGGACGCCCGCGGACGCCGCGATATGAAATACAAAGCGCCCATACGATATATGCTGGCTTTTGTCGCGCTGTGTCTTGCCTGGCAAGCCGGCTCATTGAGCCTGACGCGGGATGTGCTGCCCTCTCCGGGCGAAACCTTCGCCCTGTTTCTACAGGCGTTGGGGTCAGCCGCATTCTGGAAAGACATGGGCATGAGCGCATGGCGGCTCTGCCTGGGATTGGCGCTGGCCACAGGCGTCGCCTTTCCCGCGGGGCTGCTTCTTGGACACTGCCGCAAGGCGGACGCCATAGCGGCTCCTTTGGTGTTTCTTACTTATCCCCTGCCCAAGGTCGTTCTGCTGCCTGTATTTTTCACTTTTCTCGGATTGGGGGACGCTCCCCGCATATTCTTGCTGGCCTTGGCCACGGGCTACCAGATTTTGGTCATCGTGCGCGGAACGGCCCTGGAACTGGCGCCAAGTTACCGGGTCTCTTTCCGCTCCATGGGGGGCACGCCGCTTCAAGCGCTCCGGCACGTCTATATACCCGCAGCCTTGCCCGGCCTTTTGACCGCGCTCAAGGTAGCCTGCGGCACGGCCGTGGCCGTGCTCTTTCTTGCGGAATCCTTCGCCACCCGCTCAGGACTGGGGTTTCGCATCATGGATGCATGGGGCCGGGGAGACGCAACGGACATGTTTGTAGGCATCCTCGGCATAAGCGCCCTGGGTCTTGCCCTGTATGGACTGTGCTGTCTGGCTGAACGCCTGTTTTGTCCATGGCGTGCGCCATAAACAAGACGCCGCCGGCAGCGCTTCCGTTCACGCTTTAACCATAGAGCAGCCAGCGGGGAACGCAAGACCAGGCCTGTTCAAGTTTTTCATCCAGGCGGCGAGCCCCAGGCAGCACAGTCTCAAGCAGACTCCAGAATTGCGCGGAATGATTCATATGCTCCCGGTGGCATAATTCATGAAGAAAAACATATTCCGCCTGTTCACGCGGCAAAAACAGCAGACAAACATTAAGATTGACGTTTCCGGCGCTGGAACAGCTTCCCCAGCGCGTCCTTTGAAAACGCACGCACAGTCTTGAGGCCGGCGGAAGTCCCTTATCGCTTGCCAGGCGATGCAATACAGGCTCAAATACTTTTTTGGCATATCGCTTCAGGAACGATTCCAGAGCGTCCCGCGCGCCCGGCCAATCCTTTTCCGGATGCCGGACCCTGATAATGCCCAAACTCTCTCTGGCCGAACATGGCCCATTTCCCGGCTCGTAACGAATGCCGAAGTGCTCTCCTGTAAAGGCAAAATCCACGCACCCCGGCCATGCGGCCCGCATTCTTTCGCGTTCGGGGCGTCCGGATGATGCGGCGGGTTCTTCCATATTCAAGCGCTCGCCGGCGCACAGTTTCTTCCAGTGGCGGCAAATCCACTCCCGGCGCAGGACAATCAGCTCCGAAAGCCGCGTCAAATCATAGCCGCGCGGGACAGTGACCACCATGCCCCTGCTTGGAGAAATACACAAACGCACGGAAGCGGAACGCGGGCTCACTTTTACCCGAAACGGCGGACAGCCCTGAAAAAATGGTCTGTCCGGCCCAGTAAACCACACTTCGCCGGAAAACAATTTCATTTATGATCTTTACCTCAACGCAAGAAACTCATAATATCGCGGAAAAATTGCCCACGTTGCAGCCCACGCTCTCCCGGAAGCGCCGCCGTTTTCCCGTATGAACGCTTCATGATGGGGCTATCACCCTAACGCAATCAACAGGTTTTTTTTCATGCCTGCACACCGTCAGCCTAAAAATATTCCCTGGACAGGAATCATCATCGCGCTCATCGGCATTCTTTTTTGTCTATACGCATCAAGCGACGGCGGCAAGAGCCTCTGCGTGACGGCCGGATGCGCCCTGAACAAAGGATTTTCCATTGCCGGCGTTTCCGCCTGGCATATAGGGGCCGCCGCATTCGCCCTTTACGTGATCTGCGGGTTGGCCTTGGGGAAAAAAACCGCGCTGCCGCTGGCGGCCATCTATCTTGCGGGAGACTGTCTTTTTCTTCTGCTCATGGGATTGACCCTGCCCTGCGTTCCCTGTCTGATTGCGGGGCTGCTTTTCGCGCTCATGCTCATAGCAACCGGCGGCGCGGACAGCGAGCGGGGACGCCGGGGGAAGTATTCTCTTATGTTGGGAATCTGGGGCATCTTATTTGTCCTGAATCTCGTGCTGGCGGCCAAGGAATATGCCGCGCCAAAACCCATGTTCGGAACATCTGAAGCAGCGATAAAAATATATTTTTCTCCTTCATGCCCGGCATGCAACGAGGCTGTGGCGCGGTACAACAATGATGTGCTGGCCGGAACGGCCGCACTGTATCCTGTTGCGGAAAATGATCAGGATATTCTGATTATTGAAACCATGCGGCAGAAAGCGGAACGCGGCGCTTCTCCGAAAACGGCGCTTGCCGGCGCCCTCGCACAGCCCATTGAAGCCCTGCCTTTCCGATTCCGGAACCTTGCTCTGTACTGGCGGCTATGGGCAAACAAAGCCGTCACCTTCTCCCTCGGCAGGGGACAAATCCCGCTTATCATCTATAACGGCCTGCCGGTTTTGCCCCAGCAGGAACCCCACGCAAATGTAAATGCTCCCCTGCCGGGCATGCAGAACATGAATCCGCCCGTCAATCCCATGGATATATTCAACACTGAACTGCGAAACTGCGGCGGCGAAAACAGCGCGGAAGACTGCGGCGCGCCGTAAAACATGATTCCAGGAACTGTCTGGAGACGGACCTCGACTGAAACCAGCCTCTCAAACCTCTCAGGACAATCCGCATGGCAACCATGAGCATTTTTGAATTGATCATGCTGGCGGCATTTGGCCTTTCCTGGCCTTTTGCAATCCACAAGTCATGGACGTCCCGTCAGACCGGCGGCAAAAGCCCGGTTTTTCTCATTGCGCTCATCATCGGATATCTTGCGGGCATCACGCACAAGGTTTTATATTCGCGGGATATCCTTATCGGCTTTTACGCTCTTAACCTTATCATGGTTTCCATTGACCTTGCTCTGTATTTTCGCAACACGCGCCTTGAAAAGACGCGCGTCGCCCAAACGGACGCCGGACAAAAAAAACGTAAAAATATGCAACCTGATTCACTATGCAAAAAATAAAACCGCGCCCGGCAGATTTTCTCAAAAAATCACATCATGTTCACAGGATCCATATCCAGACTGACGCGCACGTCGCTTCCGGAAGGCAGTTCAGCCAACACATCGGCGTACGCTCGGCGCAAAGCAGTCCAGTCGCCCGCTTTGAGCAGACATTGATATCGTTTGCGGCCACGCAGCAAGGCTATGGGCGCAGGGGCGGGACCAAGCACCCTGACGCCCGCGTCCTTCCCCTTTTCCCGCAACAGTCGGGCGAGCGCCCCCAAAATCGCAGGCCCCTGTTCTGATTGCAAAGGGAAACTGAAACGCACCAGGGCGAGCTTGACGAACGGAGGATATACCCGTTTCTGCCGCAGCGCGATTTCCTGCTCGTAGAATCCGACGTAATCCCCATTCTTCACAAATTCCCAGCAAAAGTGATGTATATCCCGCGTCTGCACCAGCACGCGCCCCGGTTTTCGGCCCCGGCCGGCCCGCCCCGCGGATTGCAGCAACAGTTGAAACGTCCGCTCCGCGGCCCGGTAATCCGGAAGATTCAGCCCCAAATCGGCATCAGCCACGATGACCAGCGTTACATCCGGGAAATGATGCCCCTTGGAAAGCATCTGTGTGCCGACAAGTACCTGAGCCTTGCCCTGCGCAAAGGCGTCCAGAATTTCTTCCATGCTGCCGGGACGTCTGCTGGTGTCCCTATCAAGCCGCAACACCCCGGTTCCCGGCGGCAACAGCGTGTTCAGCGTCTCTTCCAGCTTTTCCGTGCCTTCCCCCATGGGCAGATAATTCAAACTCCTGCAATATGCGCACGGGGATGGAAACGGCGCGGAGTACCCGCAGTAGTGACAGATAAGTCGCTCCCGCCCCTTATGGTAGGTCAGACCAATCTCGCAGTGCGGACATTTTGCGGTCGCGCCGCAGTCCAGGCAGTACATAAGCGGCGCATACCCCCGTCGGTTCAAAAGGATGACGGCCTGCTCCCCGCGCTCTATGACCGACTGCAATGCGCGCGTGGATTCCGGAGCAAGAAGGCCGTCCTGCAGCCCTCTGCCGCGAATATCCACAAGACGCAATTCCGGCAGCTCCCCGCCCCCCACTCTGCGTTCCAAAGCATACGCGGGAATGTTTTTTTGCCTGACCGCATAAAATGTTCTGATATCCGGCGTGGCCGAACCCAGCACCAGCACGCCGCGCTCCTGCGCAATTCTGTAATGCGCGATTTCCTTGGCCTGGTATGTCAGCCCCTCGTCCTGTTTAAATGAGGAATCATGTTCCTCATCCAAAATAATCGCCCCCAGGCGCGGAACAGGCAAAAACAAAGCGGAGCGGGTTCCCACAATCACACAGGGTTTGCCGTTTTTCCCGGACAGGGCCGCCAGTTCGCGGAAAACTCTCTCCCGTATTTTCGGCGGTTGATAGCCGTGCGAGAAATACAAAGGGGCATCCGGGAAAAAACGCCGCGCGTCATTACGCAATTTTATGGCCAAAGCCACTTCAGGCGCAAGCAAAATGGCGGATTTCCCCGCTTCAAGGCAACGTCGGGCCAGCTCCAGATACACCACGGTCTTGCCGCTTCCGGTCACGCCGAAAACCAGAGCGGTTTCTCCTCTGTCAGAGGACATGGCCGTACATAACCCGTTTAGCGCCGCTTCCTGCGCTTCCGTCAACCGGATATCCGGCATTGCGCCGCCTTCACCCGGTTCTTCGCACGCGCACGCCTGCTTAAAGCCGTCATCCCCCGCATCCATGCGAACCAGGCCGCGCGCAACAAGGGTCCGCAATGCGGGCAGGATGCCGGCCCCCAAATCGCCCATCAGCTTTTTTCGCGAGACGCCGCCTTTTTCCCAAAGATACTCCAAAATCGCCGTCTGCCGCGCGGCGCCTGGTCTGACGGGCCAGGGCGGGTCAGCGGCGACAAAACACATCTCCCGCTCCGCGGCATCCGCGTCGCGCTCCAGGCACTCAACCCGTCCCTGAAAAAAATTCTCAGCCAGACAAGCCAGTTCCCGGGACGGCATGGCGCGCAAATCCTTCAGCATGACTATGCGCGTTTGCCCTTCGCCGCCTATGCGCAACCGTCCCGGCATCTTGCGCAATCCGGCCGGAAGAACAGAACCCAAGATGCGGCCGACCGGCTCCATTTGCCGTATGGAAAGCTGCCGCATCATGTCCATATAGGAGGAAGAAAGCAAAGGCGTCCGCTCAAGAGGCCACCACAACGGTTTCAAGAGGTCCGCAGAAATGCCGGAAGGCGCATCCACGCCGACGACCACCCCGCTTCTGATGCCGTTGCCGAGTGGAACCGCGACGCGCATCCCTTCACATACCGCGCCGTCCGGGAGCCAATCCGGAAGCATGTACGTCAGATTCGCATAAGGCGGACTCAGCAAAGCGACAAGACAGCAACGGGGCATGGAGATGCAACCTTGGCAATGAACGTATGTGGAGTGGAAAGCGACATCGCAACCGGTCCGGTTCAAAGCGGTGTTTGCGCCCTGAACCGGACCGGAGTCGATAAAGACCATGGGCATATGAAGCGCGCGCCTGTTTTCAGCATGACGAAACGTTCTTTAACAGCATGGCAGACGCATGCGGCCCTGCCTTTGACGCATTAAATAAAAGAAATGCGGCCGTCTGTTTTTCTATTTTCGACCGGCGGACTTCAACAAGGCGGAAAGTTTCTCCAGTAAATCGTCATGCAGGGTTTTATCTTCAAGCGCAAGATGAATATTGGCCGTAAGATACTCAACCCAGTCGCCGGCGTCGTAGCGTTGCCCATGCATGGAGACCGCAAGCAGGCCCCGAGAAGCCGCAAGGCTTTGCAGGGCGTCTGTCAATTGAATTTCACCGTCTTTTCCTGGTTGTACGGCATCCAGATGCGAAAAAATATCAGGAGTGAGCAAATAGCGCCCCACAATGGCGCGGTTCGACGGCGCTTCCTCCACACTGGGTTTTTCCACCAATCTGCGCACCCGGAAAATGCCCGGGGCAATCTCTTCTCCATCAACAATGCCGTAACGGTTGACTTTGTCGCGCGGCACCTCGCACACGCCCACAGCCGGGAGACCAAAGCGCTTCATGGCCTCGACAAGCTGCCCGATTCCCGCGTCGGCGCCGAAAATCAGATCATCGCCCAGCATAACGCCAAACGGCGCATCCTTGACGACCTCCCGGGCGCAACGGACAGCGTGCCCAAGTCCAAGCTGGCGTTTTTGCCGAATGGAAATGGTATTGACCATTTCGGCGACGGCCCGGACCTGATGCAGCATTTCCGTTTTGTTGGCGCGCTCAAGTACGCTCTCCAACTGAAGATTGTAATCAAAGTGGTCCTCAATGATGCGTTTTTCCCGATTCGTCACCAAAACGACGTCTGTGAGCCCCGCGCCCATGGCTTCCTCGACGATGTACTGAATCGCCGGTTTGTTATAAATAGGCAGCATCTCCTTGGGCACATTCTTGGATGCGGGCAAGGAGCGTGTGCCCCACCCGGCGACGGGTATCACCACTTTGCGAATACTCATGCGCATCCTCCCACATAGGTTTTAAGACCGGTTTCAACGGCAATAGCCAAATCTTCCGCCAATCGTTTGACCTGTTGCGGATTCTCGCCCTCAACCATGACTCTTGCTTTGGATTCGGTTCCTGAATAACGCAAAAGAACGCGGCCGCGTGTTCCCAATTCTTTTTCAGCGGCTCTGACCGCCTCCATGATGCTTTCAACCTCTTCAAACGGAATCTTCTGCTTCACAGGCACATTGATAAGTTCCTGCGGATAAATCTGGAGCAGTCCCGCAAGCTCAGACAGGGGCTTTTGCCGTTCCTTCATAATCTTAAGCAATTGCAGCGCCGCCATAAGCCCGTCGCCTGTGGTCCCATGCTTCATAAAAACCAAATGCCCGGATTGCTCGCCGCCCATAAGGGCGCCGTTCGCCCGCATGGCCTCCACGACATGCCTGTCCCCTACCGGCGTGCGCAAAAGCCGCCCGCCTCTTTCGCGCATAAACACTTCAAGGGCCATATTGCTCATGACCGTGCCCACAAGCAAATTCCCCGGCAATAATCCCTTTTCCATGGCATCCAGAGCGCATATGGCCATAATCTGGTCGCCGTCCAGAATTTGCCCCTTTTCGTCCACCACTATGAGCCGGTCCGCATCCCCGTCCAGCGCGACCCCGATATCGGCGCGCGTTTCGCGCACCTTGTCCGCCGCCAAAGCCGGATGCAAGGCCCCGCATCCCTCATTGATGTTTAACCCATTGGGCGTATTGGCGATTTTAACGACATCCGCTCCCAATTCTTCAAAGGTCAATGGTCCGACCGCATAACTTGCGCCATTTGCGCAATCAAGCACAATCCGGATGCCTTCCAGTTGAATATCATGCGGAAATGTATTCTTCAGATGAACTATGTACCGTCCGGGACTGTCCTTGATGCGAAAAGCCCGGCCCACCCGTTCCGGCGCCGGAAGGTCAAACTTGTATTCCGGCTCAAGAACTTTGGCTTCAATGGCTTCTTCCACCGCATCCGGCAGTTTATATCCGTCCGCGCTGAAAAACTTGATGCCGTTGTCATAAAAGGGATTATGGGACGCTGAAATCACGATGCCGAAATCAGCGCGCATGTTGTTCGCCAAAAAGGCCACGGCCGGCGTGGGCAAAACGCCCACCTGAAACACGTCCATGCCTGAAGCGCACAGCCCCGCGGTCAGCGCCGTTTCAAAAATATACCCGGAAAGCCGGGTGTCCTTCCCAATGACGACTCTGTGCGTATGTTTGTTTTTTTTACGAAAAAACGCGCCGGCAGCCAGCCCCAACCGCAATACCAGGTCAGCCGTCATCGGGTAAGTATTTACCCGGCCGCGAACTCCGTCCGTTCCAAAAAGCTTTTTCCCCATATGACATTGTCTCCTGTCGCACGGCATATGCTTTGAAAAATCGCCGCCCTGCATGTTTCAGGCAACCCTGTGATCTCTAAAGAAGGACGGCGAACCGGACAGACAGACCATCCCATACGCCCTTAAACGCCATATCGAAATTTCCCAGGGAATATGACTCCCTGCTCATGAACGGGTAATCGCCACCTTGGCCGGCGTCGTCTTGCGGACCTTCACATTGCGCGGCACGGTAATTTCCACCGGCAACTGAGAGCCAAGCGCGTAATCAGCAGGAAGCATGACTTTCGCCGCGACGTCCCCAAGCTCCAGAGAATTTTCGTTCCATGAGGCGGGCACCTCCAACTGCACCTTCACGACCTGCGGCTTGGTTTTTATAGAGGGCTCGGCCAGGGCCCCGGAACGCTGCAAAACCTGCACGTCGCGTTCTATGGAAAGAGTGCGCGTGCGCAAGGTCAATTTGACCAGGGCATTGACCATCTTCACTTCGGCGCTTGTTCCGGGCGGAGCCTGCACCATGGCCTGCACCAGCACTTCCGGCGGCTGGAACGATTCATTAATCGGAATGTACGCCTTGACGTTCTTAACATACTTGAACAGCGTCTCAGGTCCTTTAAGGACGACCTTTTCCGGATTAAGCTGTATGCTTTCGACTTTGATATCCGGCGGCAATTCCGCTGAAAAAGCGTACTGGAGCGGAACTTCCTTGGCGACCACGTTCTCCACTTCCAGCGTCAGCATGGGGGGAGTGATTTCCACTACGTCAAACGGCCCTTCAAACGGCAACTGGTCGGGAGAAATGCGCACAATATGCGTTCCCTTGGTCAAATCCGGCAAATTAAGCGTATAGGACAAGTCGCTGCTGGCAAGGCTGCGAATCAGCCCCTGGGGCCCGCGCACCCGGACAGCCAGTTTGCTGGGAAGCCCGGCGAGCACGACCATGCCCGGCGGCAACCCCCGCAATTCAATGCGCACATCCACCCAGGTTTCGACCCGTTCCTGTCCGGTCACGGAGTACCAGGCAAAAATCGCAAGCAAAAATGCAAGTAACAGTCCTTTCCAGCTTTTTATCATTGCGAATCCTCTGAATCGCCCCTTTGACGCGACTTCGGCCTCAAAGCTCCTGCATGAGAAGCCGCCGCAACTGAGCGGCGTCATAGCATTCCGTCAAGGAGCCGCCCACCGCGATGCTGACCGTTCCCCGTTCTTCCGAAACAACCAACACCACGGAATCGCTTTCTTCCGAAATCCCCAAAGCGGCGCGGTGGCGGGTTCCATAGTTGCGGTTTCCGTCTCCCGGCGCAAGCGGGAGAATGCAGCCCGCCGCAAGAATTTCATTGTCTCTGATAATGACCGCGCCGTCGTGCATGGGGCTTTTCGGATAAAAAAGCGCGATAAGCAGTTCGCGCGAGATGCGCGCGTGCAAAATCACGCCTCGTTCCATGGTGTCGCCCAGCCGCATGCTGCGCTCAAAAACGATTAAGGCCCCTATGCGCGCCTGGGACATATACATGGCCGCGCCGACGATATCATCAAGCGAGTTCTCCGCGCCGCCCTTTCTATGACGCAGCAGGCGGAAATTTTTGGCCCCCATGGCGCTGAGTCCCTGACGAATGTCCCGTTGAAACAAAACTATGACAATCAGGAACAAAGAGCCAAGAAAGTTCTGCAACAACCAATGCAAGGTATAGATGCCAAGGCGCCCGGAAATATAATAGGCCACTATAAGAAAAAAGAGCCCAAAAATCGCGGATACGGCGCGCGTGCCGCGTATCATCATGATGATCTGATAAAAAAGCGCGGTAAGAAGAACGATATCGACCGCATCGCGCCAGGTCAGGCTTATGTCTGCAAAAATATTCATGATGCATGAGCCCTTATGGCTTGCGCCAGGGACAGGGCGTCATAAGCGGCTCGCGCGTCATGCACGCGATGCGCCCAAACCCCCGCGTTGAAGGCCAGCGCGGTCGCGACAGCCGTCGCGCAACCGCGTTCTGAAACGCTTTGCCCCAGTAGATGGCCAAACATGGATTTGTTGGACAACGCCATGAGAAGCGGCCGCCCGAACTTTGCAAAACGTGGAAGATCGCCAAGCAACCGTAAATTATGCTCCAGATTTTTTCCAAATCCTATTCCGGGATCAAGCATAATCCGCTCTTCCCGCAAACCGGCCCGGACCAGCATATTCAGCTTTTCCTCGAAAAAAGCCTCCACTTCCGCCGTCACATCCTCATAACGCGGCGCGTTCTGCATGGTTTCAGGCGCGCCCTTGCCATGCATCAGCACATAGCCCGGTTGATACTGCACAAGGACGTCAATCAGAGCCGGATCAAACGCGCATGCGGAAATATCATTCACGATATCCGCGCCGCATTCCAGCGCGCGGGCTGCGGTTTCCGCCTTGTAGGTGTCCACGGATATGGCCGTCAGCGAAACTGACGCTTTGCGCATTGCGCAATTTCCGCCTGCTTCCGTTGCGCGCGAATCCACAAAAGACGACGCTTCTTCCGCAAGCGCCCGGCGCAGCCCCTCAATCACAGGCAGCACGCGGGAACACTCTTCCGCCAATGGCACCGGCAACGCTCCGGGCCGCGTCGATTCGCCGCCTATGTCAAGCACCGCCGCGCCCTGGTCGCGCAAGGCCAGGGCATGCTTCACCGCTTTGCCGCCGGTTTCGGAATAATGCTCCCCGCCGTCGTAAAACGAATCGGGGGTCGCATTGACAATACCGAAAAGCAAAAAAGGAGCAGCCTCAAACTGTCTGCTCCCTCTGATTGTCCAGTTTGTATTCATATGGCTCCGGCTTTTCACCCGACGCTCCTGCACATGAACACCGGCATGCGCCTTTTCATCTTTCCGGCATGCAAACCTTTCCGGCCGCGGCAAAGGCAAATGACGCCGCAGGTCGCCGCCAGCGCTGGAAAACGGCAGCCGCATCCTCAAAACATAGCGCCGCGCCACCTTGAAAACGCTTTGTTCAAAGCCGGAAAGCCGCCCCCAATACGCGGACTTCCGAATATCGTTCCAGCGATATCCAAAACGCCGCGTTCTTTCCAGCTTCCATAACGCCCGATTGCGCGGAACATCTATTCAGGGGCGTCCCGATTCTCAGACGCGGCGCTGGTTTTGCCGTCCAAGCGGCCGCGTCCCTGACTTCCCGGCGGCTGGTCGTCAGCCGGCTCAAGATGGAAGCTTTCCTCCGCCCCTGACTTATTCCCCGGCTTCGTCCGTGAAACCCCAGACGTTTTTTCAGCTTCCCGAGCCTCGCGCGCGGGGCCTCCGTCCATATAATTAGGCGTTATCACCGCAGGTTCAATATTCAATGATTTGAGAATCTCGTCAACCTCATGGCCCGTGATGGTTTCATGTTCAAGCAGGCTTTCCGTAATAAGTTGGAGCGCTTCCCGGTTGGCTTCAATCACGCTGACGGCTTTTGCCCAGGCCCTTTCCAGGGTAGCCTTGATTTCGGCGTCCACCTGGCGCGCCGTTTCCTCACTATAGTTTCGGCCCTGAGAACTCCACTCCCGGCCAAGGAAAACTTCATGATTGCCTTCGCCCACGGCCATAGGACCAATCACCTCGCTCATTCCCAATTCGCACACCATGGATCGGGCGGTTTTCGTCGCCTTATCGATATCATCGCGCGCCCCGGACGTGAGCTCTCCAAAGACCACATATTCAGCGGCCCGGCCGCCAAGCATCATGGCCAATCGCCCCTCAAGAAACGTTTTGGAGTAGGACAGACGGTCTTCATCAGGCAAAGAGAGCGTAACCCCCAGCGCCCGGCCTCGCGGAATAATGCTTATTTTATGAACAGGGTCGCTTCCGGGCAGCAACTTGGCCACCAGCGCGTGCCCGGCCTCATGAATAGCCGTGCTGTATCGTTCGGAATCCTTCATGACCATGCTGCGGCGTTCCTTGCCCATAAGCAGCTTATCTTTTGCGAATTCAAAATCCTGCATGGACAAAGCGTCCTTGTTTTCCTTGGCCGCCTGAAGGGCCGCCTCGTTTACAAGGTTTTCCAGATCGGCGCCGGAAAATCCGGGCGTGCCGCGGGCAATGATATCCAGATTCACATTTTTCGCCAAAGGCGTCTTGCGGCTGTGCACTTCCAAAATACGCTTGCGCCCCTTGACGTCCGGCGTCGGAACCGTAACCTGGCGGTCGAAACGTCCAGGCCGCATCAAAGCAGGATCAAGCACGTCAGGCCGGTTGGTCGCCGCAATAAGAATGACGCCTTCATTAGACTCAAAACCGTCCATCTCCACCAAAAGCTGGTTCAGGGTCTGCTCGCGCTCGTCGTGACCGCCGCCCATGCCCGCGCCGCGGTGGCGGCCCACTGCGTCGATTTCATCAATAAAGATAAGGCACGGCGCATTTTTTTTCCCTTGAACAAAAAGATCGCGCACGCGGGACGCGCCTACGCCCACAAACATTTCCACAAAATCGGAACCGGAAATGGAAAAAAAGGGAACCCCGGCCTCGCCGGCCACAGCCCGCGCAAGAAGCGTTTTGCCTGTGCCCGGCGGCCCGACCAAAAGCACGCCTTTGGGAATGCGGCCGCCAAGACGGGTGAACTTTTTGGGATCCGAAAGAAAATCCACAACTTCCTGGAGCTCCTCTTTCGCCTCATCCACGCCAGCCACATCGGCAAACGTCACCCGGGCGTTTTCAGGCGTGATCATGCGCGCGCGGGAACGCCCGAACGACATGGCCTTGCCTCCGCCGCCCTGCATCTGGCGCATGAAAAATATCCATATGCCTATCAAAAGGATCATGGGCAGCCATGAAACCAGAACCGTCACATACCATGGACTTTCCTCAGGCGGCTCCACCCTGACCATGACGTTTTTATCGATCAAACGTTGCAGCAACGCGGGATCATTGGCCGGCGCGTAGGTTTGAAACTGTTCGGAATTGACGGTTTCGCCGGTTATCTTCTGTCCCTGGATGACGACGCTTTTTATATTGCCTTCATCCACTTTGGCGATAAGTTCACTGTAAGAAAGACGCCCCTGAGGCGACGACGGCTGGGTAAATGTGGTGAAAAGCACCACCAGGAGTGCGGAAATGACCGCCCAGATAATAAGATTGCGGGTGACTTGATTCAACGTTTTCCTCCACGAAAACTATATCAAAACAAAACAAGGCGGAACTATTGTAAAGATTTCCCGTGCATTTGACAATGCGCGCAAACCACAAAATAAGGCCGGCATAGCCGTATCGAAAAAAATGTTCAAAACAGCCTGAATGAATTATGCTTTTTAGCATATTCACCTGTATTTCGCGCTTTGGCGGGACATATATTTTGCAATCCGCACATAATTCGTTTATTATTTATGCCCTGGGCGCATGTTCACTGCATTTTGCAAAGACGGCCCGGATATGACGCGAGAGCGAAACGTTTTTGCCGGCAGCCGTGTCGCCCGGAAATGTTTCCGCCGCCCCCGGTTTTCTGAAATATGCGGTTTTAGTATTTTGATAAAGATCTGGAGTTTTCATGCCGGCATTTTCCCTTCCTTTCTACAAAGTCAGTCCAGGCGGCAACCCTACGCTGCTCGTGTTTACAGCCGGAACAGGAGTCAGCGAGCATCAATATCCGCACATCGCAGCGAAGCTCATGCGGCCTGAGCAGGTCGGCGCTGAACAGGTTGGCTTCGTCGCCCCGTCCGCGGAAAAATCCTGGAGCCTGACCATGATGGGCGGCGAATTTTGCGGAAACGCCTGCCGCGCGCTGGCCGCCGTCCTCCATCTCCATGAAAACGCGCCGGCGGCAGGCTCGTTTTCATGTTCCGGAATGGAGTCGCCCATCTCCTACGAAATAAGCCGCCATGAATCCGGCATGTTGCTCTCCCGCATCGAATTCCCGCTTTCACCGGACCAGTTCCGGATAACCGAACTTGAAAACGCCATGCGCTTGGTGGATATGCCGGGAATCAGCCACCTTTTGCTGGACGAGCGGCTCCATCCCCAGACTATGGATCTGGCGTGGTCCGCATCCATTCTCCGAAAGCGGTATATGCTCGAAAACCGGGAAGCGGCGGGGGTCGTCTGGTATGCCGCGGATTGCCGCGCCGGTCAGGAAATATTTCGCATCACGCCGGTAGTCTGGGTGAAAAATACCAATTCGGTGCATCTTGAAAGCGCCTGCGGCTCCGGCACGCTGGCGCTGGCGTTATATATGCGGCAAAGCCCGCGCCAATCAGAAAAGGAAAAAAATGAATCCCTGGCCGCCATACGCCAGCCAAGCGGCGCGCTTTTCACCGCCGGCATGAATGCGGACGCCAAAAATGCGGTCATCAGCGGGCCGGTCAGCATAACCGCCAAAGGAACCGCCTTTGTCGAACTGTAGCGCCGCAACGATTTTCTTTTTATCGAACCGCATCCGCCACCGCCCCAAAGCGCGCATTTTCAGGCATTCATGCATGCCGCATGTCTCTTCATGACTGCATATTCGTGTGAATACGCGCCGCCTGATCTGCGCGCCGTATGCTTTTCCCATTTATAAAACTGACGGTAAGGAGTTGTACATCATGCCGTTTTCCTGTAGCATGGATAAACTTTTATGGGAGAACATGCATGGCCGATCCCGATTCATTGACATTCACCTCTTTTGGGGGCCTTGGGGAAATTGGCCTGAACTGCACCCTGCTGTCCACGGACAAAGGGATGCTGCTTATTGATTGCGGACTCATGTTTCCAGAAGACCACCACCTTGGGGTTGACGTGGTCATTCCCCGTTTCGACCATATCGTACAGAACAAGGAACGCCTGAAAGGCATCGTTCTTACCCATGGACATGAAGACCATATAGGCGCTCTGCCCTGGTTTCTTCCCCTCATGCCGACTACTTTATACGGCTCGCCCTTCACTCTCGCCCTTGTCGAGCACCGGCTGCGCGAACACGGACTTCTTGAACAGGCCGTTCTGATCCCGGTATCCCCGGCTCAACAGCTTGAACTTGCGGGAATCGGGGTACGTTTCTTCCCGGTTTCCCACTCCATTGTGCAGGGATACGCTTTGGGCCTGGAAACCCCGGCCGGACGCATGTTCTATACGGGCGACTTTAAAATCGACAAAAACGGCGATCCGGGCTGGAACACGGATATCGCCGCCATACGCGAATTCGCGGGCGAAGACGGCGTGCTTGCTCTGTTTTCAGATTCCACGAATGTGGAAAACAAAGGGCACTCGCTCTCTGAAGCCACAGTGCACGAACGTTTCAGGCACATATTCAGCGATGCGCCGGGACGCATCATCATCACCCTTTTTGCCAGCAATATCCGCCGCATCCAGACCATATTCGCCCTTGCCGAGAAATTCGGCCGAAAAGTGGCGGTGGATGGCCGCAGTCTCATAAATAACATCGAAATGGCGCGAAACATCGGCTTACTGCGCATTCCGCCAGGCGTTTATCGTGACGTTTCAGCCATGCCCATGCTTCCGGAAAACGAACAGGTTCTTCTGGTGACAGGCTCCCAGGGCGAACCGCTGTCCGTGCTGTCGCGCATCGCCGCAAACGAATACAAGAAACTCCAGATCACAAACGGCGATACCGTGGTCATGTCGTCGCGCATCATTCCCGGAAACTCGCGGGCCATAAGTAAACTTATCAATAATCTGTATAAACTGGGCGCCGAGGTGCTATATGACGCGCTTGAGGAAATACACGCTTCGGGTCATGCCCATCAGGATGAATTGCGGGCCATGCTAAAGGCCGTGCGCCCCAAATATTTCGTTCCCATTCACGGAGAATACCGCCATCTTGTCAAACACGCGCGGCTGGCTGAAGAGTGCGGGGTGGAAAAGGACAATATTCTCATCCTGACAAACGGCATGCCCGTCACATTCTGGCCGCATGGCATCAGGTTTGAAGAGCCGGTCCCGGTCGATTCCATCCTGGTTGACGGCAAGGGCGTGGGGGATGTCGGACATTTTCTGCTGCGCGAGCGGCATATCCTGGGCGATGAAGGGTTTGTGGTCGTCATGCTGGTTGTGGATGAAAAAACCTGGGCTGTTCTCCACGGCCCGGAACTTCTTTCCAAGGGATTTGTCTTTGAGCAACACTACAGCCATATTCTGGAAGATGCGAAAACGCTGGTGCTGGATATCCTTGAGGAGATGCCGCCCGGCGATACGCCCAAGCTGACTGAACGCATCAGAACCGCCTTGCGCCGCTTTTTCCGCTCCGCCCTGGGCCGGGACCCGGTCGTCGTGCCGCTTGTCGCCACTATCTAAGGCGCTGCGAACATTCCGTCATTTTTCAACCAAAGGTAGCCGCCATGCGTATCATCCGCGCCGAATATCAGGGAAAAATTTTTTTTGCCCTTCTTCATGCCGAACATGCGACATGTTTGAACAAGGAACTTGGATTTTCCGAGCCCATAGCCCTGAACCAACTTCGTCTGCTTCCCGCGGTCGCGCCTTCAAAAATCATCTGCATGGGCATGAACTACCGGACCCACGCGGAAGAATTGCGCTTCAAACAGCCTGCGCTTCCCATTTTTTTCCTGAAGGCGCCGACGACGCTGATATGTCCGGGACAAAACATTATTTGCCCGGCCGGCGCGACCAGGCTTGACTATGAAGGCGAGCTGGCCGTCGTCATCGGCAAAACAGCCCGAAATATCGCTCTGGAAGACGTTCCCAAACACATATTCGGATTCACATGCGCCAACGACGTTACGGCCCGCAACCTGCAAACAGCTTCCGACGTGGGCGGCCGGTGCAAAAATTACGACACATTCTGCCCCATCGGCCCATGGATTGAAACCGAGCTGCCCAACCTGAACAATCTGAATGTCGTCACCCTGATCAATGGCGAAACGCGCCAGAAAGGAAATACGGCCGACATGATTTTAAACCCATATCAGATTGTGGAATACCTTTCTTCCGTCATGACCCTCATCCCGGGCGACGTGATTCTCACAGGCACGCCCGCGGGCGTGGGGCCCATGCACGACGGAGATACGGTCACCGTTGAAATTGAAGGCATCGGGCAACTTTCCAATACCGTAATCCATCCCACGGGCGCGGTCCAGTGAAACGCCGGCATACGCCGTATGCCGCATTACATAAAGGAGAAACATGGTATGAGCATCGCAATCAGCACCAAGAAGGCCCCGGCCGCCATTGGACCGTATTCCCAGGGAGTCAAGGCCGGCAACCTGATCTTCACTTCCGGTCAGTTGGGCATCGACCCTGAAACCGGAATCATGCCCCCGGCCGTGGAAGATCAGGCGCGCAACAGCCTGCAAAACATCCAGGCCATTCTTGAAGCCGCGGGCTCCGGCATGGACAGGGTTTTCAAGACTGTGGTGTTTCTTGCGGACATGAAGGATTTTGCCGCCGTGAACGCCGTATACGAACAATTTTTCACCGGCACGTTTCCGGCGCGTTCCTGCGTGCAGGTGGCGCGTCTGCCCAAGGACGCGCTGGTGGAAATTGAAGCCGTGGCCATGATCTAGGCTGGACTTTCCATAAACAAAAAAAAGCGGCGGATACAAAACATACCCAACCTGAGCGCGAACAAAACGCCGGAAAACGGCCGTAACCATGATTCAACCGGAAAGGCGCGCGGCCTGCGGCAAAAGCCTGCCCATGCGCGCCTTGCGCGCTCATGACCAAAGCGCGAAAAGGCTCTCCCGGAAAATGCGCCGTCCGCCTGCGTTCTGCATCCCTGCATCCGTTATTTTACGGCAAACCCTTTGAGAAGCGCCCTCAACTTTTTCGCCTTTGCCGGGCCTATTCCGGGTATGGCCGCAAGCGCCGCCTCATCTGCTTTGGCCATGTCCGGCAGCGAATCGAAATGCCGCCATAAAAGTTTTGCGGTTTTTGGACCAACGCCCGGAAGGCGCATCAGTTCGCTGGACAACATTGCGGCATTGCGCGCCTTGCGATGCCGGCCGATGACGAAATCATGCGCCGTATCACGCACCATCTGCAAAAACAGCAACTCCGGCGCCCCTTCCCGAAGCGGAAGCGGATTGCTGCGCCCTGGAAGGAATATCCGATCCGCGATATTTCCGGCGCGCCGGTCGGCGCGCCCATCCGCGGAGCGCGCCTTGGCTATGGCCGCAAGAGGAAACAAATCCGGCCGGCCGTTATCCGCAAGAGCCCGCTCTATGGTCGCAAGCTGGGCCCGCCCGCCGTCGATAAGCAGCATATCCGGCCAGGGCGGCCCGCTCTCAATACGCCGCGCCGTCCAGGCGGCAAGCGCCGCATAATCGTCTCCATGCGCGATTTCCGTGGGAATGGCGTATGCCCGATATGCGTCTTTGCAGGCCTTGCCGTCTTCAAAAACCACAAGCCCCACGCGCGTTTCCTGGCCGCCGGTATGCGAAACGTCAACGCACTCAATGCGCACAGGCGGCCGCGCAAGGCCAAGCCTTTTTGCCAGCAACTCCGTTATGGATTCCTGAGCGGTTCGCGCCGATTCCCGCGCATTCGCCCCGGCCATGGACACAAGCTGATTCTCCATGGCGTTGCGCGGCGGCAGAATACTTACCGACCCCTGACGCGCATCGGACAACATCTCTTCAAGAAGAGCGCGCGGATTGTCTTCCTCCGTCTGGCCGGACTCCACCGGAAAATCCCACGGAATAAGAATGCGCGGCGGAATAATGGACGCTGGCCCGTAGAACTGAGCAAGGAAGCTGGCTATGACTTCCGGCGCTTCGGCAAGACCAATCCCGGGCCAGAAAAACGTCTTGCCGTCCAAAACCTTGCCCTGGCGGACAAATAAAATGCCCAGTCCCAATCCTTCCCCGCTTTCCGCAATGCCCACCACGTCGATATCCACAGCGCCCGGAAGCACGGCCGCCTGACGTTCCACTGTCTGCCTGATGGCTCTGATCTGGTCGCGCAATTGCGCGGCGCGCTCAAATTCCAGACTTTCTGAAGCCTGCTCCATTTCGGTTTGCAACTGATCAAGCACCTCTGAGGAGCGGCCTGCAAGAAACAGTTCCACCCGATCTATCATGCGCCTGTATTCAGCCGGATCAACAGCGCAGACGCACGGCGCCAGACATTGTCCAAGATGATGATAAAGACACGGCCTCGTTCTATGCGCGAAAGCGCGCTCGGAACAACGGCGCAACGGAAAAAGATGATGAATGGCCCGCCATGTCTCACGCGCGGCCCCGGACGAGACAAAGGGGCCGAAAAAAAGCATGTTCCGCCTGCGGCCCGACGGAAGGCTCTCCTTCCGGGAGAGCGTTTCTTCATGCGAAGAGTGAACAGGACGCCCGCTACGCGCCGTTTTCGGACGGGTGATGACAAGACGGGGGAAGGGAACGTTTCTGTCCAGACAAAACAGTACATACTGTTTGTCGTCCCGCAGCACGATATTGTAATGCGGCCGGTGTTTTTTTATCAGGCTGGCCTCAAGCAGAAACGCCTCTTTTTCCGTGATGGTTGAAATAGTGTCCACACTTGCGGCATGACTCATCATGGCCCTGGTCTTGGGCGTAAGATCGCCTGGGCGGCGAAAATACGACGCGACCCGGCGCCGCAGATGCTTGGCCTTGCCCACGTAGATGATGCGCCCTGCTTCATCTTTGAATAAATACACGCCGGGCGTGGCCGGAATGCTGCTTAACGAAATGTCCATGCCGCCAGTATACAGAGCGCAGGCGGCAAGGTCAAAAAATTGCGGAGCGCCTGAAATAATCCTCACGAGGCGCATTTCTCTCATTATATTGAAATCATAGTGTTTTTTTCGTTGTGATTCAATTTTTTTCATTCCAGACACATGTTCTTTTGTATTTTTCATCAATCATTTTAGGATATTAAAATGAAATTGAAATTCATATTGCTTTTCATAATCAATGCGCGTATAAAAATTTTGCCTGAGCTCAGGGGCGTCATTTCAGATGAGGCATCCACATTAACCACTATGCAGCATAAGGACTTTTCAATGAAACGTATTTTTTCCCTCCTTGCCGCGGCCGGGATTATGTTTGGCGTTGCCGGCAACGCCCGCGCGGTTGACTTCAAAGTGTCGGGACAGTTTGAATTCGGCTTTGAATACGCGCGGAACATGTACAATGTCGACTGGGGCAAGCAGGGCTCTTCCGAAGACGGATTCAGCGCGCTGCAGCGTCTGACCATCAAGTTTGAAGCCATTGCCAATGAAAATCTGCGCGGCGTGTTTGTCGCCCGCGCCGGCGACCCCAACTTCTGGGGCTATCAGGGAGACGGCATCGGCGCGGATTCCGGCGGCGGCATCGGAACCCAGGGCGTAAACATCGGCACCCGCGAGGCGTATCTTGACTGGAAACCCACGGCCAATTCCTCCGTGCAGATGGGTCTTCAGGAAATCGCCCTGCCCGGCGCCGTTTCAGGCAGCCCGGTTATGGACACCCGCGTGGCCGGCATCACCGCAAGCTACACGTTCAACGACAATGTCGCGTTAAGCGCCTTCTGGTACCGCCCAAGCAACGGCGGCGACGGCCCCGGCTCGCCCAGGTTCTCAAAGTGGGACATGTTCGGCCTGGTGCTGCCTCTGACCTTTGAGGGAGTATCCGTCACGCCTTGGGGCGTCTATTCCCAGATGGGCCGCAACGCGACTGAAACCGACACATTCTTCACGCCCGGAAGCTGGCAGGACCTTGGCGCCGCCGGTCAGAAAATCAAGCCCTGGTGGGTCGGCGTCGCCTTTGAACTCACCATGTTCGACCCCTTTGTCTTTACCATGGACGCCATATACAGCGGCGCCAAGGGCGACGGCGACTGGGCCGACGGTTTTAACCGCGCCGCATGGAACAGCCAGTTCGCGGACAGCGATTTTGACTCCCGCGGCTGGTTGATCGCGGCCAAGCTGCAATACAAGATGGACCATTTCACGCCGGGCATCATCGCCTGGTACGGCTCAGGCGACGAAATTGAAAACGGCAAGCGCAAACTGCGCCGCCTGAACACCATTGAACCGTCCTTCCAGGCCACAAGCTTTGGTTTTGATGGCAGCTACTCTCTGAGCGAACGTTCCTGCAACGTGGGCTTGTCGCCTGAAGGGACCTGGGGCGTCGGGCTTCTCGCCGAAGATATCAGTTTCGTGGAAAATCTGACCCACCATGTGCGCTTCATGTACTACCAGGGCACGAACGAATATAAGGAAGGCGTAAACTACGGCGGCCACGCCCTCGCGGGGCTTGACGGCTCTCTCATGCCCGGCAACAGCCTCTACCTGACCGACAAGGACTGGGCGCTTGAAGTCAACGTGGACACCATCTACCAGATCATGGAAAACCTCAGCATGGCCCTTGAGCTCGGCTATATGTACGTGGACTGCAAGAACAGCGGCGACTACTACAGAAATGCCGGCACAGGCGAAGACTTCTTTGAAAAGAACGCCTACAAGCTCGGCCTGTACTTCATTTACGACTTCTAAAAATACGGTTCGCATGCTTTGACCCAGCGTCCCCGGCGCGCAT
>CALUUT010000005.1 GCA_944324045.1 uncultured Desulfovibrionaceae bacterium | reverse complement strand
TTCAGATTTCTATTCTTCATGACATCATATATTTTATTCTGCGTGCAAATACTATATATCTCTCTATTGCACATTTTATGTTTTCTCCAAAACGGAGAAATTTTTTTGTCCAGATCAGGAATGAATTACTCAAGCTGATGAATGTTTTTTCACAGGCTCTGCAATGATACCGTTGAATATCTCTGTGAACATCAACTTTGACTGCCTCGATGTGGCGACAGGATGCTTGCGGTAAAAGCGGCAAAGCGGGGGCATTTGCACAAATAAGGCAAGAAATTGGCGCAATCGGACATTTACCGGAGCGGTATCCATGGTAATAAAAAAAACAGCGTCGGCTTTCCGAAAAGGATATATGAAATCAAGGCATGCCCATCGTCTATTGCGAAAGGAGCGCCTTCAGCCTGTTTCAGGGATGCCGTCGAGCCGGCTCGCGTCCGGATTGGGATGAGTCGTGCGTTGTCCGCGGGCGTGTTGACGGGAGTGTGGATTTTGAATATCCAGATGCAAATGTTCTGAATTGAGTATCCTGGGAGGGTCAGCGATGAGCATATACAACGATCCGCGTAAAGAAGCGTTTTTCCATCCGGACTATTTTGACATGAGCGAGGATGAGATAAATGAACTCTATGAGCAGTTACGGGTGCATTTCAATAAGATTTCCCTAGGAGCGGAACGAGTGCGGCCGGATGCGCCGCTGGCGGAAGAGCCTGCGATTCTTTTTTTAAAGAGCCTGTTCCCGGTACAGCATGTGAGAACAGCCTTGGCCATTCCTTTTGACCACTGGGCCGATGCCGGGGAAATTGCGAAGGCCGCGGGACAGGACGCGCTTTTTACCAGCCGGGTGCTTCAGGACATGGCGATACACGGCGAGACCGTGCGCAAGATCAAGGATGGGGTGGAGCTGTACCGTCTTGTTTCATATAATCCGGGCATTTTGGAATTTAAGACCGCGGACATGCATATTCCGGGAAAAAGCGAATTTGGCGGGGCGTTCATGAAAGAATACGTTCAGCCCCGTCTGTATGGCGAAACGGTGCCCTCATGGCGATTTTTGCCGATGAGCAGCGAGGTTGTGGCCGACGGCAAAATGTTGCCCTTTGACAATGTTCTGGAGCTGATACGAAACGCGCGTTCCATTGCCGCGACCATATGTTACTGCCGTCAGCATGCACCGGAGCCGTGCAAACGCAATGACGATTATCACTGCTGCCTTGCTTTGAATGAATGGGCTGATTTTTATATCCATGATCTTAAGATAGGCCGGCGGCTTTCAAAGGAAGAAGCGCTCGCCATGATCCGGAAGTTTGAAGAGAACGGGCATATCAGCTATTATGTGGCCAACTCCCTGGCGGCGGAAGTGCTGTGCTGCTGCTGCGATTGCTGTTGCGCCGTGCGAAAGCGCTATGCCGCTTTTGTCAGAAACGGAACGATCAGGCCGCAGGCCAGAATCAGCAATTATGATCTAAGCTACGACGCGCGGTTGTGCACAGGGTGCGGAGCATGCGCGGCCGTGTGCCCTGTTGAGGCCGTCAGAGTGGAAAATGGCGCGTGCGTGTTTGAGGAAGACGCATGCGCGCGTTGCGGTTGTTGCGTCAATGCCTGTCCAGGCAAGGCGCTGACGCTTGTATTAAAGGAAAATCCCGTTGTTCCGCCTGAAGACATATATGAAATGTATCGCATGATAAGCGAGTCCAGAGCGCCGGACGCAAAAGAAGGCGAAGAGCGCGATGCATGAAATGGCGCTTGTAAAGCAGCTTTATTCCATCGCCCTGAACCATGCCGCGCAAAACAAGGCGGAAAGAATTCTGGCCATACACCTGAATATCGGCGAAATCAGGGATTTTGAAGCGGAGTGGATAGAGCGTTATTTCAGGTACGTCAGCAAGGGAAGCATTGCCGAAGGGGCGCGAATCCGCGTGCGTTCCATTCCGGCTGTGGCGGAATGCGAAGCGTGCGGGGCCGTATTCAGGTTCGATGCCCGCGGGTCCGGCGACATTGTCTGCCCTGTATGCGCCCGGATGGACAGATTGAGTCTGCTTTCCGGAAGAGAGTATTCCATTACCGGAATAGAGATATGCTAGGGCGTCATACAGGCGGCGGATGCGCTTTTGCACGCTTTTTTTCGAAAAAAAGCGGCATGTTTTTTCGGCTGGGCGTCCGCTTCGAATGCGGGGCGTAAAGACGGCAACGGCGTCATATTTTGCGGGAGGCGGATTATGGACGGGATACGTCTTATAGAGATCAACGAGGAGATAGGCGCGGACAATGCCGAATGCGCGGCTGAGACGGCGCGCATGCTGAAGAGCATGGACGTGTTCATGGTCAATGTCATGTCTTCGCCGGGCAGCGGCAAAACCAGTTTGATACTGGAAACAGCCAGAGCGCTTGGAACAGGCTACAGGATAGCTGTCATCGAAGGGGATATTGATTCCCTGGTCGATTCCGAAAAAGTTGCGGCCGCGGGATTCAAGGCCGTGCAGATACGCACCGGCGGCGCTTGTCATCTGGACGCCGCGACGGTGCGCCGCGCCCTGGACAGCATAGAGAATCTGGCGTCATACGACTTTGTATTCGTGGAAAACATCGGGAATCTGGTTTGCCCGGCGGAATTCGCCATAGGCGAACATATGAAATGCATGTTGCTCAGCGTCCCGGAAGGGGACGACAAAATCATGAAATACCCGCTCATGTTCACAATCGCGGATGCGCTGATCGTAAACAAAATCGACTACTTGCCGGATGAAGGGTTTTCCGTGGACGCCCTGCGGCGTCGCGCCATGGCCCTCAATCCGCGTATGGCGCTTTTTGAAGTTTCCTGCCGCAGGGGAATCGGCATACAAAAATGGCGCGATTATCTGGAGCGGGCCAGGCGGACGTGGCGCAACGCCGGGGATGAAAAAGAGATATAGGCCGGCGGCGTGGGGCGCGGGCCGTTTCTGTGGCCAGGGCTGGTCCCGGCCGGCGGTTTCGCCTGTCTGGTTCGTCAGGTTGTGTCGAGGTTATTGCAGAGCGGGAAAGGAGCACGTAAAAAACAGGAAGTTAAAAAAAAACGCATCCCGTTTGCGCATCTTCCGCGGTTTGAGGGCAAAAGACGTAACAGACCGGATAGAATCAATTTTTTGCGTCTTTTGGGCCTTGTCGTTTCCTTGGCGGCGGGCAGTTCATCGTGGAAATCGTCGTCAGCTTGCGTAAACAGCCCATCCATTCCATCGCGCCGCTTGCAGCGTTCGCGATCCTGTTTCTTCTTTTTTCTTTACAGTTTTATTATGTATTTAATACTATGAGATACATTACCGCTTGCCCGTCAGGGCCCTGAGCGGTACACTGCGCCGTTTCAACAGGTTTGGCGCGCAAAACAGCCAGGCCAAAATAATCAGACTGCCCAGGCCATTGGCCATTCATGGGTGCGCGGCAGTTTAATGAGTCTTTGCGCGTCAATGCTTGCGCGCATGGTCAATATGGGCGCATCCACCTTCCACCGGTATTTTAAAGAGGCTGCCACCCTTAGCCCCCTGCAGTATCATAAACGCCTGCGCCTCTATGAAGCCCAGCGGCTGATGCTTGCGGAAGGGGCGGACGCGGCCGGCGCAAGCCTTGCAGTGGGCCATGAAAGCCCGACCCAGTTTAGCCGCGAATATAAAAGGATGTTTGGCGAGCCGCCGCGCCGCGATATCATGCGCCGCCGTTAAAAGCGGTTTTGGACAAGGATGTTTTGGTGTTTACGCGCAACTCCCCACTGCATCTGCCCGGATTATCCATGCTGGCGGCCATTGAACTGGCGCTGGCGTTTTCCGCGTTCGGCTACATTACGATTCCGCCGGTGTCCCTGACTATCATGCCCCTGCCGGTTCTTGTAGGCGCGCTTTTGTTCGGGCCGGCGGAAGGGCGTTTCTTGGCGCCGTATTTGGGTTGACCAGTCTCTGGAAGGCGTCGGTGACGGCCACGTCTCATGCGGATCAGGTCTTTTCGCCGCTTGTCAGCGGAAGTCCTTTGTCCAGCCTTGTGCTCAGCGTGGGCACGCGGATGGCATTCGGTTTTTTGGCCGCCTGCCTTTTTCTTTATGTAAAAAAGCGCGTTTCGCATATAAGGACAGGCATCGCGTTTGCCGCCATTGCGGCGGATTTCCTGCATTCATTTTTGGTGTATGCGGCGTTGCAGACGCTGTTTCCCGAATTGGGGATCACGGTTGAGCGACTGTTTTCGCGAATGCTCTCGTTGAACAAACTTTTGGGGTGGGGTGTCGTCGTCGTGGTCGCGCTTGGGGCGTATGCGGTTTCCGGCTCAAGGGCTTTGCGCGTTTTTACGGAAGAACTTGCGCAGGCCAAGTGGGGCCGGCCGCGGCCGCGCGTCGCATTGTCCATGGTTGGCCTTGTCGCGTTGATGTTTTTGCTTGCGCTTGGTTTGTGGCGTCACCTGTACGGTCGGACTGAAGTGCTGCTGAAACTTGAGGGCATCAGCATGTCCGCGGAAGTGCAGGAGCGGTTTTGGTTGCTGGGAATGCAGTTTCTGGCGGCTGTCATAGCCCTGTTTTTTGTTGTGGCGGTTGTCCTGGTATTGGTTGAACGATATCTTATGCAGATGGCGCAGCAGGCAAAACGCGACATGATGACGGGGCTCTACAACAAGATGACGCTGATTCGGCTTGTTGATGCGGCGCTGCGCGAAGGCGGGGATGCGGGGTTTCTGATTATCGTGGATGTGGATGACTTCAAACGGCTTAATGATGCCCATGGGCGCCCTGTAGGCGATAAAATATTGATAGCGGTGGCGGGTCTTCTAAAAGAACGCTTTGAGCCATATGGGGTTGTGGGACGTTTGGGCGGAGACGAGTTTTGCGTGTATGTGGAAGGCCTGTCCGCCGCGCAAACAGTCAAAGCGGCCGACGGCGTGTGCGAGGCTGTGGCCGCTTTGTCCGTAGCCGGAGCGCGCGGCATCTCCTGCAGCATGGGGGTTGCGTCCTGCACCGGGAGACAGGAATTTTCACAGGCGTATGCGGCCGCCGATCAGGCGCTCTATCGCTCCAAGGCGCGCGGCAAAAACCGGTGTTCCCTTGAGGGCGACGAGCGCATATGAAGGCGGCCTCAACAAGGCGCGCATGCGGGCGCGCTTAATGCGGAGCAACGGCGCTTTCACGGTCAGCGCCAAGGCTGTCGATAACTGTAATGACCAGTCCTCTGATGCTGTTTTCCGTGGTGCGGTAAGGGGCGACGCGCATCGTGTAGAAACGTCCGTTCATGGCGACGACTTCCCGGTCGATGGGAACAA
>CALUUT010000004.1 GCA_944324045.1 uncultured Desulfovibrionaceae bacterium | reverse complement strand
GGACGGCGGCCGAAGCGGCAAGGCGGCGCAGGGACGGATGAACGTCCCGGGAGCGCCCGCGCCGTACGCGGCAAAAAACGCCGCCGCGCTTTCATGACGCGCGCGCTCTTTGACAATCGCATAGGGAAAAGGAAAGAAAAGGCCGGACAGGGGCAAACCCTTCCGGCCTTGAATGAGAAACGCTTTTTTGGTATCTCACGCCGCATGGGCCAGCTTCCCCTGAAGGAGGTTGCGCCTATGTGGCGGTTCCTCACAGACGTTGCCGCGCAGGTCGTGGCTGGCGTAGTGGTTGCGCTTATTGTTCGTCGTTTGATGAAATAAGCTTGCCCCTGTGAGAGCTGCCACCCTCTCACAGGGGCTGGAAACTTGGATTATCTTTAATCTGGGGAACTGGCCCACGGACGGCGGGCGTTGCCAGCGCTTTACGCCGTCCTCTTTTTTCATTGATAATCACGCGCATGCCAAAAGTCAAGGCCGCCCGCACGTCAGTTTCCCCGCTTTCCACAACAGCGCGGACCGGTGTTTGCCCACATCGAGCATGGCAAGGCCGAACGCCGTCAGATGGCACAGCCTGACCGGAACGCCGTCAGGGCCGGTATACTTCACATAATGGAAATTATGCGCGGCATCCATCGGCAGAATGTCCTTGAGCCGGGCAATCTCCATGATCGCCTGTTCATGTTTTTTGTTCGCCATGCGCGGCCTTTACGTATCAGCGGCTTAAAGCCGGCGGCGGATTGCCATGTTCTTTCCTCTGCTCTTCCCAAAATGCTATGGCGTCGTTCATCCAGCCTGCGGCGTCCGTGCCTTCGCCTGTGCCGAATCCATGACCGGCATGGCGGTAGATGTGAATCTTTGCGGTTATGCCGGCCTGCCGCATGGCTTGTATGCGGCGTTCCATTACGGAAGCCGGCGCAATGGGGTCGTCGGCACTGACCACGGCAAAGGTGGGCGGATCGTTTCGGGTGAAACGCCTGTGTCCTGTGTAGGCCATGATGACGGCGGATGGACGGGGGAGATCGTCTCCGCCGAAGGCTTTCGCTCCGTATGAGCCAAGGTTTGCGGCCATGCGGGCGCCGGCTGAGCCGCCCCATACGGAATATCCGCGCGTATCGACCGCCAGTTCATGGGCATGCGCGAATATCCATGACAGGGCGCGCGCCATGTCCGCGCAGGCTCTGTCTTCGCCGCCTGCGCGATATTGGAGCACAAAAGCGTTATATCCCTTTGCGCGCAGAACCATGGCCGGCGGAAACCCTTCATGCAGGGCGCCGACATAGACAAAGCCGCCCCCGGGACAGATCAAAGCAAAGGGCGCGCCGGATTTTCCCCGGAAAAAGAAAAGGCCGGTTTGTTCTTTCTTTGCTCCATCCGGATAGAAAGGGTATAATACGCGTTGTCCCCGGGCGGTTTCATCAATCATATAGTTCAACGCCGCCACGATTGCTTTTGGCTGGACATGCCCGTGCCATGGCATAAGACGCCCCACGTCGCGCAGTTGCAACGCGCTTTTTGCATCCTCGGGGCGCGGCAGCAAAAGCGCGCCATACGCCGCAAAGGCGGGATGGGTTATCATGTCGTGGACGCTGTTTTCTATTGTAAGATGGGTCATTGCTGTTTCCGTTGCGTTTTTTTGGGCCTGCGCCGGGCTGAATGGAGCGGACAGGGCAAGGCAGAAGGCGAGCATCCGCAGCAGTATCATAAGTCCGGACATGGCGCGTCGCGTTTGACGGCGCGACATATGTGGTTTGCGGCGCATGCTTTGCGCATGGGCAAGGCGTGTATTCATCTATCTTCCCCTGTAGTTTGCGGCCGAAAGGCCAAAAGGCCATATAACCCCACCCCGCCTGAAGGGCTTTGCCGCCTTATTGCAGGTTTCTAGTCGATGACGATAACCGGTTTGATGACGTTTGGAGCCCGGTCGCGCATCAGGGCCATACCTTTCTCCAGACTGTTCCAGCCATGCAGGATGGGGCTGACAAGCGGCGAGGTATCCAGCCGTCCGTAAGCGACAAGAGCAAGCAGGCGCTCAAAAAAATCTCTTCCGTCCTGACAGAGAACGCCGGTCAGAAATTTTTCCATGCCGCCGTTGCACCAAACATCAAGGGGGATGGAGACGGCGTCCTCGTCAAAGAAGAGGGAAACGCAGGATACATGGCCGCCGAACTTGACGGCCCGCATGGCGGTGGTGAGGACCGCGCTTGCCGTGCCGCCGCTTGCCGCCAGTACGCTGTCCACAGGTTTTCCGCCTGTCATATCCATGACCTGGGAGAGGATATCGCCGTTTTTGTAGTTTATGATATCAGTGGCTCCATAGTGCTTTGCCAAGGCCATGGCTTTGGGGCGCGAGCCCACGGCGATGATGCGTCCGGCGCCGCGCAGGGCGGCGGCCGCGACTCCCATAAGCCCTACAGGACCGATGCCGAGAATGAGGACTGTGTCGCCGAACTGGACATGCATCCGTTCGATGCCCGTAAAACCGGTCGCCATCATATCAGGGACCATGACCGCCTGAATGTCGGTCACCGCATCAGGGATATGCGCAAGGCGCATGTCCGCGTCAATGACCCGCATGTATTCGGAAAAATTGCCGTTTACTGTGGGGTCGTCGGAAAAATAGGGGTTGTTGTTTTGATAGTATTTGGCCTCGCCGCGCTGGGCGTGCGGCGTATGCCAGTCTGTGCCCGCGCTGGGAAGGACGACGCGATCGCCGGGCTTGAAATCTTTGACCTCTGAGCCGACTTTTTCCACAATGCCGACGGACTCATGCCCGATGACCTTGCCAATGGCCCTGGGCCACGCCGCGGTCTCTATCAGGTGAATATCCGTTGTGCAAACGGCCATGGCCGTTGTTCTGACAAGCGCGTCGCGAGGTTCGATATGCGGAATGGGGATATCCTCAAAAACAGCGTTTCCTTTTGCTTTCAGCACATACGCTTTCATCAAGCATTCCTTTATGGTTTGAAACCGCTCCCTTCAGGGAGAAAAGGGCCGCCGGCAATGTGGCGAAGCCGGTGAAATCCTTTTCCGTACCCCCTTTCCGAAAGGCGAGGGGCAATCCGTACGCCCTCTATCCGCCGGCTGTCTTTTGCAGCCGGCGGATGGGGCAAGGCGTGGATTGAAACATAATCCGCCTCTCTTTCTCCTTTGTTTCAAGGAAACTGCGGCGGCCGTCGCAGGCCGCCGGCAGCGCGTCTGCCTCCATTATTCATTTTTCCGGATGCTTCCAAGGCGCGCAATGTCTTCATCCGTACGATTGCCGTGGATGGGAATGGCGGCCAGTGCCCGTTCCAGGGAAGAGAATTCTTCCTCTGTCAGGCGAACTTTCGCGGCCCCCAGGTTTTCCACGATGCGTTCCTCTTTGCGCATGCCGGGTATGGGCACGATGAAATCCTTTTTATGCAGCATCCAGGCCAGAGAAATTTGGGCCGGAGTCGCGTTTTTGGCCGCCGCATACGTGTGCAGCAGATCAAGCAGGGGCTGGTTGGCCTCCACATTTTCCTTGTTGAAACGGGTGATGACGCGACGCACGTCGTCGCCTTCATAATGGGTGTTCTTGTTGTATTTGCCGCTCAGAAAACCGCTGGCAAGCGGGGAAAACGGCACAAAGCCGATGCCGAGCTCCTCACAGGCGGGAATCACGTCTTTTTCAAACATCCTTTCCATCATGGAGTATTCGCTTTGTATGGCGGTCAGCGGCGTTACGGCGTGCGCTCTGCGCACCGCGCTTTCTGTAGGTTGGGACATGCCCCAGCCGCGGATAAGCCCTTCGTCGATCAATTCTCCCATCCATCCCGCCACGTCTTCCACGGCGCAGTCCGCCGGAACGCGATGCTGATAGTAAAGATCCACATAGTCCGTGCCCAGACGGCGCAGGGATTCTTCCAAGGCCCGCCTTATCCCGGCGCGGCTCAGTTTGCTTTCAGGCCAGTTCTGGCCGGCAATGAGAAAGGGGCTGAATTTGGTGGCCAGCACAATTTCCTTTCGGAAAGGAGCGACAGCCTTGCCGGTCAACTCTTCATTGACATAGGGGCCGTACACTTCTGCGGTGTCGAAAAAGGTGCATCCCAGTTCAAAAGCCCGGTGAATCAGGCGAATGGATTCTTCTTCAGGCGGAATGGCGCCATAGCCATGACTGAATCCCATGCAGCCCATGCCGATTGCGGAAACTTCAAGGTTGTTTCCCAACAGTCTTTTTTTCATTGCATACCTCATTGCGGTTTTTTTAAAGGTTGCGGCCGTTGTCCTGGCTGCAATACGCATCCAGGGCCGGCAAGTATGGTTTTCACTGCGCTCTTTCTTAAAGAGATGAAACGAAAACGCCGCCGGCGCGTCAGGCGGTTTATGCCCACCGCGCTATGGCGTCTTCCGCCTGGGCGACATGGGCGCCATGGATAGCCAACCCTTTCGCCACAATCGCGCCGGGACAGGCGCGGCGGATATCCTCTTCGCTTGAGCCCATGCCGCTGCCTTCGTGCGTGCAAAACGGCTTGATCGTTTTGCCTGAAAAGTCGCAGTGTTCCAGAAGGGTGAAGACAGGCATGGGCATGGTGCCCCACCAGTTGGGATAGCCAAGGTACACGACGTCGCAACCGGCAAGTTGCGCAGGATAGGCTTTGAGCGCCGGGCGGGCATGGCTTTTTTGTTCCTGCATGGCCTTTTCTATGCATTCGGAATAATCGTCCGGATACGCTATGCGCGGCTCTATCTCGAACAGTTCGGCCCCTGTTTTCCTGCTGAGCATGCGCGCCGCCATCTCGGTGTTGCCGGCAGGAAGATTTTTAATCGCTCCATTGACGTAATTGTTCCCTTTACGGGAAAAGTACAGAATAAGCGCGGGCATATGCCTGCCTCCTTTTATGAATTTTTCAGATATATGCTTTATACCGCACCATGTTTTGACGCGGAATGACAAATATGATACCAGAGTATAAACTTAAAGTTCATACTAAACCAAAGGAAGGCCTGATGTATAATGCTCAGCTTAAGACGCTGGTCTGCGTGGCGGATTGCGGCAGTTTTACAAGCGCGGCCGAACGGCTGTTCATTTCGCCCAATGCGGTCATGAAGCAGCTGAACGCGCTGGAGGCTCACCTTGGCCTGACGCTGTTGACGCGCACCAAAAGGGGAGTGCGCCTTACTGAGGCGGGGCGTTCCATTTATGAGGACGCCCAGCGTCTGTTCGCCTTTTCGCAGGAAGCCATAGCAAGAGCCCGGCAGTTTGAGGCGGCGGTGAAGACCACGTTCCGGGTGGGGACGTCCCTGCTTAATCCGTGCAAGGCGTTTATGGACTTGTGGCATAAGGCGCGTGAGGCGTTTCCGCAATATGCCCTGCGCATCGTTCCTTTTGAAGATTCCCGGTCCGGCATACTTTCGGAAATCGGCTCGCTTGGCGAAAAATTCGATTTTCTTATGGCGGCGTGTGATTCCAATGCGTGGCTGAGCCGCTGCAATTTTTTCCAGATTGGCGAATACCGTTTATGTTGCGCTGTTTCCAGAGGGCATCGTTTGGCTGGGAAAAAACGGCTTAAAATAGAGGAGCTTTACGGGGAATGCGTCATGATGGGAAAACGGGGCGATTCCGTCTGCGTGGATCGCGTGCGAAGCGCGCTGGAAGCGCATCCGCGGATTGCCATTGAAAATACGTCGTATTTTTACGATATAGATGTGTTCAATGCCTGCGAAGAGGAAAAAAAGGTTCTGCTCACGCTTGAATGCTGGAAAGAAGTCCATCCTTCGCTTGTCACCCTTTTTGTCGATTGGGAGTTCACTGCTCCCTACGGCATTCTTTATCCGCTTCACCCTGATAAGAATATTGTGCATTTTCTGGAAGTGGTGAAGCAGTACGCGGGATGACAAAGGCGTCTGCGTTTATGCTCTATGCCAGTTGCGGGATCAGATTTTTTCTTGCGGGATATGCGCCTTGCGTCCATGCCATTGCTTTGGATAAGGATGACGGAACCATCCATAAAACGGGCCAGCCGGCATGTTTGCTGGAAAAGAGCGAGGGGTTGGCGCGCATGTTTTTTTAAGCGTGAAATCGTCCGCCTTTTGCTCTTCCACGGCGCAGCCTATTGACACAGCGTTCCAAATGGACCAAAATGACGTACTGCCTCAGTATAAGCAAAGGCAGAGCGCATGCTCCGCTTTTTCACGTATTTTTCCGTCAATAAAAGAGCAGTTTCGCATCCTCTCCCTAAACGTGCAAGAAGGCGTATATTTCAGATGCCATGACATGTTCGTTGCAACCGGTTCCGTCTCAAGAGAATTCGTCTTGAACAAAAAGGGGAAGACAATGTCAGCAGAACAGATTTCAGCCTGGATAAAAACGCTTGCTCCAAAAATCGGCGCAGACCTGATTGCTGAGAGTCCCGATAACTTCGTGCTTGCTTTCCTTGGCGCAATTCATTGCAAGATACGCTATTCCACGCCTGACGACCGTCTGTATTTCTTTGCTCCTCTGGAGATTCCCGGCCTTGATTCTGCGACCATCGACCCCAACTTGCTGCTTGAAGCCAATCATCTGGCTGTGGGCCTTGGCGGCATGGCCTTTTACCGCACCCCGGAAACCGGCGACATTATTCTTGCCCAGTCTTTTTCCATGCGTTTTTTGGACGCCAAGGAGTTTTTCATGGCCCTTAAAGGGTTTTTGTTCAGCGCCCGCGCGCTTTGGGAGTTTGTCATTCAGGCCATGGAAAATCTGAACAATGGCGATTCTTTTTTATCCGATGAGGATGGTTTTAAGAAAACAGCCGCCTGGCAAAGAGCCAATTGCTGATCAAGCGAAAAGAAGCCGCGTTGGCGGCGGCGTTTTTATTGGCGAGCGTCAGACTGGCATATTCCGGCGCGGGCGGCCATGCCGCCGCAACCAGCCGGAAGCCGTGTTTTCCGGCGAAGCGTTTATCAAGCGCGCCGTAAAATCTCTCCCTTAAGGGGGAGGATATAAAGCGCACTGTAAGTGGAATTTTTGCCTTTCTGCCTTTTGTGCGCTAACAGGCGACACGGCGGCAGGGCATGCCGTGTCAGCCTGTGGAGAGATAGTGAGACTTCGCGGGAATAGGCGGTTGGTTCGTACCCGTAAAATTCCCCACGTGGGAATATTTGCGGACGATATCCAAGTCCTTGTTCCTCTGGGCAGTCGCGGCGAAGCAGGAACCCGCTTAGGGACGCAATCGTAAGATTGCATCCGCTGGGAATCCCCCGACGCGAGAAGGGGGGAGGTTGTCAAATACACATTACAGCGGGCAATGGGCTTTGGGGCGCGTTGCAGGGATTGGGCCGCACCATGGATATTTTTGCCGTCATCGCGGAGCAGCGCATCAGGGAAGCGCAGGAGCGTGGCGACTTTGACAATTTGCCGGGCGCGGGCAAACCTCTTGAGCTTGAGGACGACTCGCATATGCCTGAGGAGTTGCGTATGGCCTACAAAATTCTGCGCAACGCCGGATACGTCCCGCCTGAGATCGCCGAACGCAAGGAAGCGGAATCGCTCCTTGATCTTCTTGAAACCTGTACGGACGAGCATCTGAAAGTCCGCCAGATGCGCAAGCTTGACGCGCTTCTTTTTCGCATGCAAAACCGCGCCCGTTCCGCCGCGCTCGTGGAACACGATGAATATTACCGTAAAATCGTCAATCGCGTGACGGTTCTGAAGAAACGCGAAGTCGGCGATTGCAGAAGCGCTGTCCCCGAAGACGCGGCGGAACGATAACTCCGCCGCGCTTCTCCCGTTTTCTTATTCCACGCTGTCCGTCGCCGTCAGGTCAAGGCGCACGGCGGCCATGGAACTGTCGTCGTTTTCTTCGCTTTCAAGAAGCGGCTCCTTGCTGACGGAAACGCGGCCTGCAAGCGCGGGCGCGTTTGCAAGAATGGCCTTTTGCACAGCCTCGGCGCGTTCAAGCGCCAGCTTTTTCAGGTCTTCGTCCGTGGGCTTGATGTTTGCGTGGAACGCGGCCAGCATGGTTTCAACCGGCTGCCTTTCCGCTCTTCCAAACAGGGTGCGCGGAATAGGGAATGAGCTTTCCGCATAGACTTCATACAGAAGGTTTTCGTATTCTTCCGGGTCCGTTTCCCGGCTGACGTTCATGGCGTCCGGCGTGGTCGCGGCCCGCGCGGCCGATGAAAGTTCATCGTATTTAATGGCCTGCATTTTTTCAAGAATGAGACGATCCACAAGTCCGGAACGATCCGCCGCGTCCGCCATGCCGACGAGCGAAAGGCGCAAGGCCGGACGCTTCTCAAGCAGGGCCGCGACCGCGGCGATGTTGGTTTTCGCCTGTTTGTCCAGGGCCGCGAAGCCGGGCGCAAAGAGCGTGTATTGCAGGTCCGGAAGCGCGGCGTTGTTGTCGCTGGTGAAGATTCCGGCCACCAGGGTAAAGGGCGAGGTGAGCACCTTGACCAGGATGTTGCCGATGATTTTGATTACGATGCCGGCCACGCTGAACTGCGGGTCGTCCAGACGTCCGTTTGCCCCTACGGTCAGATCAATGGTCCCAGACGGACCTTTAAGCAAAGCCACGGCCAGGGGAAGCGGAAGGTCCGGCGCGCCTTCAATTGAAGCTTTGGGGCCAAGGTTGAAGTCTTGCAGGACGAAATGGTTGGTGGAATCCAGCACGTCGTTTTTAAAGGCAATGTCAAGGTCTGCGGTAAACAGGCCGCTTTCTATGGGATAGGCCAGAGCCTGCAGAGCAAAGGGCGAGAGCCTGACCATGTTCAGATTGTCAAGCTCCATGCGCAACGCGGCGTTGAGCGGCGCTTTTAAAGGATTGACCGTGCCGCGCACGCTAAACGGCGCCCGGTCGAAAAGCCCGGTAAGGGTGAGCTGGGCTGTCGAGCGCGGCGCGGTGCTTACGTTGGCAAGCGTCATGTTGAGGTTTGAAAATTCGCCTGTCGTTGCCGGTGAAACGCGCTGATCCTTGAAAGCGAAGGAGCCTTTTTTAAGCTGGACTTTATTGACCCTGAAGGTTTTAAAGCCGCTGAACGCGTCATCCACGCCCGCAAGCGGCGAAACGCCGGACGCTTTTGCGGCGGCGTCGCTTTCCACATTGACGCTGCCGGCGGTCTGCGGCTGCGCGCCGGGCGCGCGTGTTTTTTCTTTGCTTTGTATATCCGCGACTTCACGGGAAATTTGTTCCAACTGGGCGCGCGCGGCAGTTTTTCGCGTATCCGGCAGCAAGGTGAAGGTTCCCTTTGGGGCGTCCACAATCAGAGATTCAGCGGTAAGCTCCATGGGGCTGCTTGTGAATCGGACGTCGCCGGCCTGTATTTCCTTTGTCTGCACCCGCCAGAGTTTGGAGTCCGTAACCGCAAGGTCCGTCACGCTGATGGAGCCTGAAAGCGACTCCAGCGGCATGTCTGCGGCAAACGCCAGGTTCGTCGCAAGGCGTGTGGAAATGGCGCCTTTTTCAAAGGCGACCGGCAGTGCTTTCAGGTACGGCCCAAGGGCGGCGATCGTGAAACCGGCGATATCCGCGTTCAGACTCAGGGTATTGGCTTTTGGCGCATATTGTCCTTCCACATTGATATCCCCGAACAGTTCGTCTTTGAACGCAAGGCGCAGTTGAGCGCTTTTTGCGCTTCTCGTGTCCAGGTCGGAGACGGCTATGGACAGATTTTTGAAGTCGTGGGTCATGCCGCCTGGAACAGCGTCGTCTTGCCAGCGTATTTCCATATTGGACAGGCTCAGTTTTTTCAGCACAAAAGGCGGCAGTCCGGATTTTTCGGAAGACGCGGCCGGGGTTGCGGATTCCGTCGCAGATGCGGATGCGGCCGGGCTTTTAAAATACCGCGTCCAGTTTATGGAGCCGTCGGCCAGACGGCGCGCGCTCACGGCAAGCCGGTCCAGGGACAGGACGTTGACTGAAATGTCCTGAGGCCGCAACAAAAAGCGTTCTATTTCAAGCTCCCCGCTTCCAAGCGTGAGCACGCTTTTTTGTTCATTTGGGTCAACCAGGTTGACGTCGAACAGTTTTATTTTTCCTTTGACGGATACGTCGAAACCGCCGCGCCCGTCCAGTTGTCCGGCTTTGATGCTTAACATTGCCGAAAGCGCGGCTTTTTCCAGATTCAGGTCGGTGTAGGGGCTTAAATAGGCTTTGAAGCGTTCCACCGGGACGCGGCCAAGGTCTATGTTCAGCTCCGTGGCGACAGGGTCGGCGAACAGGGTCGAGCGCGCGTCAAGAACTACGGGACTGCCGTCGATTGTGGCGCGCATGTCGGGAACCATCGGGGTATCCCTGTCCTTGGGCAGAGAGGATGCAAAAGGAATGCGGATATGAATGTCGTTGATGTTTTGGGTCAGATTATGGCGCATGTCCCAAAAGCTGACATTTCCGTCCGCCAGCTCAAAGTCGTTGACGACAAAGGGAAAGAGGTCTTTGCTTTCTTCTTTTTCCTCTTCGTTCGCGTCTTTTTCCGGTTTGGTTTGGGCAAAGGGGTAGGCGCTAAGAGAAAAAGCGCCGTCTTTGAGGATGCCAAGACGTATGGCCGGCCCTGTTATGCGCAGCGAGCCCAGGTTGGGCGTCAGCGTGGAAAGGGTTTGCCATATGGCCGGGCGCAGTTCAATGGCGTTCACGGAAAGAAAGGTTCCCATATCGCCCGGATAGGGAATGACGATGCCTTCCGCGCGGGTTTCAAGCGTGAAGGGATTGCAGCGTATGGCCGCCACCGCGCAGGGAACCTCAAGCGTTTCCGTGAGCTTCTTTTCAAGAAACCAGCGGCCGCCGAAAGGCAGAACCAGAAGCAGGACGACAAAATAAAGAACAATCAGCCCTAAAATAATCCGTACCGGGATGCTGGAGAAAAAACGGCGTATGCCGGATTTTTTCGGCGTCAAGGGCGCCTGCGTCCCCTTGTTCTGTCTGGAAGCGTCATTGGGCGGATTGTCTGGAGCCTGTGCGCCGGAAGAAGTCGTTTCACTCATGGTATGCCCCTGTCGGAAAAAGTATCATGCATACTTTTAGAATAGCGCAAACAGACGAAAAAGGCAAAAAAGGAATGGGCTTTCGGAAGCTGCGCGGCGCGCCTTGCCGCGTATGGCGTTTTTGGGACGCTTTTTGTCTTTGCGGATGCCCGGCTATTTTTTTCGGTCGCTTACTCCGCTTGGACCAAATGGCGGCCGGGCCTGCCATACAAGAATGATTAAAAGCAGAAAAAGGACGCCGCCCAGCCAGAACAGCTCCCCGCTGCCCAGAATATACCCCTGGCGCGTTATTTCTTTGGCGATATATTCAAGGCTCATGTCTCTGGAAAAACCGAGGTCGGCCAGACGCGCGAAGGTTTCGGCCGTGCCGGCGTCAAATTCGGTTATGCGTTCCGTAAGGCGCGCATGGTGCAGGATTTCACGGCGTTCCCAAAGCGTGGTGGTGAGCGATGTGCCGATTGAGCCGCACAGGACGCGCACGCAGCTTGAGAGGCTTGAAGCGCCGGCCACCTGATCCGGCTTAAGGCCGGAAAGCAGGATGCTGGTCAACGGCATGAAAAAGAAGGCCACGGCAATGCCCTGAATGAACTGGGGCCAGACCACGAAACGGAAATCCATATCCGGCGAAAAGCGCGTGCGCCAGAAAAAACACATGCTGAAAACCAGAAAACTGATGGTTACGATGACGCGCATATCCAGACGGTGCGCGTTTTTGCCCAGTACCGGCGCAAGAAGCAGGGAGAAAAATCCGATGGGCGCGGCCGCAAGTCCGGCCCTGTACGCCGTGTAGCCCATATGGGTTTGCAAAAGCAAAGGCAAAAGCACCACCGCGGAAAAATAGAGCATAAACCCCAGGCTTACGGACAGGCAGCCTACCGCGAAGTTGCGGCGGCCGAACAGTCTGATATCCACAATGGGGTTTTCTTCCCCAAGCTCCCAGACAATGAGAAACACAAACGAAACAAACGCGATAATGCCAAGCGCAAGAATATAATTTGAATTAAACCAGTCGTTGTCCTTGCCTTCATCGAGCATGAGCTGAAAGCACCCCACGGCAAGCACAAGCAGCGTCAGCCCCACCTTGTCGATGGGGCGGCGCATGGTTTCGGTTTCGCGGCCTTTGAGAATTTTAAGCAAAAGCGCGAACAAAAGCATGCCCATGGGCACATTGATGAAGAAAATCCAGCTCCAGTGATGGTTGTCGCAGATCCAGCCGCCGATGATGGGGCCGCATATGGGGGCGACAATGATGGTCATGGACCACATGGCCAGCGCCATGCCGCGCATTTTCGGGGGATAGCAGGCAAGCAGCAGGCTTTGCGACAGCGGAATCAGGGGCCCTGCGACAGCGCCCTGAATGATGCGGAAGAAAATGAGCATCCCAAGACTGGCGGACATGCCGCACAGCCAGGACGTCGCGATAAAGAGCATGGTCGCCGTGAGAAAGAGTTTGACTTCGCCCAGACGTTTGGCCAGCCAGCCGGTAAGCGGGATGCTTACGGCGTTGGCCACGCCGAAAAAGGTGATGACCCAGGTTCCCTGGGACGACGAAGCGCCCAGGTTTCCGGAAATGGTGTGCACGGCCACATTGGCGATTGTGGTGTCAAGCACGGTCATGAAGGTGACCAGGGCAAGACCCATGGTCGCAAGGACCAGTTTGGCTCCTGAAAGAGGCTGCAAGTGAGCCATGGGCGTTTTCCTTGTCGGCGTCGGAGGGTGAACGGACGATGGAGAAAGAAATTCAAATCCCTGTTTCGGCGCCGGCGTTTTCTTTGATGATGCTGTCTATGAGCGCGTCGGCTTCGGTCATATCTATGGCAAGCGCCGTGGTGGTCATGGTTTGCCTGCGGCCTGGGGAAAAAGTCAGCATGGGGCCGCTGGAATCGCTCGTATCCACGCGCACCATGGCGGAAAGTCCCAGCATCAGGGGGCGCTTTTTAAGCTCCGCAGGCTCAAGGCGGATGCGCACGGGCACGCGCTGCACGATCTTAATCCAGTTGCCTGTCGCGTTCTGGGGCGGCAGAAGGGAAAAGACGCTTCCTGTTCCTGCTTCAAATCCGGCTACGGTTCCATGGTATGTCACGTCGTCGCCATACATGTCGGCTGTAATTTCGGCCCGTTGCCCTATGCGTATGCGTCCAAGCTGGATTTCCTTGAAATTGGCGTCCACCCATACGGATTCCAGCGGAGCCACGATCATGAGGGCTTTGCCCAAAACAGCGCGCCCTCCGGCCTGTATGTTGCGCTTGGCCACAAAGCCGGATACCGGACTTTTAATATCCGTGCGTTTGAGAGCAAGCCAGGTTTCGCGAACCTTTTGCGCGGCGAGCAGGATTGCGGGCTGTTTTTCAAGGGGCGTATCCAAAAGCAGCGCCTGATTGGCCTTGCGCTGTTCTCGGGCTTCGCGCAGGGCCGCTTCAGCCACAAGGACATAATCGCGCGCGTGTTGCAGTTCTTCCTCAGCCAGAGCATCGCGCTTTCCAAGCGCGATGCGGCGTTTTAGATCCGCACGCAGTTTGGCCAGTTCTTTTTCGCGCTGCTCCACAACCGCATCAAGGCGGACGCTTTCAATGCGCAGGCGCTGCATTTCGCGGACTTCGCCCGCAAGCTCATATATCGCGTTTTCCAGGGCCAGTTTTGCATCTGTGGCGTCAAGACGCACCAGCACATCCCCGGCCCTTACAAAATCCGTGTCGTCCGCGAGCACGTCCGTGACGTTGCCTTCGGTTTGCGCCATGATGGATACTTCATATCCCGCGACATACGCGTCATCCGTTGATTCCATGTTGCGCAGGAACACAGTCCAGTACGCGGCCCAGCCCGCTCCCAAAACCAAAAACAGAACAGCCAGGCCAAGCAGAACCGTTTTTCTGCGTTTCGGCATTTTCTGCTGAAGGGGCGTCGCGCCCGCGGTTTCCATATTTTTGCTCCTGGAGCGGGCCGGAAAACCGGCGCTTTTTTTATCCGCAAAGGATTAAGGGCATGTCGTCATTTCCCGGCAAAAGGCCGCGGCCGGCATGGCGTCCGGCTTTTTGCCCGTGCGCGCGTCATTCCGGCGCTTTGGCTGCCGCGTCCGTTTCCTGGTCAGGCATGAACGTATCCGTTTGCACATAGACGCGCCGCAAAAGGTCTTCAAGCGCATCGCGTTCCTCCTTGCTGAAACAGGCCCACAATTTGGTTTGACATTCAGCCTGCCTGTGAAAGGCCTTCAGCAATGCGCCGGCGCCTTTGTCCGTAATGCGCAGCAATTGCCGCCGCCGGTCTCCGGCGCAGTGAATGCGCTCTATCCAGCCGTTTTTTATCAGCTCGTCCGCAACTCTGGTGATTGACGTTCGCGACGAATCAAGCGCGGAACTCAGCCTTGAGGGTTGGGTTTCATAGTTTTCGCTGCTGTAGATAATGGAGAGCGCCCGGTATTGCGGCAGGCTCATGCCCGTGCCGCGCAAAAAAACGGATTGAAATTCAGAAAGTTTTTTTGACGCGAGAAAGAGCATTCTGGTCAGAAAAAATTCCTGACGGGGCAAATCTGGATTCCGCCCTGTCAGCCTGTCTAAAGCTGCATCAGCTCTTGTCGTGTGTTTTGTGTTCATGGAGTTTCCTGGTTGCATGCACATGTTTCGGACCGCTGCGTCAACAATAAAATTGTTTCTATAGTGACTATCACTATGTTGATTTTTTTGTCAAGGGCGGAAGCGGGCGCAAGCAATAATGTAGCAAAGCCTTTCAGGGGTTTTGCGCTTGGGGGATATTCCCGCCCAGGCTTTCCGCCCTTCAGATACCCCGCGAGAAAAGGCGCGGGGTGGGACTATGGCCTTCCGGCTGGAAGGACTCAAACCACAGAGGAAGATAGATGATTAAAGAACGCGATGAGACGCGCCGGGCGGCCGGCGCAATGCGGCGTTTGGCGAAAACGGATTCGGCGGGAAACCGGCGGGACGCGGGAGAGGCCCTATAAATGGCGGCTAACGCGCATAAGGCGGCGAACAGGCAAGGGGAAAGAGAAGAGGGGATGCCTGATCAGGGCGTGGGGGCCTTTCTCCCGCGCCTTGTCAGACAGCCATTCAAGGTTATACGGAAATATCAAGATGGGCGCCGGCGGCTTCAGCGTCGACAGGCGCGCCGTAGGCCTGCATGGTTTTTTCAGCCTGGGCGCTTTCAAGCTTGCGCAGGAGTTCTTCTTCGAGCTGCTCCGCAATCTCTTCACTCATGGTTTTTTTGTTGTTTTCCGTCAAAAGCCCGTCAGTCAGGCCGGCGACGGCGTCCACCATATCCTTCATGGATTCGCCCAGCTTGACCGCCGCCTGACCGGCGCGCCACAACTCAAATTGCAGTTGTTCGCCTGGGGTGACGGCATAGAAGGTTTCTTCCCGGCCGTTGTCGAAAAATTCGTTCAGGGACGTATTGAGATCCGCATTCAGGTCAGCCATGAAGGCGTCGCCTTCGGCAAAGCCGAAGTTTGCGTCCACAAGCTTGATTGCGTTTAAAAAGCCCTGTCCCAGAGAGTCCTCGGTAACCGGGCCGTCGCCGATGCTTTTGTATATTGCGCCCATGACGGCGGTCGCCGTGCGTTTGCCGTATTGCGTGGAAACGGATTCCAGCGTGCGGGCAAGCGAGCTTTCCAGGCGCTGGGCGTTTTCGGCGTTTCTGGAGCTGTTTTCGTCCAGATCTCCGATGCGGCGCATAATGTCCGCGGCGAATGTGGCGCTTGTGTTTGCATCAAGAGCCGTTCCGACTTGGGAAACCTGCATGCCGTAAACGCGCCCGATGCTTTTGCCGTATCCGGCGGCAAAGGATTCCGCGGCGGCGCCGGAAAGAGAAACCGTGTCCGTTCCTGCAAAGGAAACGCTTTTCTGAGCGTCCTGCTTGGCCTGGGCGTTTGCCCCCGCACTGAGGCCGGGCGTGTTGAAAAGAGCGTTCTCAGCATATGGGGAGAGAATGGAAAGAGCCATGGCGACGCCTCGTGAAGTTGGTCCTTGTAATGTATGATAAATCATTATCGGCGTTTTTTTCGGAAAGTTAAGGTCTTTTAAGAAATTTTCGGCGTGCGGCCGCGGCTTTTGCCTGGGGCCGGCATTGCGCGCGGCCGCTGTTCCGGGTAAAGAAAAAGCCGTGCGCGTTTCGAAGTTTTCCCCGCATGGACGCAAAGGCGCGCATCCAGGCGGCGATGCGCCGCGCGCCGTATTTTTGGAACCTTCTATTTCAGGAGAGAGCATGAGCTATCCCATATTCAACTGCCGCAACGCCGCTGACGTGATCAAGGCCGTCAAGGAGCACAATGTCAGTTTCATCCAGATATGGTTTGTGGATATTCTAGGCACGCTGAAGAGTTTTCAGATTACCACGCGGGAGCTTGCGAGCGCCTTTGACGAGGGCATGGGCTTTGACGGCTCTTCGATTCTTGGGTTTACGCGCATTGAGGAAAGCGACATGCTGGCGTACCCGGATCCCACGACCTTCCAGATACTCTGGTGGCATGAAGGAGAAAGACGGGTGGCCCGGTTGTTCGCCGACGTGCGCAGACCGGACGGCTCCCCGTATGAGGGTGATCCGCGCTATGTTCTGCGCCGCATGATCAAAAAGGCCGCGGATATGGGCTATACCTATTATGTGGGGCCGGAACTGGAATTTTTCCTGTTCAGGGACGCCAAGCGCCCCACGCCCATTGATCCGGGCGGTTTTTTTGACGCCCCGCCTCTTGATCTTGGCACGTGCATCCGCAGCGATATCATCGACGCTCTTCAGGATATGGGCATCCCGGTCGAGTACAGCCATCATGAAAACGCTCCGTCCCAGCACGAGATCGACCTGCGCTATGACGAGGCCATGCGCATGGCCGACGTGGCCATGACCTACAAGGTGGTGGCCAAGGAAATAGCCCGGCGCAACAATTGCTTCGCTTCGTTCATGCCCAAGCCCATTTTCGGCGAATGCGGCAACGGAATGCACGTGCATCAGTCTTTGTTCAAAGACGGGCGCAATGCGTTTCATGACGCGGACGCGCCGTATCATCTTTCGCGCGAGGCGCGCAGCTACATTGCCGGACTGTTGCGTCATGCGCGCGAATTTTGCTGCATCACCAACCAGTGGGTCAATTCCTACAAGCGTCTTGTGCCGGGCTATGAGGCGCCGGTGTATATCGCCTGGGCCCAGCGCAACCGTTCGGCGTTTATCCGCGTGCCCATGTACAAGCCGGGCAAGGAAGCGGCCACGCGCGTTGAATTGCGCTGCCCGGACCCGGCGGCCAACCCGTATCTGGCGTTTGCCGTGATGCTGGCGGCCGGACTGAAAGGCATTGAGGAGAACTATGAGTTGCCGGCGGCCATTGAGGCCAATATTTACGCCATGGAGCAGGAAGATTTGACCAAGCACGGCATAAAAACCTTGCCGGGCGATCTGCATGAGGCGGCCTGGGAATTGAAGCATAGCGCGCTTATGCGCGAGACGCTTGGGGAAACCCTGCATGCGAACCTGGTCGGCGATAAAATTATTGAATGGAACGAGTATCGCAAGCACGTTTCAGAATATGAAATAAAGCGGTATCTGCCTATTCTTTAAAAATCCGGCGCATTTCCGGCGATGCGTTTAGGTCTTGGGACAATGCGCCGGAACGTTTTTCACGTTTACCATAATCCGGGACATGGGCGGCCGGGAGAATGCCGTCCAGGGGAGGCCATGCATGAAACGCACCAGCATCAAGGACGCGCTCGCGTCAGCCGGGCCGGTCAAAGAAATAACGGTGTGCGGATGGGTGCGCACCCGCCGCGACGCCAAGGGATTTTCCTTTATCGAGTTGAATGACGGCTCCACCCTGAAAAATCTTCAGGTCATCGTGGATGAGGGCATTCCCGCATACAACCAGATCAAGAATGCGAACACAGGCGCGTCCGTGCGCGTTTCCGGCGCGTTGGTCGAGTCGCCCGGCAAGGGACAGACCTTTGAGGTTCGGGCCGCCGGCCTTGAAATTTTGGGCGAGGCCGATCCTGAAACGTTTCCGTTGCAGAAAAAGCGTCATTCCGATGAATTTTTGCGGACCATCGCGCATCTGCGGCCGCGCACCAACAAATATGGGGCGGCGTTTCGCATTCGCAGCGAGGCGGCGTTCGGGCTGCATGAGTATTTCCGCAAAGAGGGGTTTTATTATGTGCATACCCCGATTCTGACCGGCTCGGATTGCGAAGGCGCAGGGGCGATGTTCCGCGTGACCACGCTGCCGCAAGGCGCGCCTCTTGCCGAAGGCGAGGGCGTGAATCCGTATGCCGGGGACTTCTTCGGGCGCGAGGCGAACCTGACGGTGTCCGGCCAGCTTGAGCTTGAAGCCATGATCATGGGCCTTGGGCGCGTGTATTCCTTTGGCCCCACATTTCGCGCGGAAAATTCCAACACCCCGCGCCATGCGGCCGAGTTCTGGATGGTGGAGCCGGAAATGGCGTTTGCGGACCTTGAGGACAACATGGAGCTTGCCGAAGGCATGACCAAGCATGTCGTCGAGCATGTGCTGACTCATTGCGGTCCGGATGTGGAGCTTTTTAACAAGTATGTGGACACAGGTCTGCTTGAGGGGCTAAAAGCGCTGCTTGGGCGGCCGTTTGCGCGCGTATCCTATGCTGAAGCCGTGGACATTCTGAAACGGTCCGGGAAGGCGTTTGAATACCCTGTGGAATTCGGCACGGACCTTCAGACTGAACATGAGCGGTATTTGAGCGAGGAATACGCCAAACGGCCGGTCATCGTATATGACTACCCCAAGGAAATAAAGGCGTTTTACATGCGCCTGAATGCGGATGGCCGTACGGTGCGGGCCATGGACGTGCTGGTTCCGCGCATCGGGGAGCTGATTGGCGGCTCCCAGCGTGAGGAACGCCTGGATGCGCTTGAAGCGCGCATGCGGGAGCTTGGGCAGAACATGGACAACTATGCCTGGTATCTTGATCTGCGGCGTTTTGGAACGGTCCCGCACTCTGGCTTTGGCATGGGATTTGAGCGCCTGCTTATGCTTTTGACTGGAATTACGAATATTCGGGACGTGTTGCCCTTCCCGCGCACGCCGGGAAATCTGGAGTTCTGATAGAATCCATGCCGTTGCGCCGCGAAGACGGCGCGTAAGCGCGCGGAGAGCGCAAGCCTTTTGTCTGGAAGAGAGCGGCGTTGGGCAAAACGCCCATCGCGATTTATGGAAAAAGGGGAATTCGAATCCCCTTTTTTTCATTTATCAAACGCGCCGTAAAACCTCTCCCTTAAGGGGGAGGATATAAGGCGCGCCGTAAGTGGAATTTTTGCCTTTCTGCCTTTTGTGTGCCAACAGGCGGCACGGCGGCAGGGCATGCCGTGTCAGCCTGTGGAGAGATAGTGAGACCTTACGGGAATAGGCGGTTGGTTCGTACCCGTAAAATTCCCCACGTGGGAATTTTCGGCTAAACCTGCGTCTTGTTCCTCTTACGCAGCCTCGTTGAAGCAGGAAGTAAGCCTATGGCGCGGCTCGGTAGAGCCGCTACCGATAGGCATCCCCCGACGCGAGAAGGGGGAGGATGTCAATTCAAGCTGTTGCCGTATCGTTTTCATCTTCCATCTTCCTTGCGCATCTATCGACAAAGTAATGGAATTGTTTTATCCTCTTCTCCCACGAGTTGTTGTAATCCCGTGAATTCTTTTGAAATCGCCGGCGCCATGCCGCAAATTCCCCTCACGTGTCCGATGTTCGGTTTTTGCGGGAGTCAGTCCGGCAACGGCGCGTTTTGCGGCTGGATGCGCCAATAGCATATACGTAAGGTTGATCATGAAGCTAGAGATAGTCACCTACCCAGACCCCCGGCTTCGTCTGAAGTCCGAGCCTGTGGGGGAAATAACATCCGAATTGCGCGCGCTTGCAAAAGACATGGCGGACACCATGTATGCCGCGGACGGCATTGGTCTTGCCGCGCCTCAGGTCGGGCGGAATATACGGCTTATTGTGGTGGATGTGCGCCAGCCGGAGAAATATCCGGGGCCTCAGACGCTGGTGAATCCTGTCGTCGAACCGTTGACCGACGAGATTGCCGAAACCGAAGAGGGCTGTCTGAGCGTGTGCGAATTGCGCAGCGTGGTGCGCCGTCCGGCCAAAGTGCGCGTAACGGCTACGGACCTTGAGGGCGCGCCCGTGTGCTTTGAGGCCGAGGGGCTTATGGCCGTGTGCCTGCAACATGAGTGCGATCACCTGGACGGCAAGCTGTTCATTGATTATTTAAGCCGCTTGAAACGTTCGCTGTATGAAAACAAGGTGAAGAAAAAACTCAGACAGGAGACAAAATGAAGCTCGTGTTCATGGGCACGCCTGAGTTTGCGGCCGTCATTTTGCGCCGCCTGCTGGCCTGGGACAAGGGACAGGTGGCCGCCGCATACACGCAACCGGACCGTCCGGCCGGACGCGGGCATAAGCTTGCCCCTTCGCCTGTCAAACTGGCGGCGCTTGAGCACGGCGTTCCGGTGCTTCAGCCTCTTAATTTTAAACGGCAAAAAGATGTGGAGATGCTTGCGGCTTTTGAGCCTGATGCGCTTGTGGTCGCGGCGTACGGGCTTATTCTGCCCCAGAGCGTGCTCGACATTCCCCGGCTTGGGGCGTTCAACGCCCATGCGTCGCTTTTGCCGAAATATCGGGGAGCGGCTCCGATTCAGCGCGCGATTATGGCCGGGGAAAGCGTGACCGGCATGACCGTCATGCGCATGGAGCGCGGGCTCGACACCGGCCCGATTGTGTTGCAGCGCGCCCTGGGCATCGGGATTCAGGACACGTCCGCGCGTATTCATGACGAATTGGCGGATATGGGCGGCGAACTTATGGTTGAGGCGTTGGAGGCAGTCGAAAACGGGAAGGCCTCGTTTGTGGAGCAGGATCATTCCCGGGCCACGCATGCGGCCAAACTGACCAAGGAAGAGGGGCGGGTGAACTGGAATCGTCCGGCGCTTGAAGTGCATGCCCGCATTCGGGGCGTGACGCCCTGGCCGGGCGCCTATACGGACCTTGAGCGGCCAGGCTGCGAGCCTGTGCGCGTGGGCCTTGGGCCGGGCGAGCCGGGCGCTCTTCTTGAGCCAAAAATCGCTCCCGGCACAATCGGCGGCCTTTTGGGCGATAAAGTGTCCGTGGCCTGCGCCGACCGCTGGTATCTGCTCTCCAGCCTGCGCCCGGCAGGGAAAAAGCCGGCTGATGCCGCGGCGTTTGCAAATGGCTATCTTGCCCGTTGCAATCACGCCATGTTCAGCTCGCCGGCGGATGGTTTGTCCGGATGAGGCGCGCAACGCTTCCCATGGGCGAGGATCCGGCGCTCTATCATGGGGTGCGCAAGCGTCTGTTTGTCGGATTGCTGATCTGCACGTCCATTCTGGTTTGTCTGATTCTGTTTCTGTTCTGGCTTTTTCCGCTTCTGGATATGGGCGCTGTGCATCCGATTCTGCCCTGGCTGTACATGTCGGTCATCGTCCTGCTCATGGCGGTCGTTGCCTGGACCTCTCTCGGCGTCGTGTTGAATATCGCGTTGCGCAAGCCAGTGCTTGGCTCGCGGCGCATGCGCAGCATGACCATTCGTTTTTTTCTTCCGCTTATGGAGATGCTGGGCAACGCCGTGGGCATCAGCAAGGAAAAGGTGCGGCATTCCTTTATTCGGGTCAACAATGAATTGGTGCGCAGCGAGGCCCGGCGGTATTCGCCCAAAGACGTGCTGATTCTCTTGCCGCACTGTCTGCAGAAAACGCTGTGTTCGCGCCGTTTGAACAATATCGAAAACTGCCGCCGCTGCGGGGAATGCCCCATTGACGGGCTGCTTGGGCTGGGCGAGAAATACGGGGTGCACGTGGCCGTGGCCACAGGCGGAACCGTGGCCCGGCGCATTATTGTCGATTGCCGTCCGAAATGCATCCTTGCCGTGGCCTGCGAGCGCGATTTGGCAAGCGGCATTCAGGATGCGTTCCCCATTCCTGTCTATGGCGTCTTAAATGAGCGGCCGCATGGGCCGTGCCGCGACACGCTTGTTTCCCTTGAGCAACTGGAAGAAGCCCTGCTGTTTTTTCTTAAAAAAGAATAGGGCTGAGTCCCGCGGTTTGCGGATATATGTTTTTACAGCAAAAAGCGTTCATATGATGACGCAAGGCGGCGGGTTATGACAGATCATGCGCCGGCATCGTTTTTTGTTTTTCCCAAGTGGATGCGCCGTCTTTCGCCTGCGCGCCGCGCCGCGCTCGCATGTCTTGAGAACGTGATCGACAACGGATGCGACGCGCAGGCCGTCTTGAACAGCATTCCGGCCAGCCTGCGGCTTAACGCTGTCGATCGCTCCCTGTGTACGGAACTGACGTACGGCTATTGCCGTCTTGAGGGGCGCCTTTTGGCGCTGACAGGGTTTTTCCTCAAAAAACCAGGACAGCTTCCGCCGCTGGTGCGCCGGATTCTCGCTCTTGCCGCCCTTGAGCTGACCACGCTTGACCGGATTCCGGAGTACGCCTCTGTGAACTGGGCTGTGGACGCCGTGCGCGCGGGATTCGGCTCAGGTCTGGCCGGGCTTGTCAATGCGGTTTTGCGCAATGTCTGCCGCCTTGGACCGGATGCGTCCAGACCGGAATTCTTTGCAAAGAACCTGAAGGACAGGATGCGTTTTCTTGGCGCATGGTATTCTCAACCTTCCTGGATTATTGAGCATTTTTTAAAAACGTATTCAGAGGAACGCGCTCTGGCTTTTCTTGAAACCTTTGTCGCGACCCCTTCCGCGGGGTTGCGGGTGAATATGTCCCGTCCGGATGCAAACCGTCTTCTTGAAGCGTTGTCCTTGACCTGCACGGCCCGGCTTGGAGCGGCGTTGGCCTTTGCCCCGCGGGAGGTGCCGGAATCGGTTTATGGCGAGCCTTTGGAAGCGCTTTTGGCTGAAGGGCGCATATCGCGTCAGGGATTTGGCGCGCAGGAGGCGATGTTTCGGCTTATGGAAGCCGGATTTTCCGGGCCGGTATGGGATGCGTGCTGCGGCCGGGGCGGCAAAAGCTGCATGCTTCTTGAACAGGGCGCGGCGGTCCCGTTTGCAAGCGATCCCAATGCCCGGCGTTTGGCCGGGTTTCGAAGGGAGCTTGAGCGTCTCAGGCTGCCTGCGCCGTTTCTGTTCCGCGCCGATGCGGCGTTGCCGCCTTTGCGCATGGCCCCGCAAGCCGTTCTTGCCGATATCCCCTGTTCCGGACTTGGAACCCTGGCCCGGCGTCCGGATATCAAATACCACCGCTCTGCGTCTGATCTTGCGCGGCTTGCCGGACTTCAGGCGCGCATTGCAGGCGGCCTGACCGCCGCGCTTCGGCCCGGCGGCAAATTGGCGTGGCTGACCTGCACGGTAAATCCCGGGGAAAATGAGCTGGCCGTGCGCGCCATGCTCGCCCATTCGGCCTTTGAGCTTGATTATGAGTTTGCAACGCCGCCGGATTCTCCAGGCGCGGAATTTTTTTACGCCGCCCTGTTGCGTAAAGGCCGGTAAAGGAAAAAGCGGACCTAGTGTCCGGCGATTTTATATTTTTTGAGTTTGTACTGTAAAAGGCTCTTGGATATGCCAAGCAGTTCCGCGGCCTTTGTCTGGACAAAATCGGCGCGGGCCAGGGCGCGGCGCACCAGGGCTTTTTCGATTTTTTCCAGGGTGTCCGCAAGATCAAGCTCGACAGGCAGAAAGTCCACGGCGCTTTTAAACTGCGCTTCTTCGTCGCGGATTTCAGCCGGCAGATCATCCACGGTTATAATATCGTCGCGCGTCATGACCATGCAACGCTCGACCACATTCTCAAGCTGGCGGATATTGCCCGGCCATTCGTATGCGGTCAGGTAGTTCATGGCGTCAGGCGTAAAGGATTTGTGGCTTGTCTGATTGTCCCGCGCATAGTTGTTGACGAACTGCGCCGCCAGAAGCGGTATGTCTTCCCGGCGTTCGCGCAATGGCGGCAACTGGATATGCACGACATTAAGGCGGTAATACAGATCTTCGCGGAAGGCGCCTTTCGCGACTTCCTGGGCCAGATCCTTGTTGGTCGCGGCCACGATGCGGATATCCACTTCTATTTCATCCGAGCCGCCCACGCGCTCAAATCTTCGTTCCTGGAGCACCCGCAAGAGTTTGATCTGCATGTCGTGAGACAACTCGCCTATTTCATCGAGAAACAGCGTGCCGCCGTTCGCAAGCTCAAAGCGTCCCCGGCGCATGGCGACCGCTCCGGTAAACGAGCCTTTTTCATGTCCGAACAGTTCGCTTTCAAGGACTCCAGGGTTCAGGGCCATGCAGTTTACGCTGACGAACGCTTCCTTTGCGCGCGGAGAGGCGAAATGAATGGCCTTTGCCACAAGCTCCTTGCCCGTGCCGGATTCGCCGGAAATAAGCACCGTGCTTTTGCTGGGAGCGGCCCGGGACACAAGGTCCATGACCGCCCGTATCGGGCGGCTGCGTCCGACGATTTGTCCCAGATTATATCGGTCCTTCAAGTTTTCCTGGAGCAAGCGGTACTGTCTTTGGGCATATGCGAGCGTGGCCGCGTTCTGCACGGACAAAAGCAGTTCGTCATTGGCGAACGGTTTGGTTATGTAGTCAAAGGCGCCGTAGCGCATGGCTTCCACCGCGCCTTCGATGGAGCCAAACGCCGTCATGATGAGCACAGGGATGTATGGATAATTTTTCTTCACGTGTTCAAGCACGTCCTGTCCCGTGATCTTCGGCATTTTCATGTCCGTAATCACGATATCGACTTCGGATTCTTCAAGAAAGGACAGGCCCGCCTCAGGGTCGCTGATGGCCGTGACCTTGTACCCCGCATCCGTAAGCAGGGCGTCCAGGACCAGAAGGTAATTTTTCTCTTCGTCTAGCAGCAAAATATGAGCTTGTTCGTTCATGGCGTTTCCTTATAACGTGGCGTTGTCCGAAAAAAGCGCATGACGGCCGCGGGAATGAAGAATCTGGCCGGCGGCGTTCGCCCGCGCGCCGTCTTTCCGGAACGCGAATATGGTTTAGTTCTCAAGCGCGTTCAAGGTCACGCGCACCCGCGCCCCGCCCGGCACGTTTTCCAGTTCCAGGGCGCCGTTGTGGCTTGTGATGATGCTTTGCACAATGGGCAGTCCCAGGCCGGTGCCGTCGTCCTTGGTGGTGAAGAACGGGTCAAGGATGCGGTCTTTAACTGCGGGATCGAACCCGGGGCCGCTGTCCGTGAACTCCAGTATCACATGGCCGTCTTTTTTAAAAACATCCACTTGCAGAGTGCCGGAAGAGCCCATGGCCTGAAGCGCATTGGTGATGATGTTGTAAATGGCGCGGTAGAGCAAATCCTTGTCCCCGGCCACGGTCATGTTCCCGGGACAATGAATTTCAAAGGCCACGTCGCGTTCTTTAAAGGCGCTTTGCAAAAAAACGCGGGCCTGTTCTATAAGAACGCACAAGTCCACAGGCGTAAGGCTTGGCGTGCGCGGCCGGGCGTAATCAAGAAAGTCGGTCACGGTTTGCGACAGGCGTTTTGATTCGTCGTGAATGGCGCTTAGAAGCGAATACGTCACATCGCCAGGCGGGATTCGGCGCAAAAGCAGTTCCGCGCTGGAACGGATGATGCCCAGCGGGTTGCGTATTTCATGAGCGATGCTTGACACCACGCGCCCCATGCCGGCCAGTTTTTCATGCTGGTTGAGCTCCCGTTCCAGCCGTTGCTGTTCGGCAAGCCGTTCCCGGAGCATCTTTTCCGCCTTGCGGATTAAAAGCAGAAGCAGGATGAACAAAATGGCGGAAGAGACCATGGTTGTGGCGATGATAATCCACTGAAAACCGATAATGGCGCGGTATTCTTCGGTAATGTCCTCGGAGAACTCCAGAATATCCAGTTCGGAGCCTTCGTTTTCATAGGAAATGAGCCTGTTTTCCGTGCTCATGGGATAGATTGCGCGCATAATGAAACTGCGTTGCGGCAGATGAATGGTGAACAGCGCCTTCCAGAACGGAATTGCGGACTCCAGCTTGAATTCCGGTTTGTTTGTCGCGCGCACGCGCGCTATGGACGATGCGGTTTCCTTATCGGATTCCGTGGTCGTGGACAGGGAATAAATGGTTTCCGTATGGTAGTTGTAGATTTTAAGCGATGTGACCTGCAGGTTGTGCACTGTGGTCTGGACGATTTGATCCAGCGGCTCCAGCCGGTTGGCGCTTAGCAGAAGATTGTTTCTGTTGCCTTCCCCAATCGGGAAATTGAAAAGCGTAATGCCGCGCACCCCAAGATACCGGGGAACCGTATACCGCTGGTATATCTGGTGGTTCAGGTTTTCCGCGAACTGCTGGGCGAACTCCTGCTGTTTGCGCAGGATGGTTTTTTGCGCGGAATTGGAAATGGTTACTGAAATCGCCAGACTCGAAAGCAGAATAAACAGAAGCGACGCCCATGAAAGAAAGCGGGCGACCCCCAGCGAAAGCACGGTGTCGCGGCCGGGCGTCATTTTTTCCGCCATTTTTCAAGCTCCACAATATCGTCTTTTTTTCCGAGAAACCGCTCCAGCGCTTCTTTTTCTTCTTTGAATCCGGGCGCTCCAAGCCGGGCTTTGGCAAGACGCTTGCCCAGCTCCACGGCGGGCTGGTCAAGCGGGTTAATGCCCATGCGCCAGCCGGTGAACAGGGTCATGAGCATGCATAGGGCCATAAGTTCGCCGGCTCCATATTCATTTGCGCGCTCCGCTTCAAAACGGAGCAGCGGCACGCCCGCGGACTCTAAAGCCATGGCTGTTCCAAGGGCTTCGGCCTGGAGCAGGTCTCCAAGGCGCTGATGCTCAAGAAACGAGAACGCGCTTGGAAGCGGCGCATGAAACGCCGGGCCGCAGGGCAGTTTCGAACTGCTGATGAAAAGGCAGCCTTTGTCTTTTGGCCCATCCAGAAACATTTGCAGAAGAGAGTGCTGGTCTGTGACGCCGGTCGCGGGCAGGGGCATGCTGCCTTTGCCTTCTTTGCCGAGGCTTTCGGCCCAGAGCTGGGCGAACCAGTCCCCGATTGAGGACCAGGCCGGAATGTAGCTGAAAAATATGAGCTGGGAGCAACCTGCGTCCATGAGCGCCTTTGTCCAGAGGGACAGACGCCATGCGGGATGCGCGGCAAGATTGTCCGGCGCGTTTGCAAGCGGCTCCATGACGCTTTGCACGCCTTGCAGAAATTCGCGCCAGTCAAGACCGAGAAAGGCCGCTGGAACCATGCCCACAGCGGAAATGACGGAATAGCGCCCGCCAAGGGCCCTGGGAACAGGAAGGGCCAGATAGTCGTTTTTTTCAGCTTCCTGCCGCAAAAGGTTGGGTTGCGGATCGGATATGGCAATAATTTGGCTTGCGTAACCGGCCCCCACTTCGCGTTTAAGCCAGTCGCGGACCAGAAAAAACTGCGCCATGGTTTCAATCGTGCCGCCGGATTTGCTTATGCATAAAACAAGCGTATCCTGTGCGGGCAGTCGTGAAAGCCAGGATTCAAGCTGTTCTGTATTGATGTTGTCCATAATCCATAACGACGGCCCGGCATGTCCCGGGCCGTCCTGGCCTGGAGCAAAGGCTTTTTGCAGGGCGCGCGGGCCGAGGGCCGAGCCGCCGATGCCAAGTAAAAGCAGATGTCTGTACCGGCGCAACCGGTGGCTGAGCCGTTCAAGGGCAAACGACATTTCATCAAGAAAATCCAGGGAAATCATGGGCAGAGCGCCTTTTTCCAGTTCCGTGCGCAGTCGTTGCGCGGCGGCCGTGATGGCATCCGGCGATTCCGCCGGCATGGCGCGCAATGTTCCGTTGACCGCTCCGGTCCATATAAGCTTGCTGCTCATAGGCATCGCTCCTTTTTAATTCTTGGCGAAAGTCGCGTCCGCGCTGTCTTTTTTAAGACATGGATTATTTGTCAAGAAAAGCCCGACCCATTCGATTGAGCGCCTCGACAAGCGTTTTTTCTTCAATGGAGTAGGAAATGCGCAGGCTTTCGCCGTCTCCGAAAGCGGAGCCCGGCACAGCGGCGACGCCCGCGGTTTCCATAAGCCAGGTGCACAGGGACGTGATATCCGGCGTTTTTTCATCGAACATGCAGGATACGTTCAAGAAAAGATAGAATGCCCCGTCCGGCTTTGGATAGGTGACGCCGCTCCATTGGTCGATAATGGCAAGCGCCACGTCGCGCCGCCGGCGGTACTCGGAACGCATGGCGTCCACAGAGGCGAAACTGCCAAGAAGCGCGGCGATTGCGGCCTTTTGCGCGATGGAGCAGATGTTTGATGTGCACTGTCCCTGCAATTTGCTCATCTGGCGGATAAGATCCGCATGGGCGAGCGCATACCCTACGCGCCAGCCGGGCATGGAGAAGCACTTCGAAAGTCCGCCCACTATCGCGATGCTCTCCGGGTGACGCCGCCACAGCGGCGAAAGGCTTGCGCACAGTTTTTTGTCGTAAACGAGCTGGTCGTATAGTTCGTCGCTTACGACGAACAACCCTTTGGCTATGGCCCACTGCGCAAGGGCGTTAAGCTCCGCCTGTGAATAACATACCCCGGTCGGGTTGGAGGGACTGTTTAAAAGAAGCATGCGCGTGCGCGGAGTGAGCGCGCATTCAAGCCGTTCAATCGTGACTTTGCCGCCTTCGGAAATCGGCGCGAACACAGGGACCGGGACGGCCTGGGCAAGTTCGATCATGTCCGGATAGCTTACCCAGTATGGGGCGGGCACAAGGACTTCGTCTCCCGGATTTAAAAGCGCCATGAAAATATTGTATAAAACCTGCTTGCCGCCATTGGAGAGCATGGTGTTTTCGCGCGCGGCTTCCACGCCGTAGAACCGCTTGAAATATTCGGCCACGGCGTCGCGGGCTTCAGGGATGCCCGGAACCGGGGTATAGCGCGTGAACCCGGCCTGTATGGCTTCGCGCGCGGCGTCCGCTATATGCGAAGGCGTGGGGAAATCAGGCTCGCCGAGCGAAAGGCTTATAATGTCGTGACCCTGGGCTCTCAATTCCGCCGCACGGCTGCTTACGGCCAGAGTTCCTGAAGGTTTGAGATTGTGTATGCGGTTGGAAAAGTTCATGAAGTTTCCTCGATATATGCTGCTGGGGTTGCGGTGTTTTTGGCGAAAAATACTATCACGCTTCACACCGGTCTGCAAATAATGTATGCTTAAGTCCCTTGGCCCGGCCATGACCGGGCTGCATGGATGCAGAGCGGAGACGTTCGCCGGGATTGGTCCGCATGCGTTTTTTGCGGCGGCTTGAAAGGGGGATATCCTTTTAAGATAAATGAAGCTTTATGAAAATCTCATAAAATATCGCCGCCGGACTTGTTGAAATGTCAAGCCGTGTTGAGATAAAAGCATCTTACCAGGGCATGAACGCGCCATGGATGGACGAGATGCTCTGTTTTACCTGCAAATACGGATATTCTCAGTAAAATTACGCCTGTTTGTTAATTTTTTTACATTTCGCGCATGATGGAAACTACATGGCCAACACCGGGGAACCTTGTGAAAAAAGCATTAATCCATTGCAGGATGGAGCGCGCTTCAATGAGTTGCTTCAGGCTATCGTCAATGAGTTGGACGAAATTGTTTATGTCAGCGACATCAAGACGTATGATTTGCTTTTTTTAAACAAATACGGGAAGAAGCTGTTCAATATCAACCATGTGTCCGGCCGCAAGTGCTATGAGGCGCTTCAGGGGCGCGACAGTCCGTGTCCGTACTGCACCAACAAACATCTTGTTTGCGATTCCTTTTATGTGTGGGAGTGGACAAACCCCATCACTTCTCGTCATTATATTTTGAAAGACAAGCTGATTGAGTGGAACGACCGTCTGGTCCGTTTCGAAATCGCGATGGATATCACGGAAAAGGAGAATTTGAGCTGCGAGACGCGGCGCAAGCTTGAGATAGAGCGAACGCTGGTTGAATGCGTGCGTACTCTGGGACAGGAAGAGGACTTTTCCAAGGCTGTGGAGATGGTGCTTGCGAATCTTGGCGCCTTTCACAAAGCGGACCGCGCTTACATTTTTGAGGCGGTCGAGCTCGCAGACGGAAGCATGGGCTTTGGCAACACCTATGAATGGTGCGCCCTGGGCGTGACGTCCCAGAAGGAGAATCTTCAGAATGTGCCGGTTGCGTTCATGGGCGCGTGGACGGCATGCTTTGAGCGTAATGAGAATGTGATCATCACGGATATTGAATCCATTCGCGAAGAGCGTCCCTTGGAGTACGGACTGTTAAAGCCGCAGGGCATCCGAAGTCTGATTTGCGTGCCTCTTGCCCTTAAGGGCGCGGTCACGGGATTTATCGGAGTGGATAACCCTTTGAGCAATCGGGATGATTTTTCCTTGCTGGAGTCTTTGGCGTTTTTCGTCACCAATGAGCAAAGCAAGCGCAATATGGCGTGCAGATTGCAGAAATTGAGTTTTTGCGACACGCTGACCGGGCTTAACAACAGAAACAGCTATATGCATGCCTTGGCGCAGATGGCCGGGGCGCCGCCTGAATCGCTGGGCGTCGTGTTCGCGGACCTTAACGGACTGAAAAAAGTCAATGACGAGCAGGGGCACGCGGCCGGAGACGCTTTTCTCAACGGCATAGGCGCCATATTCAGGCGGCATTTCAGAAAAGAGGATGTGTTCCGGATTGGCGGGGATGAATTTGTGGCTCTGTGCCGAGCGATTCCCGAGGAAAAATTTTTGGCCAAGGTCGCGCGTTTTCAGGCGGATGCGGATATTGGCTATCCCGGCGCTCTGGCCCTAGGCGCGGTGTGGAGTCAGGGGAATATTAAAATTATGGATATGGTGCGGCGGGCCGACGCGCTTATGTATGAGCACAAGCGGCTGTGCCGCGAACGTAAACGGAATTAGGCCCAAGGGACACGGCGAAAACGCCGCGTGGACGCGACAGACTGGAGCAGCATGATGGTGTTTGCGGATTTTCAGGCCAAGCAAAGGCAAAATAAACAGAGCGCGATTGTCAGGGAGTATTTTTCCAAGCGCAACGGACAGGCGCTTTGTCTGTCCGATGATCAGACGTTCGTGGCTCTTTTGCGCAACAGCATCAGGGCGCTTGGCGTCTCGCGCGGCGGGCTGCTGACGATGGTTCCCGACGCGTCAAAGCTAATCAGGTATCTGACGGAATCTTTCAGTGAATATACGATGCCTGTTCTGTTCATTGAGCGCGTTTTGACTGAAACCGGCGATACGTCCCTTTTAATCCGGCAATGCAAGGACTCCTTTCCGGAATTAAGGGTGATGGTCATGACCACGACCGCGGACAGGGGCCGGCTTATGCTTTTGCATGAATCAGGGGCGGACAATTTTATTGTAAAGCCCATCAGCGGCGTGGAGCTTATTGAGAAAATGGCCGTAACCCTGAAGCCGCCGGGCGTGGTCCGGATGCTTCTTGACAAGGCGCGTTCCTTTATCGTCAAAAATATCGGCAAGGAAGCCCTCAAAATCAGCACAAAAGTATTGGAGGTAAAGCCGGACAGCGCTTCCGGGTATGTGGTCATGGGGGACGCTTTGCGCATTTCGGGCGAAAGGGCCAAGGCCCAAATGGCCTATGAACGGGCCTGCAAATATTCTTCCGATTATATGGAGCCTTTGCAGAGGCTTGTCGATCTTGCCCGGGAAGACGGCAAAAAGGAGATGCAGCTTGAATACTTGAAGCGTCTCGACGAGCTTTCGCCTTTGAACGCGCAGCGCAAGGTGGAAATGGGGCGGTTGCTGGTCGATATGGGCAATACGGAAGCGGCCACGCAGTTGTTTGATACCGCCATTTCAAGAGTGTACAAGGACGCCATGGCCCAGGTCGCGGCCATGACGGAAAAAATCGCGGTCAGTCTTCAGGACAGCGATCCGGTGCAGGCTGAGAAGTATTTGCGCAGGTGTCTGGAAATCAAGGGCAAGGATTTGACCGTGGATGACCTGACGACTTTTAATCAGTTGGGCATCAGCCTGCGGCGGCAAGGCCGCTGGGAAGACGCGATTACGGAATACAAAAGGGCGCTTAAAATTGCGCCCAAGTCCGAAGGACTTTTCTACAATATCGCGCTGGCCTACGGCGACGGCAAGGATTTTGAAACAGCGGCCCGGAGCATGCTTAAAGCGTTGTCTCTGAATCCCAATTTGCCGCGAAGTTCTCCGGCCATTGCCTATAATATGGGCGTGATATTTTCCCATGGCGGTTATACTCAGGATAAGGCGTTACAGTGCCTTGAAATTGCGCTTGAGCTTGATCCCGACTTTGAACCGGCTAAAAACGCTCTGGAAAAAATCAGAAAATCCATGGAGGAGCAGAACAGCAGTCCGGTTTGAGGGACGGATTATCCTCTTTATGGATGCGCAAGGCGTCTCTATGGCGTTTGACGGCGCGGCGGAGTTTTTTACGACCATCCGCCGCGTTTTTTATTGGCATGCATGCAGCGCCATGACGCCGCATCCTTACAAAGCGCAAAAGCGCATTATCCTTAGGCTTGTGCAAAAAAATGCCCTGATTGCCTTTGCTATCCTCTTTTTCCAGAAGATTTGTGCAAAAATAAACCGCTCTGCACATGAACTTTTTCTGGACAATCCAGCCGATTGTTATACAATATCTTTTAATAAAAAGATTTTTTTGTTATGGCCCGCAATTTGCTCTATTCATGTCACGCTGGTTGGGAAAGGACTGCGAGATGTGCATGATCCTTGTTCCCCAAAGCGCGGCGGATGAGATATATTGCGATACTGCAACAGGCAAATAGATATTTGGAGGACTTTATGAATCGTCGTTTTGCACAGATTCTTCCCGCGCTGGTTCTTGCAATGGTTATTGGAACCGCGGGCATTGCCGCAGCTCAGGAAGGCAAACGCCCCGCGCAGGGCCCGACCCCGGAACAGCAGGCCAAGATTGCGCAGATGTACAAGGACTTTCGCAAAAATACTCAGGAACTGCGCACCAAGCTTTACGCCAAACGCCTTGAGTTGAGCGTCTTGGCCAACAATGCGAATGCCGACCCCAAACGGATTGAAGTTTTGTCGCAGGAAATCGCGGAATTGACCATGCAGCTTTCCCAGAAACGCATGGATATGCGCGAGACCATGCAAAAGCAGTTCGGCATTCCCGCCTATGGCCCCTGCCGCTTTTTCGAACGCGGTCCGGCCGGCCCCAGAGACGACGGACGGCGCGGTTTCGCCCCGCATCACAGAATGCATCCGTGGATGAGCGGCTGGGAATATATGGATATGCCTGAAGATTTTTCGCCGATATGGTAACGGTATCAAAACCATCTGAAATTTTGCATACGTTTCTTCCTTAAACTCCTCTCCTTCCCCTTTATTCGGCCGGGTTTTCTCCCCCCGGTCTCAAGGATACAGGCCCCGCAAGGGGCCTGATTTGCGTTTGTGTTCGTATGAGGAGAATGCGGAAAAGCGCGTGGGCAAAGGGCCTGTTTCTGGTCTGGTCGGAGAGTCTTGAGAGGCGGGCGCGACGGCTGCGGGGCTTGCCGCTGCGCCATGCGCTGGTTATTGTGTCATAGAAGGGCGGCCGCAGCGTGCGCCGTCACGCCGGCTTTAGGGAACGGGAAGGCGGCTGGCTGTTTTTAAATGCCGCAAGATATTCCTGATTGCCCTTGGGGCCAAGGATGCGGGAAGGTTCCACGCCAAGGTTTACGAGATTGAGTTCCTCACGGCAGAAGTCGAGAATCCGGCGCACGGTTTCGCGGCGAAGCGTCTCGTCGCGCACCACGCCTTTGTCCGTGCAATGGGGCGGAACCTCAAACTGCGGTTTGATGAGCGCGACGACCAGGCCGTTGGGTTTAAGAAAGGTCATGCAGGGCGGCAGAATCCTGGTCAGGGAGATGAAAGACACATCCGCCGTGATCATATCGACCTGTTCCGGAATAAGGTCCGGTCCGGCCAGACGCAGGTTGACGCCTTCAAGACGAATAACGCGCGGGTCCTGGCGCAGTTTTTCGTGAAGCTGGCCGCGGCCCACGTCGGCGGCATAGACTTTCGCCGCGCCGTGTTGCAGCAGGCAATCCGTGAATCCGCCGGTGGATGCGCCCGCATCAAGGCAGACAAAGCCATTGACGTCAAGATGAAACGTTTCAATGGCCGTGAGGAGCTTATAAGCGCCTCGACTGACGAAACGGTCCACGCCGCGCAGGACAAGAGGCGTATCCGGCGCAAGCATCTGCCCCGGTTTTTCGACAGGCACGAGCGTTCCCTGACCTTTATCGATAAATACCTGCCGGGCCATGATAAGGCGTTTTGCGTATTCCTCGTTGTGCGCAAGCCCCATGCGCGCAAGGCGCGCAAAGGCGCGTTCTTTTTTCATGCGGCGCTCCTTTTCAAGATGAGGTACGCGACAAAAAGACTCATGGCAAGCATGCAAGAAAATGCTTGCCAAAAAGGCAATAAGCGAGTATTAGCAGCAATTCAACTCCCATGGAGGATATCATGAAAGAAGGAATTCATCCCAAAGTGTACAAGGCCAAGATCACCTGCGCCTGCGGTAACGTCATCGAAGCCCTTTCCACCCGTGGCGAGGAAGTGCATACGGAAATATGTTCCCACTGTCATCCGTACTACACCGGCAAGCAGCGTTTTGTGGATACGGCTGGCCGCATTGACCGCTTCCGTAAAAAGTATGCGAAATTCGGAGCTGAAGCCTAGAGCCGTTTCCCCTGTTTTCGCGGGCGCGCCTGGACAGATTTTCTCATCTACGGACAGGAAGAAGCCGCATAGCCGGAACATCACGGTTGTGCGGCGCTTTCTGTTGCTCAGTACCTTTTGCGCTTTCCATCCCTCACGCCGCATGCCGGCTTTAGGCTGCCGTGCGCATTCATGCGTTGCCGCCGCCGCGCTTTACGTGCGGGCGGAAGGCGCATTTATGGAGATCTAAGCTATGGGCGCTTTATCCCGAATCGCGCTCCTTCTTTGCGCAAAACGCCTTGTCGGCGGTCAGGCCGTGATGGAAGGGGTCATGATGCGCGACCGCGACCGGCTTGCCGTGGCCGTGCGCAAACCTGACGGCTCAATTGTGGTGGCCGTGCGCCCCTGGCGACATCTGCTTAAAGGCGCATTTTGGAAGCGTCCTTTTGCGCGTGGTTTTCCCATGCTGGTGGAAACGCTCATCAATGGCGTGAAGGCCCTGAATTTGTCCGCGATTGAGGCGGGGGAGGCGGAAAAAGGCACGGAGCTTAAAAGCTGGCATCTGGCGGCGACGCTTGTAATTTCCATGGCCATGGCCGTGGGCATTTTTGTGGTGCTTCCCCATCTTCTGTCGTTGGGGTTCGGCGTTCTGGGCATTGCCGGCGATCTTGATTCCCTGTCGTTTCACATATGGGACGGGGTATTCAAGTTTCTGATTTTTATTGGGTATATCGCGCTTATTTCGTTTTTGCCGGATATTCGCCGCGTGTTTCAATATCATGGCGCGGAGCATAAGGTTATCTGGAATTTCGAGCGGCATTGTGAAGTTTCAGCGGACATGGCTATGGGCATGAGCCGTCTGCATCCGCGTTGCGGCACGACGTTTTTGCTTTTTGTGCTGTCCCTGGCCATTATCATCCACGCGATTGTGGTGCCGTTGCTGTTGCGCCTCTGGACGCCTGAGTATGCGGCGTTAAAGCATGCGTGGGTGCTTGTCGCAAAGCTGGCGCTCATGGTTCCGATCAGCGCGCTTGCATATGAGCTTATCCGGGTTACAGCCGGCATGCACGGCACGGCGCTGGGCGCAATTTTGCGTGCGCCGGGCCTGTTTCTTCAGCTTTTGACCACACGGGAACCGGATGCCGGACAGCTTGAAGTCGCGCTCGTGGCCTTGAAGGAAGCTTTAGGGAAGGATGCGCCCGTTGCCTTGAAAACCCCTGAATATCGTTATCTGGAGAACTCCTGATGTTCGCCAAACTGGAAAATCTTGAACGCCGTTTTGAGGATCTTGAACAGCAGCTCGCCTGTCAGGAAGTGCTGTCCGATCAGGAGCGATATCGCAAGCTGAGCATCGCGCATGCGGAGCTTAGGGAAGTGGTGGAAACCTTTCGCCGGTACAAGGCCCTGCAGGCCGATCTTGCGGGAAACCGCGAGCTGTTGTCGGACGCTGACCCGGATATCCGGGCCATGGCCCAGGAAGAGATCAAAAATATCGAGGCCCGGCTTCCCAAACTGGAAACAGAGCTTAAGGTGCTGCTGTTGCCCAAGGATCCCATGGATGAGAAAAATATTATTCTCGAAATCCGGGCCGGAACCGGCGGCGAAGAAGCGGCGCTGTTTTGCGCGGATTTGTTTCGCATGTACTGCCGTTATGCCGAAACGCAGCACTGGAAAGTGGAAATCATGTCCAGCAGTGAAACCGGAAGCGGCGGCCTTAAGGAAGTCATCGCCCTGATTCAGGGGCACAGGGTTTATAGCCGCCTTAAGTTCGAGGCTGGGACGCACCGCGTGCAGAGGGTTCCGGCGACCGAATCCCAGGGCCGCATCCATACGTCCGCGGTCACCGTGGCCGTGCTGCCTGAGGCTGAAGAAGTGGATATCGATATCCGGCCTGAGGATATCCGGCTTGACGTCTATCGTTCTTCCGGTCCCGGCGGCCAGAGCGTGAACACGACGGATTCCGCCGTGCGCCTGACGCATATTCCGACCGGACTTGTGGTGATCTGTCAGGATGAAAAATCGCAGCATAAGAACCGGGCCAAGGCCCTGAAGGTGCTTCGTTCCCGCCTGCTTCAGGCTGAACAGGAAAAGCAGCATGAGATGATTGCGGAAAACCGGCGTTCACAGGTTGGTTCCGGGGATCGTTCCGAGCGCATTCGCACCTACAATTTCCCCCAGGGCCGGGTGACGGACCATCGCATCAACCTGACGCTGTACAAACTGGACGCAGTCATGGAAGGCGATATTCAGGAACTGGTGGATGCGTTGGTCACTCACGCCCAGACAGAGGCGCTGAAAAGCCAGACGGATGTGTAAAAAGAGCGGACTGCGAGATCATCTATCTTCCTTATGTGGTTTGAGACCGAAGGCCAAAAGGCCATATAGCCTCACCCCGCGCCTTTCCTCGCGGAGTATCAGATGGGCGCAAAGCCCGGGGGGGGATGCGCACCCCGCAAAAGCGCAAGCGTAAAGCGCCTTTTGGGCTTTGCTGACTTATTGCTTGCGGATATTTTTTATGATGATGCGCTAATGCCGTTGAGCCTGTTTTTGCGCGTCATTGGCGGGAAGAACATCGCATTGGGACGCCTTTTGGCCTGGCGGAAACAGGGCCGCACCGGACATTCCGACGCGGATGGACGGGTTTCTTATGCCCTTCGGCGCTGCGAAGGGCTTTTATTTTTGGGGAAAGGGCATGCCAAAACAGCAGATCACCATACGCCGCTTTCTTCGTGAGGCCGCGCAATATTTGCGCCCGGTCACGGATACGCCGGAACTGGATGCTCAATGCCTTCTCAGTTGGGCGCTTGGTCGGGATCGAACCTATCTTGCCGCCTGGCCTGAGCGTGTTCTTGACGCATCGGAGCAGGAACGCGCGCATGCCCTGGTGGCGCGGCGGCGTAAAAGCGAACCCGTGGCGTATCTTGTGGGAAGCCGGGAATTTTACGGCCGGGACTTTGAAGTCAATCGCGCGGTGCTCATTCCGCGTCCTGAAACCGAACTTTTGGTTGAGACGGTCCTTAATGCGGCGGCGGGGGCCTGTCGCGCGGCGGATCTTGGCACAGGGTCGGGCTGCATTCTGGTTACGCTGCTTGCGGAGCGTCCGGACTGGACCGGCATCGGCGCGGATATTTCCGCGCCGGCGCTTGCGGTGGCCATGCGCAATGCCAGAGCCCATGGGGTTGCCCACAGGGCTTGTTTCATGCGTGCGGATTTTACGACGCCATTGTTTCGTCCCTGTTCGCTTGACGTGATTGTTTCCAATCCGCCGTATGTCAGCGCTCGCGAGTATGCGCGGCTTATGCCGGACGTGCGTGAATATGAACCCGCGGGCGCGCTTGTGCCGGGTCTTCCTGCATCAGAAAACGGGCGAAGCGCAGGGGAAGGCGGGGTTTCGCCGGCCGCGACGGGGCTTGAACATCTGGCGGCCGTGGAGCGTCTGGCGCGCGTTTGCCTTAAACCGGGCGGAGTCCTGTCCATGGAAATGGGCTGCGGGCAGGGTGCGGACGTGCTGGGGCTGTTTGCGCGTTCGTCCGGATGCTGGGACGGCGTGCGCGTCATGCGGGATCTTGCGGGGCTTGAGCGTGTGGTCGTGGCGACGCGCTTATGAAAGACGCGGCCTGCGCTGCGGCTTTTATTGGCAGATCGCGCGGGCGGATTCGTCTGGATGAAAAACATTCTTTACAGAAGTCCTGAGTTGGAGATACGAAAAAGCCATTCCTGGAGTTTGCTCCATATTTTGGCCGCGCATGCGGCGTGGACGCCTGCGGGCGAATAGCTCGTACAGGCAATGTTTGCTGACGGCATTTATGCGAAAAAGCGTTTTTTCCGGCTCTTTACGCGCGTTTTGCGCGTTTTCCGGCGCGCTTTTATTATATAGGAGAATGAAACATGACGGATAAGACGAAATCTGATTGTTGCAGGCATACAGACTGCTGCGGCTGTGATTCGGAAGAACACTGGCGCGATGCGGAGTGCGGCGAGGGATGCGACGGCGAGTGCTGTTGCGGCGAAGAAAACGGTTTGCCCGATGCCGTTCTGGCGGAGGTCGTGCAGATTCTCAAGCCCGTTTTGCCCGAAGGAATGCAGCAGGCTGAACTTGCGGTCGCCGTGGCGCCGGGCGGCGCGGTGACTCTTGAAGGGTTTTGCACTGTGAACGGCGAGGTTCAGGATATCAATCTTGAACCTGTGCGGGCCGCGCTTGCGGATATATTTCATGATTACCCGGAACAGCTTATGGCTGACGGATATGGTCCTTCAAATGTATATACCGTGTTTTTTGAGGAAGGACAGGAGCCGGCCATTGAGCATAGTCATGATATCGCATATGGCGGCCGCATGACGGTTCAGGACATTTCCGAGGAACTGGAAGAGGGGCTGACCGGATTTCTGCCTGAGAAATGGGATACGGCCTGGATACGCCTTGCCGTTGATGAAAACGGCGACGGCGAATATTCAGGCGGTTATATTCTGGATGGGAAGGAGCAGGATATTTCCGAGGAACTGTATATGCATCTTGACCGTCTGGATGCGTTGCTCAACGAACTGCGGGTCGCGCCCGAAGTCCCCAGGGATGGATGGAACATGGCGGAATTCACGCTTGACGGCGAAGGCCATGGCGAGCTTGTGTTGCTTGACGTCGAATATGAGGATGACGGAGACGGCGAAACAGAAGAGGAAGGCGATACGCTTCCCAGACAGTAACCCGGAAGCGTTTGCGCTCGTTATGCAGCATGTAAAAGGCCGCCCGAAAGGGCGGCCTTTTGTTATGATGCACAGAAATGGTCTTTTGCCTGAAAAATTTTTCGGCAAATGGCGGGAAAACTTCCCGCGGGTATTGACGCGGTTTCAGATATTGGCAAAATCTTTTCAGGCTCCATTTGCGGAAATGGCCTGGAGGCCCGGCGCGCGTAACGCCTGTCGCCGTAAAGCTATCCTTAATTTCCAGTAGTTGCGGTGTATTTTCAGATTGTGGGCATGCTTGCGAGGGTTGTGGAATGAACTGTTTGCATTGTTACAGAATTGGAATATCGCTGCTTTGCCTGTTGGTTGGCTGGACAGGTTTTGTTCAGGCCCAGACGTTGTCTGTGGGAGAAAACGCCGTGGCTGCTTCCGGGGGGTGCGCCATTACCCGGGACATGGCCGAAGATTCGCCCGCGGTCGGAATGCTGGAGCCAAAACAGTGGGTCACTGTTCAGCAAACCAGGGACGGCATGATTCGTATTCAGATAGAAACGGAGGAGCAGTCTCTGGAAGGCTGGGTTCCGTCTCGATGCCTTGTCACCACAGAGGCGTATTTTGCAGACCCGGTGTGCGGCAAGAGCAGTTGGATGGAGCGCGTTTTCGCCCTGGACAGGGCACATCCTGATGCTGTGGCGCGTATGATCAAAACCGGATCCCATTATGTGCTGAAAATTTTTGATGCGCGGGGGAAACTGCTTTGGAGCGGCCCTGAGGAAACATCGGAAGAGCCGGATGCTTTGCTGGACCCGTTTACCTTTTTTTGCGGCGCGGAAGGCGATTACTGGCCGGAATTTTTGGGAGACATGAACGGCGACGGCAAGGCGGAGCTGTTCATGCCGGCGCAGCATTCATCCATGGAAAGCCCCTTGCCCCTGTATCTTTATACCTGGGACGGCAAGACGTTCCGCGACGTATCCTGGGCGCGCTGTCTCATGGAAAAAAGCAGGGATTCCGGCGTCTATGAATGGACGGAGTTTTTTGATGAAACGCCGGATGGAACGCGCTGGCTGTTTGCTCCGCTTGCCGTGAATGCGGATGGCGCCGTGGAATGGAAGGTTTTTGAAATATCGGGAGACGCCCTGCTTTCAGGTCAGGCCCTGTTCAAGATGACTTCCGACCTGGAAAAGGCCGCGCTGATTCGCTGGACCAGGCCGCTTGCGGCCGAATAGACCGCATGATTGGCATGCGTTCCCGTTTTGTGAACGCTTAAGGGGTTGCGCTGTTTTTACGCAGGGCGATGACCGCAAGCGCGTTCACTGTCGCGGCGGCCAGAGTCGAGCCGCCTTTGCGTCCGGCAATGGCTATGGCCGGCAGGCCGCGTTTCAGTATGCGTTCCTTTGATTCCGCGGCGTTGACAAACCCGACCGGCATGGCGATTGTCAGGGCTGGCGGCGCGCCGCCTGCGTCCAGATACTCCAAAAGTCCCAAAAGCGCGGTGGGGGCGTTGCCCACGGCCAGAATGCAGCCCGGCAGATACGGGCGGGCCGCTTCAATCGCGGCCCGGCTCCTGGTCCAGTTGTTTCGGGCCGCGCGTTCGGCGACCTTTGGCAGAGAGAGAATGCAGCGCGTGCGCGCTCCAAGCGGCGTAAGGCGTCTTTCCGGCATCCCCGCTTTTGCCATTTCGGTATCCGTGAGAATGAGCGCGCCCCTGCGCAGAGCCGCGACGCCCACGCGCACGGCGTCGTTGCGAAACGTGAGATGGCGCAGAATATCGAAGTCGCCGGCGGTATGCACCAGCCGGCGGGCGATTTCCCATTCCTCGCCGGCAAAAGGCCGGGGAAACGGCGCTTCTGCGTCAATAATGGCGAAAGATTGGGCTTCAATGCTTTCGGGCGTAAAAAACGGCTGAAGAGGGGAGGCGTCGCGTTCGTTTTTTGTCATAGAAGATGCTTTCCTGTTCTATTTTTGGGCGGATGCGCAATATGCGACAAAGTATTCGGCCATGCCCGGACATGAGCCGAAATGAAGATGAATATAGGATGCGGCCGTGTTTTTAAAAACATACCCCGTTGTTCCGAGATCTTTGTTTTCGCGGTTGCTGATGGCGAAAAGTGGCGCGGGCAGCGGGGCGTGCGCCGGGCCGTCGAGCGCATACGAATAGTGAAACTCATGGCCGCGCGCCGTGGTTCCGGCCGGTCCCAGGCAGGAATCCGCGAGCAGGCGCGCCGTTCGATATCCCAGCCCGCGCCGTTTCGTGTCCATGGCGAAGCGGACAGGCAGAACATTGGCCATGGTTTGGGGCGCGGCTGTTTCGGAAAGCGCCAGAGAGCGCCCAAGATAAAGCATTCCGCCGCATTCCGCATATGCTGTTCCGCCGGCATGGATAAATTCGGCCACGCTTTGCAGCATGGATTTGTTTTGGGACAGCCTGTCCGCGAACAACTCCGGATAGCCGCCGCAAAGATACAGTCCCTGCGCGCCGCGCGGCAATTTGGCGTCGCGCAGGGGCGAAAAGGGAACGAGCTCCGCTCCCGCGTCCTCAAGCAGGCGCAGATTTTCCGCATAAAAGAAGCGAAACGCTTCATCGCGCGCCACAGCAAGCCGCACTTTTTCTTTTATTCTGGTCCGGAAAGCGGCTTTTGAGCAGTATGCCGTCTCCGTTGTCGTGTTCGTGGCTTTTTGAGCGGCGTCCGGCATGGCCTCGTCTTTGGGTTCCATGCCTGGCGCAACGCCAGCGTGGGCCGCATTCGTTTTCCGGGGCGAGAGCGGGAACGCGCCGGGCGCTGTGGGGCATGCGCGCGCCACGGCAAGCAAGCGCTCCATATCCAGGTTTGCTTCAATCCAGGCCGCGAGCTCCGTCTTGCGCGCACAAACATGTTCACCGGGCAGAACCAATCCCAGATGGCGTTTGGCCACGCCAAATTTTTGTTCGTGCGGCAAAAATCCAAGCACCGGCAGCTCAGGCAGCATGCATTTCATGGCTTCAGCCAGCATGGCGGCGTGATTTGAGGAAGACACCCTGTTGAAGATGACGGCGCTTAAGGAAATATCCGGGTCGCAGGCGTGCAGGCCGCGAATCATGGCCGCCGCCGTGCGCGCCGTGGAGCGGGCGTCCATGACCAGAATTATGGGAAGATTGAGCCAATACGCCATTTCCGCGCCGGAACAGGCATTGCTTGCGCCGGAAATGCCGTCGAACAGTCCCATGGCGGATTCCACAATCGCAATGCGCGGCTCAGGGCCTGCTTCAGGCGCGGGGTCGTTCGCGGGAATGGGCCGAACGTCCGGAGCCGCCGGGTCTGCGTTTTTGGCCCGGCGTTCTGGTTCTGGACAGGCTGGAGAGCTCAAAAACGCGGCCCATGCATCCGGCGCGCATGTTTCGCTTTGCATGATGCGGAAGAACAATTCCCGGCAGCCCTGTTTGCCGAGCATCCAGGCATCCAGATTGTGGCTGACGCGGCCTGTTATTTCAAGGTGGTGCAAGGGATCAATATAGTCCGGTCCGACTTTGAACGGCCGCACGCAAAAACCGCGCGCCCGTAAAGCGGCCATAAGTCCGGCGCTGACCAGCGTTTTGCCGCTGCCGCTCATGGGCGCGGCAATGAGAAACCCCGCGGGCCGTTTTGATTGCGTCATATCCGACGAGCAAGCGTTTTAAACCGTTTTTTCGGTTGGTTGGGGGCGTTGCATGAGGGCGTCATATCCAGTATTGTTACTCAGGTTGCGGAAAACCGCAAGTTCAGGGATGGGATGAGGCCCCATTCGTGTTCGATTGCCGGTTTTCGGGCTGCTGGCCGAATTCTGGCGCGGAATGGGGGGGCACCTGACTTTTGGGGACTGCATTGCGTTGTGCAGGCGGCGCGGAGTCCGGAGTCCGGTTCAGGTAAATCGTGGATGTGGGGTACGCAAAATCGATGCCCTGGGCGTCAAAGCGCGCCTTGATGCTTAAGTTGACTTCAGAACGGGTGTTCATGAAATCCACAATCCCGCCGCGTCGTTCCTTGACAAAATAGACAAGCTGGTAGTTGAGGCTGGAATCCCCATAATCCAGAAAGCAGGCGCGATTAAATCGGCATTCCGGAAAGCTTTCGATAATTTCATGTAAGATGTTCGGTATGGCCCGGAGTTTTTCCATGGAGGTTTCATAGGTAATCCCAAGGTTGGTCACGACTTTGCGTTCCCGGATGTTGCCCTGATTGGTAATGAGGCCTTTGGTCATTTCCGAGTTGGCGCAAACGATGAAATCTTCATCCAGATTGCGCAGGCGCGTGGTTTTTAATCCCACATATTCCACGTCGCCGGCCCGGCCGTCGGCCAGCTCGACATAGTCGCCTATTCTGAAAGGCCGGTCCAGAAGAATGACCAGGTAGCTGAAAAAGTCGCTTAGAATGGCTTGTCCTGCAAGCCCCACGGCGACGCCCATGATGCCGAGACCTGCGATGATGGTGGAAACCTGAAAGCCGAGATTGTCCAGAAGAAAGGTGAATCCAAGCGCCCAGACCATGCTTTGCATGATGGGCAGAATGGCTCTGTTGCGGGAGGTGCCCAGCGTGGCGCCGTGCCGGCGCAGATAGAGGTCCAGGATAAAGGGCGCGAGCGCGGAAAGAAGGACGACGCCGGCGTATGCGCAAAGAATATTGAAAAGCAGGGTCGCGGCCCGGGCATAGGCCGGCGGGAGATTAAGCGCGTCCACGCCCCAGTAGAGCACGCCGAAGTATAAAAACCGTTTTATTCCCCTGAACACGCGGCCGAACATGGCAAGATCCATGCAGCCTGGCCCTGAAGTCTCCGTTTTTGCGCCGTTTCCGGACGATGCCGCCCCCCTCCCGCCTGGTATGGACAAACGACAGTTGTTTTTATTGACGAAACGTTCAATTCGTTGCTGCACGTATCCGGACGCGATATGCACCACGACGCACAGCACGCAGACTGCGATTAAAACGAACAGCATTTCCCCCGGCGGATTCCGGTTCAGAATCTGTTTGACATTGGGATTTTCAAGGATGCTTTTCAGTGATTCAATCGATATGTTCATGAGCGCTCCGCCTGCAGCATGAAAATGGTGGCACGTCCGGCTGATCCCGAAAGAGGTCATCTATGCGGCGAGACCAGCGAAAAAAAGAGCGTTCAGTATAAAGCATAATGTGGGTTGCGGACAAGCGAATAAAACCGGGAAACAGGATTTGTTTTTACGCGGATAGGTCTTTACGGTTTGGTCGTGCCGCTTTGAGCGGCGAATTGTTTTTCCTGCAGCGGCGCGTTGAAAAAAGAAAAGCCCGCATCCAGGCCGTGGGCCATGCGGGCTGAAAAGTCCGGACACGCCGGGTCAGTCTTGCAGGCGTTCCAGTTTTTTTTCCACAAAAGCCTGGAGTTTTTGCGCGGGCTCGAAATCCGGATTCAGACGCAAGACGATTTTGGCTGCTTTCAGGGCCTTGCGCCATTGCTTCCATTCCACGTACAATCGGCCCAGATTAAAAAAGATGTTTGGATCGTCGTCCTTCCATTCAATGGCCTTGCGGTAATATTGTTCCGCGGCCTTGAAGCGGCCAAGCTTGCGCAGGGCGATGCCGATGCGGTTGTAAACCTGGATGGAGCCGGGATTGAGCTCCAGGGCTTTGGCCAGATATTCGCAGGCTTCTTCAAAAAACTGAGCGTCGAAAAGCGCCTCGCCAATGTTGCGCATAAGCTCCGGGTCATTGGAAAACTCGTTGCGCAGGGACTGAAATGTGCGTTTTGCCGCGTCAAGATTGCCGGCCTTCAAATTTTCCCGGGCTTGATCCAGTTGTTTTTGTTTGCGTTCCTGGGTTTTTTGCAGAAAATCTTCGGCGGCGCGCACGGTTTCTTCCTGCAGCGCGTCCATAAGCGCGTGCAGGACTTCAAGGAGCTGGCGTTCCTCGCCGGGCTTATATTGAATGGCCAGAGGAAACTTCTGGCGCACCAGAGGGTCGTTGGCCAGAGTCATGGTGGCGTCAAGGAGCAGCTTGTCGAATTCTTCCTTTTCGTTCATGAGAAGCGACGTGCGCAGGATGATGCTTATGGCCGAATGCAGCCCCTGGGCCGCGGGAATGATTTTTCCCTGTTTCAGGTTGCTGCGCACCTGACCTATGAGCTGCCGCGCTTTGATGAGTTCTGTCGACATGTCGGTATCCGGAAAAATGGGGTTGCGCGCGAAAGAATGCGTCAGCGTTTGACGCAATGCGGTTCGTTTCGCATCATTTCAATGATATGGGGAATGTCCTCGGGGCGGTCCACTCCACGCGATGCAAAGCGCGTGAGAACCACCCGGATATTCATGCCGTTTTCCAAAAGACGCAATTGTTCAAGTCTTTCGCGCCGTTCAAGAGGAGAAGGCGGCAGTTTTGTTATGGCGCGCAGGGCTTCCATGCGAAACGCATACAGTCCGATGTGGCCCCAGAACAAGGCGTCCTGAGCTTCTGAATAGGGAATCGCGGCTCTGGAAAAATACAGGGCGTCGCCTTTGGGCGACAGAACCACCTTGACTCTGTCCGGCCGCGCCGCTTCCCGGGCGTCGATTTCGTGGGCGAGCGTCGTGGCCATAAGGCCGGGCTCTGCAAAAAACGGAGCGACAAGCTCGTTGAGCATCTGCGGGGCAAGCGCGGGCTCGTCTCCCTGAATGTTGACCACAACCGCATGATCCGGAACGCCAAGAATTTCCGCGGCCTCATGGATGCGGTCGGTTCCGCTGGAATGGTCCGCGCGAGTCATGACCACGGGCACATCAAGGGCGCGCGCGGCTTTTTCAATACGCGCGTCGTCCGTCGCCACCGTCACGGAGTGAAACGCCGGGCACTGCGCGGCCCGGGTATATACATGCCAGAACATGGGTTTTCCCAATATGTCCGCAAGGGGTTTTCCAGGAAAGCGGCTTGAGGCGAAACGCGCTGGAATGAAACCATAGCAGGGGGGTGAAACATTCATGACGTCCTTAATCCTCCACGACCGGAAATATATCAATATCGGCCGTAAAGGAAAAGCCTTTAGATGCCGGTTTTCTTTGGGCGGACCGGGAAGGGAATGCGGGTCCGGCGCGGCGTTGCGGCAGGCCGGACGGGGCGCTTTCGCTTGTCATCCGGCACCCCCTGCGCTATAAGGACCGGTGCGCAATGGTTCGAAGCGCGGCGCGCGGGTTTCGCAGCGTCGCGCGCTTTGCTGGTCCGTTTGGTGCGGACATGTTTTTTATGTATGCCGCCTGCGGTTTGCCAAACGTGTTGCCGGGTTTAAGGCCGTTTGCGTATAGGGGAAAAGCGGATTGACAAACAGGGAAGCCGGTGACCCCGCATTTTTGCAGTTTCCTTTTTTAGGGAAGGCGGTTCGCGGCGGTTTTTATAGGCGGGCTGGCGCGTCGGCGGTATGACGCCGGGCAAGCCGGCTGTTTTGGAAAACGCAGTAAAGAGCGGTTTTTTTAAGCGCTGTTCTTTTTGGGACGGCAAGCGCAATGGAGAAATGCTATGGCGGAAAACGCCCTGCCCAAAGGCTATGAGCCCAAGGACGTGGAAGAGCGCTGGCGCGTTCACTGGGAAACGGAGAAGACCTTTACGCCGGACCCTGATGGGCCGGGCGAGCCTTTTTCCATTGTCATTCCGCCGCCGAATGTGACCGGCAACCTGCATATCGGGCACGCGCTCAATCTGACGCTTCAGGATATTCTCTGCCGGTATAACCGGCAGAAGGGCAAGAAGGTTCTCTGGATTCCGGGCATGGACCATGCGGGCATCGCCACCCAGAACGTGGTGGAGCGCCGGCTCGCCAAGGAAGGAAAAAAACGTCAGGACCTGGGGCGCGAAGCCTTTGTGGAACGGGTCTGGGAGTGGAAAAAACAGTATGGCGACAATATCCTTCGCCAGATTCGGGCCATGGGCGCGTCCGTGGACTGGACCAGACTGCGTTTCACCATGGACGAGGGATTGTCGAAGGCCGTGCGCGAGGTTTTCGTCAAGCTGTACGAAGACAAGCTCATTTACAAGGGCGATTATATCATCAACTGGTGCACGCGCTGCCATACGGCGCTTGCCGACGACGAAGTCGAGCATACGCCCCGGCGCGGTTTTATCTGGCATATTCGCTATCCGCTTGCGGACGGCTCCGGGGATATCGTAATCGCCACCACCCGGCCGGAAACCATGCTGGGGGATACGGCCGTGTGCGTGCATCCTGAAGACGAGCGTTACCAGCATCTAATCGGCAAAAGCGTGCGTTTGCCGCTTACGAATCGTGAAATCCGCATCATTGCCGACAAATACGTGGATCGGGAGTTCGGGACCGGGGCGCTCAAGGTGACGCCGTCCCATGACGTGAATGACTGGCAGCTTGGATTTAAGCATCATCTTGAATTCAGACAGGTTATCGACGACATGGGCAACATGAACGAAGAAGCCGGGCCTTACGCCGGGCTTTCTCGCGATGAAGCCAGAAAGCGCATTGTGGCCGACCTTGAGGAGCAGGGATTCCTGGTCCAGGTTGAGCCGCACGAGAACAATGTGGGGGTGTGCTACCGCTGTAAATCCGTGATTGAGCCCTATGTCTCCACGCAATGGTTTGTGGCCACATCCAAGATGGCGCCCAAGGCGCGCGCCGCCGTGCCCGCGGAAATACGCATCGTGCCGGAAAACTGGACAAAGACCTATTATAACTGGCTGGACAATATCCGCGACTGGTGCATAAGCCGTCAGATATGGTGGGGGCATCGCATTCCGGCCTGGACGTGTCAGGACTGCGGCGAACTTATTGTGGCCGTTGAAACGCCGAAAGAGTGCCCGCATTGCAGAAGTTCGAGACTGGAGCAGGACCCGGATGTTCTTGACACCTGGTTTTCTTCCGCGTTGTGGCCGTTTTCGACCATGGGCTGGCCGGAACGCACCAGAGAGCTTGAGGTTTTTTATCCCACGTCCGTGCTGGTCACGGGATTTGATATCCTCTTTTTCTGGGTTGCGCGCATGATTATGATGGGGCAGCATTTTATGGGCGAAGTCCCGTTCCGGGACGTCTATATTCATGCCCTGGTGCGCGACGCCGAAGGCAAGAAAATGTCCAAATCCACGGGCAACGTCATTGACCCGCTGGAAATGATCGAGAAGTACGGCACGGACTCCTTGCGGTTCACCTTGTGCGCCTTTGCGGCCATGGGCCGGGATATCAAGCTTTCCGAGGAGCGCATCGAAGGATACCGCCATTTTGTGAACAAGCTTTGGAATGCGGCCCGGTTTTCGCTCATGAATCTGCCGGATGCGGATGTGCCTGACTATGATTTTGACGACATTGCGCGTTATTTCGAAAACAAGGCCGAGTGCCTGCATCACCAGTGGATTTTGACGCGCCTTGAAAAAGTCAAGGCTGATACGGATGCATCTATCAGCGGGTACCGGTTCAACGATGCGGCCCAGAATCTCTATAAATTCCTGTGGAGCGAGTTCTGCGACTGGTACCTTGAGCTGATCAAGCCGGATATGCAGGCTGGCGGAACCCGTCAAGGCGTCGCCCAGTGCGTGCTTTTGACCGTGCTGCGTGAATTTCTGACGCTTTTACATCCGATTATGCCCTTTGTTACGGCTGAAATCTGGGCGGCTTTGCCGCAAAGCGCGAATCCGGACAACAATGCGCATTGCGGCGATATCGCGTGCGCGCCGTTCCCCAAGGCGAATCCCAAACGCGAGTATGAGGCCGCGGCCCGGGATATGGAGTTGGTGCAGGAAGTGACCGGCACGGTGCGCACGATTCGCGCGGAGCTGAATATTTCCCCGGCGTTGAAGCTTAATGTTATGGTGCGGCCCGCAAGCCCGGCGGATGCCGCGATTATTATGGCGAACGAGGAGCGCGTGCGCACGCTTGCGCGGCTTGAGTCCCTGGTTGCGGATGCGCATGCGGAGCCGCCCAGAGCGTCGGCAAGCGGGGTTGCGCGCGGCAATGAAATTATTGTGCCGTTGGCCGGGATTGTTGATTTTGCGGCTGAGCTGGCCCGGCTGGACAAGGAAACGGCAAAGCTGGACAAGGAAAGCGCCATGCTTTCCGGCAAACTCGCCAATGAAAAATATGTGGAGCGCGCTCCGGCCGAAGTTGTGGCCAAGGACCGCGAGCGTTTGCTTGAAATCGACGTCGCCCGGAAAAAGCTGGATGCCTTGAAGGCGCGTTTTAAGGAAGCTTTGGAAGAATAGCCGGATATGCGCTGTGGATGCGCGCCGCCGCCGGATAAATGAAACGAAAGAGCCGTCAGACAGGCCGCGGATGCCCTCCCGGCCTGTTTTTATTTTTTTCAGAATATAGCGTATCGGCGTTTTTTCTGTAGCCGTTTGGAAAAAGCGGCCCTGTGGGCGGGCGCGCATGTGGGCACGGCGCTTTTTTTCTGGTATATTCCGGCCAGCGCGGTTTTCCCCGGTCGCGTGCGTGTTTTTTCCGTTTATGTGCGGAAAAATGCATCGGAATCATAAGAATCATGCCCCATAAACCGTAATGGAGACCATGATGAAAGCGTATCTGATTGGAGCAGGCCCGGGAGATCCCGGACTTTTGACCATCAAGGGCCGCGCGGCGCTGGCGGCGGCCGATGTGGTCATTTATGACCATCTGGCCAATGAGGCGTTTCTGGAAGCGGCCCGGCCCGATGCCGAGCGAATTTATGTGGGCAAGACCGAGGGGGTCCATACGCTTCCTCAGTCCGAAATCAACAGATTGCTGCTGGAAAAGGCGCGCGAAGGCAAAGTCGTGGCCCGGCTCAAAGGGGGAGATCCGTATGTATTCGGACGCGGCGGCGAAGAGGCCGAAGCGCTGGCGGCGGCCGGAATTCCGTTTGAGGAAATACCAGGGGTGACGTCCGCCATAGCGGCCCCGGCCTATGCCGGAATTCCCGTGACGCATCGCGGCCTGTCCTCATCCGTATGTTTTATAACCGGCCATGAAGACCCGTCTAAACCGGAGTCCGTCCACAACTGGGACGCTCTGGCGCGCTCAGCGAGCACCCTGGTGTTTGTCATGGGCGTGAAAAATTTGCCCATGATCAGTAAAAAGCTTATTGACGCGGGCATGAGGCCGGATATGCCGGCGGCCCTGATTCGCTGGGGCACCACGGCCCTGCATGCGAGTCTTGTCTCCACGCTCGACGCGCTTCCCGAAGAGGCGAGAGCCCGGAATATGACGCCGCCTTGCGTGCTTGTGGTGGGGGAGGTCGTGCGCTTGCATGATTCGCTCAACTGGTTTGAGAAAAAGCCGCTTCTGGGAAAAGGCGTCGTGGTCACCAGGGCGCGGGAACAGGCCGGGGAACTGCGCTCCCGTCTTGAAGCGTTGGGGGCGCGGGTTTTTGAGTTTCCCACCATAGCCGTCACAGCGCTTTCCGACGAGCCTGTCCGGGAAACGGCGCTCAGACTTTCCCGGTATGACTGGGTTGTGTTCACCTCGGCAAACGGCGTGGAGCGTTTTTTTTCCGTGTTGACCGCCATGGGCCGGGACGCTAGGATTTTCGCGCAATGCCGGATTGCGGCCATGGGGCCGGGCACGGCCCAGGCTCTTGGGGCAAGGGGCATTCTTCCTGATTTTGTGCCAAAACGGTTTGTTGCGGAAAGCATGGCCGAGGGGCTTGTCGCGCGCGGCATATGCGGGCTCAACGTGTTGATTCCCCGGGCGCGCAACGCCAGAGAAGCGTTGCCGGAAGCTCTTGTGGCGGCCGGAGCGTCCGTCACGGTTTTGCCCGTGTATGAAACAATGCCGGTTTGCCAGAGCAAGGATGCCATCATGCGTCATTTGGAAGCGGGAGATATCCACTGCATTACCTTCGCCTCTTCTTCCACGGTACGCAATTTCTTTGAACGCATTGCGCCGGAAACCATGCGCGCTTTTGCAACAGTGCGTTTTGCCTGTATAGGGCCCGTCACGCGGGCCACGCTTGAGGAATTCGGATTTCCCGCGAACATTGAGCCTCAGGAATACACGATTCCGGCCCTGGTTGAGGCGATTGAGCTGTCTTTCAAAAACTCTTGATAAAAAAGGTGCCCCCGCCATGATGCAGATTGCTATTCTTGCCTCAGGGAATGGAACAAACGCCCAGAGCATTTTCGAGCACAGCAAAAGCGGCGCTTTGCATGCCCATGTCGTTAGGGTTTTGTGCAACAAGCCGGATGCGCCGGTGCTGGAACGGGCGCGCAAGGCTGGAATTCCAACCTGGGCGCGCGACCACAGGGAGTTCAAGACCCGTCAGGAATTCGACCGGGCCATGCTTCGGGAACTGGAAAAAGAACATATTGATTGCATTGTGCTTGCGGGATACATGCGGCTTTTGTCTTCCGAGTTTCTTGACGTGTATGCCGGGCGGATTTTCAACATCCATCCGGCCCTGCTGCCCGCCTTTCCCGGCGCCAAGGCCCCGGCGGACGCCCTTCAATACGGCGTGAAAATGGCCGGATGCACGGTCCATTTTGTGGAAGAAGTGGTGGACAGCGGCCCGATTCTCATTCAGGCCGCCGTGCCCGTGCTGCCGGACGACACGCCGCGCGCCCTGCAAACCAGGATCAACGCCTGCGAGCACAGGATATACCCGCAGGCGTTGCAGTGGCTGGCTGAAGGGCGCGTCAGACGAAGCGGCCGCCATGTTTCCATATTGCCGCCTTTGCATGGCCAGGACAGCGACGGCTTCACAGGGCAAATTATGGCGGAAGGCGTGCCGTGCCTGGTGTGGCCGCCGTTGGAAAAGGGGTTTTAGGCGAACGTTCAGGTTTTGGGGCGCATAAAGAGCGGCTGCCGCATGACGCGCTTTGGGCGGCATCAAAGAAGACGCCGCGCCGTTTTGTATTGACGGACCGTTGGCTGTCGTGGAGGAAAACATGACGGAACATTTTTCATTGCATTTGACGGATGAGGAACAGACGTTTTTGCATGACGCGGCGCGTGAAGCCATTCGCCGCGGGCTGGCATCCGGGGTTCGTCCGGAGCTGGAGAACGTTCCGCCGGAAAACAGCGTGCTTCGAGAACCCTTCGGCGCTTTTGTGACGCTTAAAATTGACGGGCGGCTGCGCGGTTGCATCGGCAACATTGTGGGCATGAAGCCGTTGTACCGGACGGTGGCGGATATGGCCTTTGCCGCCGCGTTCGAGGATTGCCGCTTTCCGCCGTTGACCCCGGAAGAGGCGGCGCGCATGACGGTGGAGATTTCAGTCATGAGCCCGCTTGTCCGCTGTCCGAATCCTGAGGCCATTGAAATAGGGCGGCATGGGCTTTTGTTGCGCAAAAACGGCCGCCAGGGCGTTTTTTTGCCGCAGGTTCCCGTGGAATGGAATTGGGACAGGCAAACCTACCTTGATCAATTGTGCCGCAAGGCCGGTCTGCCGTTTGGCGCTTGGAAAGCGCCAGATGCGGAACTGTACTGGTTTGAAGCGTTTGTTTTTTAATTTCAGATGAGGCATGAAAATGGATTGCCCGGCCAAACCATATCCGCCGGGCAATCCATTTTTTTGCTTACAGCTGGTTCGACGTTCCGTTCGAGGCGGCTTTCTGGTTTTGCAGGGGATCAGGCCCGAATCTGTTCGGGCCTGCGGTGCCTCTTTGCACAAAAAAGAACAGGAGCACCAGACCGCCGAGAATGGGAATCAGGTTGATGAATATCCACCAGCCGCGTTTGTCCAGATCATGAAGCCGGCGCACCACCACGCCAAACGACGGCAGCAGCAGTCCCAGAGAGACGATGACGGAAAGCGCCCCAAGCGCGGTTTGAGAAATGAAGCCGCCAATAATCCCAATTACGAAGCATACGATGATGTAAAAGAGGACAAAATACCAGTATTCGGAACGGCTGGCCCGTCCGTTGAAGTCAATGTATTTTTCTTTAAGGCATGTTTTCACGGCAGTTTTGAAATTCATGGCAATCTCTCTCTCTCTCTCCCTCACATGTTGCGAGCATTGCTGCCAAAATAATAAGTAAATCAGGCATGTTATAGTCTGAAGAAGTTTTGGCAAAATGCCTTTTGGATAACAAATGGATAATCATCTTCCAATTTGAGTAATTCGCCGTTATTATTTCTTCATGAGCGACGTAACCAGCCGAAAATACATCAAAACCAAGTTCGAGGGCGTTTTCTATCGCCTGTCCGCCAAACGTGATCCAAGAACCGGCCTGCCGGATCGCATTTACTGCTTCTGCTACAAGGACACCCAAGGCAAGGGGCATTGGAAAACTGTCGGCAGACACAGTAAGGGCATCCGTCCGGCCCTGGTACAAAAAGAGCGGGCAAAATTCCTTGCTGAAATTGCCGTTACCGGCGTCAATCCCGTGGAACGCGAAAAAGTGACCACAGGGGACCTCGTTGATGCCTATCTTGCCTGGGGCAGAAGCGAGGGGAAATACGTTGACCAACATTATAGCCAATACGCGGCGCATCTCAAGGACAAAATTCATTGCTTGCCCGTAGTCGAGCTGACTCCGAATCTGCTCTCCAACCTCAAGGCACAGCTCCTGAAAACGCCCACAGGGAATACTAAACCCAAAAAGAGCAAGTCCACAAGAAGAGGAAAGCGAAAAACTCTGGCCGGGCAGACCGTGAACAACATCTTTTCCTTCATGCGCTCCGCCATCAACCGCGCCATTGCCACCGGCATGTGGAGCGGCGTTAATCCCCTGTCCACCAGAGGCGGCACTGGGCGATGGTCAAAGCCAACAACGAACGGCTGCGCTTCCTGACCAGAGAGGAGGCCAAGGCCCTTCTGGATGACCTTGAAAAGCGGCATCCGCAGTTGCATGACATGGCCCTGCTCTCGCTGCGAACCGGTCTTCGCCCCACGGAGATTTTCAAGCTGCGTGGACAGGACGTGGACGCCAATGCCTGCGGCCTCTACATTATTCAGAAAGGGGGAAAGCGAGTCTTCGTCCGGGTACCGGAAGATATGATTCGGATGCTTCAGGCATACAGGCGCAAGCCTGCGGAGCCAATCTTTCAGCAGCCTCGGAAGAAGACGGCGTTCACCAAGACGCCCGCCTGCTTCCAGACCGCCGTCAGAAAGCTCGGACTGGCCCCGGAAGACGGCGACAGCCTGTACGCCGTCACCCTGCACACCATGCGGCATACCTTCGCATCCTGGCTGGCACAGTCCGGCAAGGTCACACTCATGGAGCTGCAAAAGCTCATGCGGCACAAGAATATCTCCATGACTATGCGGTATGCCCACCTGTTCCCCGGACAGGAAAGCGAAAAGCTCTCGATCATCGGCGAGATACTGGCTTGAGGCATTTATCATTTGGATGACTCTGAAGTATGGATACGCCCGGAGGCAATATAGGCTTCCAGCACGTCGCGTTCATAAAAGATGCGTCTGCCGAAAGTTGTATAAGCCGGGCCAACGCTTTCCTGACGCCAATAGGCGAGGGTCCGTTGAGGAATTCCGAATTCTCTTTCCACATCTTTCGGAGCAAGCAGCCTTTTATCCGGCAATTCAGATGTATTTGTCGGATGTTCACACAAGGCGATGCGAACCGCCTCCGTTATAAGAGGGAGCAGTTCGTCAGGGGAGGAAAGGATAATGGTTTTTCCCTCAGTCATCATGCGTTTTATCCTCGCTCGCCTTGCGGCCTCTTTTGTAGAATGCCCCCAACTCCCGCATGGAATTGCAGCCATTGGCATCCTTCATCCGCTCTTTGTGACGCCTGACGGCACTGTATCCGATACCAAGCTGTTCAGCGATCTTTTTGTCGGTTAGTCCGTCCAAATATGCCTCAAGAACCTCACTCCATCTCGATGTAAGATATACATTATCTTCCGATGATTCTTCTCTCTCAATTTCAACACGAAATAGTTCAACTGTCTTGTGGAGAGAAAGTTTTTTTCTGGCGTTGAAAAGATGATTATGAACAGTTTTAGACGTGATAAAAAGACGTTCTGCAATCTCTTTTAGTCTTGAGGCCCATCAGAAAAAGAGAAATTACATTCCTTTCCTGCTGCGTAAGATTACTCATTGTTATCCCTCCTGTCTTTTTTGCTGCTATATAGCATGGCGAAAGCAGTAGGGAGCAGTGGCGAATTTACCCAGATTTAAGGCGAGCGCGCCACGACAGGGGGAAAGAGTCTCTCCACGCTCATTAGATCGGAAGAGCACACGT
>CALUUT010000003.1 GCA_944324045.1 uncultured Desulfovibrionaceae bacterium | reverse complement strand
AAGGGCCTCGCGTTCCATGTAGGATTGAGGGTCAAGGCGCGCGAAGATCTGTCCGCCGATGCCCTTGATTGCGCACGCGGCCAGGACGCCTTCCGGCGTGCCGCCGGTTCCGATCATCACATCAACTTCGGAACGCGGGTCCACAGCCATGAGCGCGCCGGCCACGTCGCCGTCGCTGTGCAACTGAATGCGTGCGCCCGCTTCGCGAATTTTGCGAATGAGTTTTTCATGACGCGGCTTGTCGAGAACAAATACAATAAGGTCATCAACGTCCTTGCCAAGAGCCCGGGCGATGCTGCGCAGATTTTCTTCCACCGGGGCGTCAATGTCGACGGCATTGCGCGCTTCGGGGGGGACAACCAGTTTTTGCATATAGAAGCTTGGGCCGGGATTGTACATGCTTCCCGCCGGACATGCGCCGACAACGGAAATGGCGTTTGGGCGTCCATATGCCAGAAGCTTGGTTCCTTCTACAGGGTCCACCGCAATGTCATATGCCGGGCCGTGTCCCATGCCGACTTCTTCGCCGTTGTAGAGCATGGGGGCGTTGTCTTTTTCGCCTTCCCCGATAATGACCCGGCCTTTGACGGGCAGGTTGTTGAAGCTTAAGCGCATGGCGTCAACGGCGGCGCCGTCGCCGGCGTCGGTATTGCCTTTGCCAAGCCATCGTGCCGAAGCAAGCGCGGCGGCTTCCGTAACACGAACAAGATCAAGGGCTAAATTCTTTTCCGGTGCTTCCATATGTTCCTCCTCCAGGAATTCAGGCAAGTTATGTATCAAACGGCAAGATGGAGCATGGCAATCGCGGCGCGCAATGCGCGCCGCAGGTCTTATGGCCGGAACGTGCGGATTCCGGTTTGCGCGTGTCGCGTCATTGCCCTAAATCAGGTTCAGTCTTTCCAGTTCCTGGCGCAGTTTCTTTTCATTCGGTTCGCTCATGGGCACAAGCGGCAGACGCATTTCCGGTCCGATTTTTCCCATGAGGGCCAGCGCAGTTTTCACTGGAGTCGGGTTGGTTTCGCAGAAAAGCAGTCTGGTCAGGGGCATCATTTTGAAATGCAACCGGCGCGCTTCTTCATAGTCGCCTTCTTCCATGGCCCTGCACAGGCATGCGGTATCTTTCGGCAAAATGTTGGACAAAACAGAGATGACGCCAACGCCGCCTACAGCCATGGTCGGCAGAATGGTGAAATCATCGCCGGAAAGCAGGGTGAGTTTGCCTTTACAAAGCTCTATGGTTTCAGAAACCTGGGTCAGGTTGGCTGTGGCCTCTTTAAGCGCGCACACTGTCGGAACATCGCGGACCAGGCGGGCCACGGTCGCCGGCAGCATATTGACTCCAGTGCGTCCCGGAACATTGTACAGCACAAGGGGGATATCCACGTTTTCCGCGATTGCTTTGAAATGCTGGTAGAGACCTTCCTGAGTGGGTTTGTTATAGTAGGGGGTTATGTGCAATACAGCGTCGGCCCCGGCGTCCTTGGCAAAGCGCGTCAGGCTTATGGCTTCCGTCGTGTTGTTCGAGCCGCCGCCTGCGACGACAGGCACGCGGCCATTGACCTGTTCCACGCAAATGCGAATGACCGCTTCATGTTCCTTGTGACTTAATGTGGCGGATTCACCGGTGGTTCCGCAGGGCACGACGCCATTGATTCCTTCCGTGATCTGCCATTCAATAAGCGCGCGGTATGCCTCTTCGTCTATGCGCCCATTTTTGAACGGGGTGACCAGAGCTGTAAAAGCACCTTTCAGACGCATAATATACTCCTTAGGATGTTTCTGCCGGAAAGGTCATATGCCCGGGCATGGGCCGCGCGTTTGCGGACGAGCGCTTACCGGCAATTGTTCACAGGCTGGGCAGGCGAAAAAATGTCATCTCCCGGGGGCGGAAAATCTTCTCCGGCTGTAGTCTCTTCCAGGGATTGCCCAAAATCGGCGGCTGCTCCCGGCATCTGTCCAAGTAAAGCCGCCATGAATGGATCATCGGGGACATCGTCCCCAAGAGGTTCAATGTTCAGTTGAAACGCAAGCGCGGCGTCTTCCTGACCGGAACGCGCCGGCCATTTGAGAAGGTCGGCATATGGAACCGCCATTCCCCAGTCCACGGGACGCAAAAGCGCGATTCCCGGCGCATCCGGCAGCCTTTTCAGTTCAAATATTCCGCCGGGTCCGCTGCTCAGGATAAGGTCAAACGCGCCGGCTGCCAAGAACAAAAATGAGGAATCTCGCGCTTCTCCCCAAAGACTTATGCCGATGACAAGATCGGCGGATTCCATAAGTTTTTTTCCGGCATTGATGATATCGCGCTCCTGTTTTTTCTGAACCAAGGCCTTTGGGGAAAATTCCGGGAAAAAAACGATGCCGATACGGCGTATGCCCTGGGCTGTTTCTTTTTCAAGAACAAGATGTTGCGGCGCTTTTTGGGGAGAGAGAAAATTTTTGGGCATTTCCCCGTGTGCGGCGAGGACATGCCGCGCTTCCCGCGAGCTCATATAGCCTGCATCCATAGCCAATCGCTCCATGGCCTGGGTAAAAACATCAAGCTCTTCATGCGCCGGCGCCGTTCCTGAAGCCGGCAAAAATTCTCCCCCGCCCGATATGAACAAAACAGGGGCGGTTGTTCTTTCACGCAAAACTGCATACGCGACGGCCCTCCGGGCCAGTCCGCCATTGCGGCTTTGCGCTCAGCCGGCTTCGGGCTTGAATTGCCCATACGTGTTTGCGCTGTAGACAATACGCAAAACCGGGTTGGAACCCTGGTTTTGTCCTTCGAATATCTTTGCGGCGGTTCTTCCGTTTTTAGACGCTGTGCATCCTGCCATGACGATTAAAAGCAGGAAAATGATTCCCGCCTTATTCATTCAGATATTCCTTGAGTTCCTTGCCCGGTCTGAAAAAAGGCAGACACTTGTCCGGAACAGCGACAGTTTCCCCGGTCTTCGGGTTGCGCCCGACGTATCCTTCATATTTTTTGATTTTAAAGCTGCCAAACCCGCGGATTTCAACCCGGCCGCCTTTGATGAGCGTATCCTTCATGCCGTCGATAAGCGCATGTACAGTAAGACTGGCCTCCTCCAGAGATATCTGCGTCCTTTCGGAAAGCACTCTGATCAGTTCGCTTTTATTCATGTTCCCCCTCCTGGTTTGTTCAGTGAGTCGGGCGGGCATTGCCGCATTCCGGTCCCTCATTGCGCGGCATCCCGTGCAGCCCGACATGCAGCCAAGTCTGTAATTAGAATGATGGATTATATTGCCCTGGGATGTAAAGCGGCGCGTCATCGACCAGAGGCAACAGATTCGACCTGACTTTCGCCAACCGCATGGATATGTCGTGCAGCGCTTTGGCCGCAGGCGAACTGTTGGTCAGTCCAAGGAGCGGTTTTTGCCGCCGTACGGCTTCAGGGATGGCCTTGTCTTGACGAATGCTTCCCAAAAGCACTGGAGAAAAACCAAGAAAACGACTGCACGCCGATGTGAGTCGCTGGTAGGTCAGCGCTTCTTCCTTGGCGTTTTCGACCTGATTGACAATAATGTGAAATGTGCGGATATGATACTGGCTGTGGAGAATTTTCATGAGCGCATAACTGTCGGTCAATGATGAAGGCTCCGGCGTGACTACAATGATGCGCATATGCACCATGCGCGCAAAGGAGAGGACCATGGAATTGACGCCCGCCCCGCAGTCGAAAAGGGCAAAATCAAACCCCGGCAGCGTCGGGGTCAGGCGTTCGACCAAAAGAGTCAGCATGTCTTCGTCAAGTTCCGAAAGTTGAGGAACCCCGGATGCAGCGGGTAGAAAGAAAAAGCGGTTGTTTAAAGCCATAATGGCGTCGCGCGCCCGTATGCCGCGTACAATTATGTCCTGTAAGGTATGCGTGGGCGCAAGCCCCAGCAACACGTCAAGATTGGCAAGTCCAAGGTCGCAATCCACAAGCAAAATCGGATGTTCAGACTCTGAAAGCGCATAACTGACGTTCAGGGCGATGTTGGTTTTGCCTACGCCGCCTTTTCCGCTCATGATGGCGACGCTTAAGGTTTTATTTGAAATCATGATGAAGGCTCCCTGCTTTCAGCGTCTCCAAAGAAAAGGAATAATTTTTCCGATGACTGGACCTTGGTGTCGTAATCGGAAAAGTTGCCGGCCAGAAAAACCCGGTCATATCCCTGCTGTTTTGCCTGGCAAAGCGCTTCCCCGGCCTTTTCGACAAGCGCGGCCGGGGTGATTCCCGGCCCCTGACTTAAACTGGCGATGCCTGCTGAGAACGTTACGGAAAACGTTTCTCCGTCTTCAGTGGAGATGTGCGCCGCATGGACATGATCCCGCAGGCGTTCCGCCATGGCAAGAGCCCGCAGAGGAGGAGTTCCCGGCAGAATCAGCGCAAATTCGTCGCTCACAAGGCGCGCGCATAAATCATACATTCTTGAGCAGGTGCGTATGATTTCGGCGATTTTGACCAAAGCCGCTTCCCGGGCCGTGACGCCAAACCGTTTTTTAATGTCCCCGGCGTGATCTATGGCAATACGCATTACGCTTAAATCTGTACCTGTGTGGCCGGCCCTTTGCATCTCCGCTTTGAGTCTGTTTTCAAACTGGTTCCGGTTCGGCAGCTTGGTAAGCGGGTCAAAATTTTCTTTGGCAAGAATGTATTCAAACAGCGCCTGGGAATTTTTATGCATGTTTTCGGGCGTGAAATCAAAAGGCACGGCCACCCAGTCTTCAAGATGATATTTTTGGGCAAGCGACTGCCATTCCTTTTTGGACATGTTGGGAAATATATGAAAGACGGCGACCGCGCTGGTTTTGTCCATCCTGCGCGCGGTTCGCAGTTCTTTCAATGCGGATATAAGTCGCGCCAGAGCCTTTTCACAGGGAAAAGACTCCAGTTGCTTTTTCCAGTCCTGTTTTGCGTCAGGTTGCGTGCCGTCAGCGTTTAGCATGGGCGACTCAATTGTTTTTTTGTTCGTGCAAATATAAGAGATAGTCTTTCATAAATCTGTTCAGGTTGCCGTTTAGCACCGCGTCCACGTCCGTCGCTTCCGTGTTTGTCCTGTGATCCTTGACCAGTCTGTACGGCTGGAGGGTATAGGTCCGTATCTGACTGCCGAAATTGATTGCATCTTTGTCGGCGTATTGCGTCTTTTTTTCCTGTTCAAGGCGCTTTAGCTCCATTTCATACAATCGGGCCCGCAACACGCGCATCGCGGTTTCTTTGTTATGGTGCTGCGATTTTTCATTTTGGCACTGAGCCACAATGCCCGTTGGTATATGCGTGATGCGCACGGCGGAACTGGTCGTGTTGACGCTTTGCCCGCCCGGACCGCTGGAGCGAAAAATATCAATCCGTAAATCGCTTTCTTTTATGTCGATGTTGATATCCTGACCTATATCCGGCACGACGTCAACAGATGCAAATGAAGTGTGTCTGCGTCCGGACGAGTCAAAAGGCGAGATGCGGATGAGTCTGTGGATGCCTTTTTCACTTTTCAAAAGGCCATAGGCATTAATGCCTTCAATGCGCAACGTGACGCTTTTCACGCCGGCCTCGTCGCCTGCAAGATAATCAAGATATTCGGTTTTACACCCGTGCGCGTCCGCCCAGCGCATATACATGCGCAGAAGCATTTCCGCCCAGTCCTGCGCTTCCGTGCCGCCGGCGCCGGGGTGGATTTCCAGAATCGCAGGCATGGCGTCCTCTTTTTCCGAAAGAAGCAGGGCTATTTCCGCCTCCTCAAGCGCGGTGCGGACGACATCAATTTGTTCGGCGAGAGATTGCAGCGCTTCCTGGTCGTCTTCTTCGCTGGCCAGAGACAGCCATTCTTCCATGTCGTCTTTCGCCTTTTCCAGACGCGCCAGACGCTGTATTGTCGCTTCGAGCACGCTTTTCTCCCGAAGCACGGGGGTCAGACTTTCCGGCTCGTTCCATGCATCCGGCGCCGAAAGTTGTTTTTCTATTTCGTTTAGCCGGGCGCGCGCTCCGGAAAGGTCAAAGACGCCCCCATAAGGAGTTGAAAAGTTTGGTCTGGGCGACAACCTGTGGTCTGAGTTCATTCAGGTGCAGCATGGGATGGAATAACCTTTTTTTGATGTTTTTACAGAGACAGAGAAAGGCCCGCGCGTTTTGAGTCCGGTTGCCGGGCGCTCAGGTCCATCGTATTTTGTCAAATTTCATAGTGAACGCCGTCTGACTGAAGAGAAGCATGGGGGCGCGAAAAAAGCAAAGCATATGCCATACATTACGACAAGAAGTTTAGTTCCATGCATATGGAATATGGTTTTTTCGTGTATTGCGGGAATTGCGCCGCTGAGTGTTTCCGCAATATAAAGGCCCCCGGAATGTACGATGCGGCCTTTATTGTCGATTATGGCCGTGATGCCTGTATTGGTGCAGCGGACAAAAAAACGTCCTTGTTCTACCGCGCGCATTACGGTCTGGTGCAGATGCTGCAAAGGGGCCGATGTAAGACCAAACCAAGCATCATTGCTGATATTGACAAGAACTGAAGCTCCTGCGTCTACCCGTGCCTGAGCCAGTTCCGGAAAAATGGTTTCATAGCAGATGAGCACCCCAAGAGCAAGATTGTCAAGCTGCAAAGGCGCGGTGCGCGTGCCTTTGCTGAACGCGCCAACCCCCTGGAAAAGAACCTGAAGAGCGGGAAAATCCAGAAAGGAAGGCAGGTATTCTCCAAAAGGAACGAGGTGCTCTTTTTCATAGGTTTGCCATGGCGATTGTCCGGGAACAAGCAGATACGCGCGATTGAATATGGGCCACTTGGAGCGCGCAACTCCCGTAACCGAAGTAAAGCCGGGCGCTCCAAACAGCAGGGGTATGTCGAGGCTTTGCACGGCTCTTAGAAGATCGCGGCCAAGGGGATGGCTCTGGAAGAAGAAAGGCATTGCGGTTTCCGGCCAGACCACCAGCTGCGGTTTGGGTGCGCCGGCCTTTTCAAGATGCATGGCCGTAAGCCCGATGTAGTGTTTGAGCGTGGCGCTTTGGTATGATTCAATCCATTTTTGATTTTGATCTATGTTGCCCTGCACCATAAGTACAGTAAGAATGCGGTCTTTGGGCGTTTCGTGATTCAGCCGGTATGCGGTCCATGCAGCAAGCCCCAGGAGAACAATCCCGCAAAGCGTCAGAACGGGCAGCGCCGCAGTGCGCGCGTCCACGCTTCTTGGCCTTGAAAACAGAAGCATTCCGCCAAGGCTTGCGGCAATGCTCAGTCCTGTGAATATGCCGGAAAGCGCATATGAGCCGAAGATGGAAGCGCCCTGTATGGCAAAAGGCCAGCTTGCAAACGCGGAGGACAAAGTCAGCCAGGGAAAGCCGCTGAACAGGAAACCGCGCGCATGTTCAAGCGCAGTCCATAGACATCCGCCGGCTATGGCAAGCAAAAGCGGACCATAACGGCGATGCGGAACTTTTTGTGAGCCTGCGCGCATCGCCCATCCGAATACGCCTGCATACAGGCCAAGGTAGGCGCCCAGCAAAAGGGCGCACGGAACAGCCGCAATCCATGGCAGACCGCCGTAATCGTGGACGGGAACGGCTATCCAGTAAAGGGTCGCGGAAGAGCCAAGGGCGCCTGTCAAAAATGTTGCAATAAATGCGGAGCGCGCGCTTTTGGCGCAAAGCGCAAAAAAAGTCAGTATTGCGGGATACAAAAGCGCGAGAAGCGGGATATGCGCAATGGGGTTGGCGAATCCGAACCACATGCCTGCAATTGCCAGAAAAAACAGGATAATCCGTGTCTTGAGGCATGGCGGGCAGTCTTGAAAGGCTAAAAAAGGGGATGCCGCGTCAGTCGCGGTCATGCATGATGCGTTTTGCCGGCTCATCTATCTTTCTCTGTGGTTTGAGCCCGAAGGCCGGAAGGCCATATAGCCCCACCCCGCGCCTTTTCTCGCGGGGCATCAGATGGATGGAAAGCCCGGGAGGGGATGCACGCCCCTCCCGGGCGCAAGCGCAAAGCCCTTCAGAGCTTTGCTGCCTCATTGCTTGTTTGGCGGTCCATCTGCAGCGTAGGCTGCGCATGCGCTGTCTGGAAAACTGTCCGCGCATGAATAAACCGGTTAAAGACAACAAGTCTTTCCCCGGCTTTTCAGGCTTGACGCATGCGTGTATAGTTTCAGGCGAAAATTATGTCCATGGCGTATTTGCTGTATTTGGCGTAATGCATGATCATGCCGGGGCCTGCAATGCGCGGAAAGCGCCATACATGCACCGGCATCGCTATGAAAAACGCTTTGCGACGCTCAGCGCAAGGCGCATGTCCTTTTCGCCTTCCCTAAAAAATGCGCTTTAGTCGGCATTGACGGCTTCGGCTTCCACCGGAGTGACCTTTATGGCTTTGATTTGCTTGATATCCGCTTCAAGCACTGCAAAAAGCCGCCCGGCCAGAGTGAACGATTCGCCGACCTGCGGAACATGTCCAGAGAGTTGACTTAGATAGCCGCCTATAGTTTCCACCTCGTCCGACTCAAGAAAGATGCCGTATTCTTCAAGATCCTCAAGCAGGGCGCGTCCGGAAAGAAGCAGACTTCCGTCTCCAAGGTCTTGAATATCTTCCTGTTTCGGCGCGTCATACTCATCTTCGATATCGCCTACGATTACCTCGATTACATCTTCAATCGTAACCAGTCCGGAGGTTCCGCCGTACTCATCCAGGGCAATGGCGATGTGCATTTTCCGGGACCGGAACTCCTGAAGAAGTTCAAGAACTTTTTTGGTTTCAGGGACAAAAAAAGGCTCCCGTAATGCATGTGCGATGCATTCCCCGGCAGCCTCGGGTTTGACGAGAAAATTCAGCAGATCCTTGGCGTAGGCCATGCCGACAATATTGTCGCGCGTATCCTTGTATACCGGAATACGCGAGTGCCCGCTTTCCACAATGATTTTTACGACCTCGCCTACAGTGCTCTCCACATCGGCGCACGCAAAATCCGTGCGGGGGATCATGATATCCTGCACCAGCAATTCATCAAGTTTAAGCACGCTTAAAAGCATTGAGCCTTCATCGGCGTCAAGTTCTCCTTCTTCGCGCGCTTCCTGTATTGCTTTTTCCACCAGGTCGTCATTGTCGCGGCCGAATATCCGTTTGATTCGCGACCAGATGGTACTGTCCGACTCGCCGTCCAAAGTCGTCCTCCAAAGATAAATGGTTTTCAGGCGGGCAGTTAAGCGCCTTTTGACAATGTTTTTTCAACTTCCGGTTAGCGTGATATGTCAATTCCCTTTTTTCTGTATATATCAAGATGGCTCCTGAAAATCCAGTTGGAAAGAGAAAGTATCTCGGTGTTATTTTCCAGCTTTTTCCACCTGAGCAGTCCAGGAAATTCGTCTGTTTGCTGAGCATAGGCAAGAAATTGGCAACCCAGCATAAAACTTTGCAGACGCGGAACAGAGCGCGCAACCTGCACCCGGCACAGCATCCAGTAGCTTATGTTCGCGTTTTCGGAATGTCTACGCAGGGTTATTGAAAAATAAAAAAGCGAGCCGTTTTTTATCCGTGCGGGGAATGATTCTTTTTTATCATATGGAATACGGAGCCGCACGCCGCCGGCTGAAAGATTATCCAGGGAAAACTGGCTGGTTTCTTTTGTAAAATAAACCATGGCCGGAACGCCCAGCTTGCCCGCATCCGGCGGCAACCCTGTTCCAATGATGCCCCATATGGCCATGGATAATACGGAATCGCCGGGCGGCATAATGCGCAGCGTGGCCCGTTTTTGCCTGGATTCGATAATTTCCGGCAAGGGGATTTCAATGTGCACGCGCTCGCCGCCCATGAACGCGGCTTTTTTAATGGGAACCGTGAAAATATTATGCCGCATGGATTTGTTCTGCCAGGTCCGAAAATAGCATTCGAGGTTTTGGCCGTCCCAGGCTTTGGCGTCGGTTGCGGATGTAATCCATTCAAGGACGAGTTTTCTCGCATCAAGATGGATTATGGTTCCATCTCCCTGGCGGGCTGTTCCATTTGTGTCGGTGAAACGAAAATCAATCCTGTCGCCTGACAGAAAAAGTTCATGGAGAAGAGCCTCAATGCCGGAATGGCTCGAAACCGCCAGAAACTGATAATCCAGCCTTTTTTTTCGCACTATGTTGACGCCCAATTTGATAAGCGCAAGCACGATGCCGACGACTACAATAAGAAGCGCAAAATAAACGACTTCATCCACGCGCACCGGTACGTCCCGAAAGTAGTCGTGCAGGCTCTGCATTCGCTCTGCGGGCGTCGTCTGAAAAGAAATGTCGAAGGGATGGAGCTTGCTCATGACGGTTTTTGTAACGGAATCTGATTCCGCCTGGCGCTTTTGCAATGAAGCGGTTAGCGTAACGTATATGCTCCACTGGCGTTGTTCAGTAAAAATTCAAGCCCTCCGCAAAAAGCCGCATCGGAAAGCGCATCCATTTCCGGCCCATGGTCGTAGCCCAGAAGATGCCCAAGACCATGCGCAAGCAGCCTGACCATATGCTGCTCTTCCAACTGCCCATAAAGCAGAGATTCACGACGCAGCGCCTGGGCATTCAACACGAGAGCGCCCAAATTGTTTTCTTCATCTGCCGGGAAAGACAGAATATTCGTCGGACCAAGACAGGCAAGATGGAGATTGTTCAGTTCAGCGCTTTCCTGGTCGTCTGTCATGACCAGCGTCAGCGACATATCTGAAGGCAACCCAAGGGCTTTAAGCATGGCGTGCATAAGGCCTTTGCATTCCCGCCGTCCAAGAGACGGCTGATATATGAGTCCGAAACGACGGATGACAGTCAGCATGCTTTTCCATTTTTACGTGCGTTTTCGTCTATGGCCGCGTCCGCGGGGACAGGCGTCCCCGGCGCGGAAGCGTCGCGGGTTTCAGTATTCAAAGGCGCGCCTTGGGTTTCCGTGGGTGCGGTCCGTTCCTTTTTCTGATCGGGATATTCTATTCGATGATGGAATATGCCGGTCAATACCCGCTGGAAGCTGTCGCACAGTTTGGTAATATCCTGAAATGTCAGTTGCGATTCGTCAAGCTGTCCCTGGGCGAAAATATTTCTTACTATTTGGTTTACGTGATTCTGAATCCGGCTTGGAGTCGGATCGGAGAGCGTGCGGCTTGACGCTTCAACCGCGTCCGCAAGCATGACTATGGCGGCCTCGCGGGTTTGCGGGCGCGGACCTGCATACCGGTAATCTTCAGGCCGCGGATTTTCTCCCAGGTCTTTGGCTTTCTGGTAAAAGAACTGAATGATGTTGGTCCCGTGATGCTGGCGTATGATATCGGTTATTTCCGCGCCCAGCCGGTGCTGCTGCGCAAGTTCGACGCCGCGTTTCACATGGGATTGCAGAATCAGGGACGACATGGACGGCGAGAGCTTGTCGTGTTTGTTTTCCCGGCCGAAAAGATTCTCAATGAAATACTCAGGTTTTACAAGTTTGCCGATATCATGATACAGGCCCGCGACTTTGCAGAGCATGCTGTTGCAGTTGATAGCCTTGGCGCCTGCTTCCACTAGGTTGGAAACCAGCAGGGAATGGTGATAGGTGCCCGGCGTTTTGACCATCAACTCCTGAAGCAGAGGCTGCTCAAGATTCATAAGTTCCATGAGACGGAAGCGCGTGGTGAACCTGAAAGCCGCTTCCAATGCCGGGCTGAAGGCAAACATGAGAAACAGGGAAAAGACGCCGTTTATAGCGGCTGAAGGCAGTCCGGCGAGCAATTCGTCCCAGGACGAGGCTGTGCATCCAGCAGCCCCGGCCCATATGAGCAAAAGGCCGATGGTCAGAGGAAACACGGCCATGAGCATGTCATGGCGGCTTTGGGTTCTGCGCACAAGCCAGGTCGTCCACATTGCGCCAAGAAAATAGAACAGAAAAACGCTAAGCCCTGCTTCTGCCATAAGCGTGCAGAAAAAGGCCAACAGCAAACCGGTTATGACATAACGCCTTGCTGAAAAGACAAGCGCGGAGAGCCCTGCGGCCCCGGAAACCGGAAAAGCGTATGCAAGTCCCTGATGATTGAACAAAGCGTCCGGGTCGAGACTGTTTGCATGAATGGCCAGCCCCTTTGCGCCCAGACCAAAAAGTAAAAGAAGAAATGCGATGAAATACAGGTCTTTTTTACGCATGGGGTTGCCCTTGTGCCCGCTCGGAGCGAAAAACAACCCGGAACTTAGAATTAACCCCATGAGCAGGGCGCCAAGGGCGGGAACAGCGAAAAAGCGTTTGCCCAGTTTTTCGCGCAAGGCGTTCACCTTCAATTGGTCCTCGCGCGTTATTCTGTCTCCTTTGCGGATGATGACTTCGCCTTTTTGCAGATTGTATTCGACAGGCGTCACGTTTCGTAAGACTTCTTCAGCGCGGGCGGCCGAAAGTTCGCGGTTGAAGGCAAGCGTCGGGGGAATAAGCGGCTGGAGAAGATGCGGGGTGCTGCGACGCACGGAGAGCGGAATATCCGGGTCGCTTTTAAGCATTTGGGAAAGTTCGACCTCCAAAAGCTTCAGGTCCGCTATGCTGCGATAATCGGAGCGAAACGTTTCGTTTTTGGTTGCGATATCCCGCATGACGATGCCGCCCTTATGCTCGAAAAGCACGCGGGAATCCGCGACCACGCCTTCCCGCAGTCTGCTTTCTATAAGGGGCATGACCTCGGCGTACACAATTTTTTGAAATTCGGGGCTGCTCCAGGTCTGAATCAGGGCGGGCGTTACTTCAATTTGCAGTTCGTCGGACAGTTCTTCAGCCAGACTCTGTTTTTCTTCCGGAGTGTCGGCCCGGTTCAACGCTGTGAATATCTTTCGTATTCTGTCTCGGAATACGAACGCTCCGGATGGCGTAAGATCAAATATCGCAGGCAGACTTGAGGCGACCTGATCGCGTTTGGCCAAAGTCGCATGGTCATCTTTTAAAACAAGGTTAACCGGCGAAGTAATGTCGTTTTGGGCGATTTCGCCGATGGTAATCCGCGCCGGGCGTGGGGATACGTTGACGCCCACGAGCGTGGAAAGCAGAAAAATGGTTAAAAAAAGCGCAAGGATTCCTAATTTGCCAGGATACCCGACAAACCAGCGAAACGCTTCTTTAAGTATGCTGGACGTCTGAATGGCTGTTGGTTTGGTGACGGTCATATGCCTGCACTATGCGCGCCACAAGAGGGTGGCGGATAACGTCGTCTTCGGTAAAGTGGATGAAACGCAGTCCGTCCGTATTTTTCAGGACGCGCTGAGCCTGTACCAGTCCGGAACGTTCTTCCAGCGGCCCGCGGCCCGGCGGCAAATCGATTTGGGTGATGTCGCCGGTTATGACCGCGCGCGAGCCAAATCCAAGACGGGTGAGAAACATCTTCATTTGTTCCGGGGTCGTGTTTTGGGCCTCGTCCAGGATGATGAACGCGTCATTGAGCGTTCTGCCGCGCATGAACGCAAGCGGGGCTATTTCAATGATTCCGGTTTCCATCATTTCCCCGACGCGCTGGAAATCAAGCATGTCGTAGAGCGCATCATACAGGGGACGCAGATACGGATTAATTTTTTCCACAAGATCGCCGGGCAGAAACCCCAGTTTTTCTCCTGCTTCCACTGCCGGACGTGTGAGTATAATGCGTTTTACTTTGTGGGACAACAAAAAGTGAAGGGCCATAGCCACTGCGAGATATGTTTTGCCCGTGCCGGCGGGGCCAATGGCGAAAACCATGTCGTTTTGACGCATGGCGGCGATATAATCGCGTTGGCACAGAGTTTTTGGCGTGATGCTGCGCTTTTGGGAAATAACGAAAACCGCTTCACGAAATATGCGGCCAAGGTCTGTGTCCGGATCTTTCATGAGCATCCCGCAGGCATAGGAAAAATCCCTGGGATGAAGCTGCTGGCCGCTTTTCACAAGTCCATACAATTGAGTCAGTACGTGTACAGCCGTCCCAACAGCGGCCGCGTTTTCTCCTTTTGCCGTTACAGTCGTGCCACGAGAGTCCAGAGAAACGCCCATACGTTTTGAGATCATTGCAAGATTGGCGTTTCGCGGACCGAAAAGCGTATTTGCCGCGGCTGAATCATCAAATTCAAGTATCTGTTCCAAGAGACTGTTCCGCCTTTTTAAACCGGTTTTTGTACTGCACGGACCGTATTAGGCTAGCCCCTTTTGGTTTGCGCGTCCATAGTTTAGTCCAATCGGCCGTTTTTTGTTTTTTATGGAGTAAATAATACTATTATGGCATGGAATATGCTTATATCCGGAAAACGAGCAAAATGGAAATATTTTCCGTGTATGATTCAAGGAGAAAAATATGGAAGTCTCAGGCATAACGGACGCATTGTTCAATGCGTATAAGACAATAGAAGAGCAGCAGGCGGAGAAGAATGAAAACGGGGAAACGTCTTCCTCAAGCGTGTTCGACACAAAAAACACGGCATCTTCAACGCGCGCGTATGCAACTCCTGGCGAGACGCTTATGTCCACGCTGGATTCAGTGTCTGAAGTCCTGGAGCGCCTTGGTTATAACGGACGCATGACCGCGACGGCAATCAGTCAGCAAAAGGAAAAACTGGAGAAGGCTTTCGAGGCTCAGGTCAAATCTGACCTTAAAGAACTGGGCGTAAGCGAAGACATTGATTTTCGCGTTGCTCTGGACCAGGCCGGAAATTTCGTCATAAGCACAGACAGCGCGGACAAGGCCACGGTTGAGGCGTATTTTGAGGACAATCCGGGATATGCGCAGGTGCTCAAGGATATTGAGACGCTTTCCAACGCCAAGCGCCAGACAGGCTCCGGCGCCGTGAACATTGCTGACCTGCGCAAAACGCTTCAGGCTCAATACATCGGCAGCTTTTTTCTGGACAGCATGGGAACGGATTCCTTCGCCACAAACACACTCAGTTTTTCCAACGGCATCATGCAGTCTATTTTGGGCGTGAACAAAATTGTATAGTATCCAAATCACGCCCGGCGGGAAAAACCCAGAAAAAAGAGCAGCCATGCGTCGCATCATGGCTGCTTTGTTTTTCAAAAGCATAGGTGCTGCGACTTTTTAAAAATCGCCCGTTTTTCTGTGATTATCGCGGGGTTAATCCCTATTTGCGCATGATGCGAAGCGATTTTTTTCGGCGTATGGCATATCGGGAGGTTGACAGCAGGCCGATAACATCGCAAAAGATGGGGACTTGAATGGAAAGATGCCTCTGTGCGTCGAAAACCATGTGGTGCGGAGAGTACAATGACACGAATCTGGAGGAAGAGATGAAAAAACTTTGGTATCTGGCCCTGGCCGCCATTCTGGGACTGCTTGCGGCCGGCTCTGCGTTCGCGGAAGAAAAAGTTGTGACCGTGGCCCATGACTGCACTTGGCCGCCCATGGAATTTGTAAATGAGAAACAGGAACTTGTAGGTTATTCCTTCGATTACATGGATGCTGTGGCCAAAGAGGCCGGGTTTAAGGTTGAGCATAAAAATGTGCAGTGGGACGGTATTTTTGCCGGATTGGCCAACGGACAGTATGACGTCATCGCTTCTTCCGTGACCGTCACGCCTGAACGCAAGCGCCAGTTTGATTTCAGCGAGCCTTATTATGAAGTGCTTCAGGCTGTAGCTCTTCCCATCGACAGCACGGCTACATCGCTTGATCAACTCAAGGGCAAAACCTTTGGAGCTCAGATCGGCACGACCGGCAAATTCGCTCTGGACAAGCATCCTGACGTCATTGCAAAATCCTATGATGAAGTGGGGCTTGCATTTGAGGATTTGATCAACGGCCGCATCGACGGCGTTGTGTGCGATGACCCCGTCGCCACGCAATTTGCTTTGCTCAATAAGGATTATGCCAAGAAAATCAAAATAGGATTCATCATCCCCGCGGAACAGGTGGAGGAATACGCCTTTGCCGTGAACAAGGGCAATCAGGAGCTTGTTGACCTTCTGAACAAAGGGATACGCGCGGTCAAGGAAAAGGGCATCGACGCCCAGCTTAAGGCCAAATGGTTCAAGTCCGCTCAGGACTAGCAAAATAATGGTCGCAGCGTCGGATTAGAAGACAAAGGCAGTGCGTCAGGCATTTTTAAGCTTGCGTGCTGCCTGTTTTTCGTCTTATGCCATGTTATCTTTTTCAGAGATTTAACCCTTGGATTTGCCTGCCATGTCAATGAACAAATCATCCGCGCCGCGGGTTATTGAAATAACGGATGGAGCCTCAATTCCAGATCCGCGCGATAAAAACTTGATTTCCGCCTGGTCGCTGGCGTTTGTCGGCACCATTTTATGTACGGCGTATCTATGCTGGAATGATCCCGACGCCTATCTGGAGGCGCTCAAGTCTCTGCCGGGCGGCGTGCTGGTGACGTTTGAGGTCACAGCCTGCGCAATTTTGCTTTCCTTGCCTATCGGGCTTTTTACCGGGCTTGGCCGGCTTTCGCGCAACCGGATTATTAATCTTATCGCTTCGACGTATGTCGAAGTCATCCGCGGCATCCCGCTTCTTGTCCAGCTTTTTTACATTTATTACGGCCTTGGCCGTCTGTTCAAGGTTCCCGCGATATTTGCCGCGGTCATCGCCATGAGCGTGTGTTATGGCGCATACATGGGCGAAGTGTTTCGTTCCGGCATTTCGGCCATTTCCAAGGGACAGGTCGAAGCCGCGCGCTCTTTGGGCTTCGACCGGCGCCAGACTATGATGCTGGTTGTCCTGCCTCAGGCCTGGCGCACCATTTTGCCGCCGGTCGGCAATGAGTTTATCGCCATGCTCAAGGACACTTCTTTGGTATCCATTCTCGCAGTCGGCGATATTTTGCGCAAAGGTCGGGAGTTTGCATCCGTTACCTTCATGTATTTTGAAACATATACCATGATTGCTCTTGTGTATCTGTTTATCACCCTGATTCTTTCCAGATGCGTGTCCCTGATGGAGGCAAAGCTCGCGTATTATGACCACAAATAACGATATCGACACCAGCACGCCGGAAACGGAAGGCGTGGACGCCTGCATGGATTGTGCGAATCCCATTATCCGCATCCGCGACGTGTTCAAATTTTATGGCTCGCTTTTGGCGCTTGACAATGTCAACATGGATGTGCTGCCCGGTGAGCGGGTGGTCATCATTGGCCCTTCAGGATCCGGAAAAAGCACGCTTTTGCGTTCGATCAACAAACTTGAGATCATAGACCGGGGCACCATTATTGTTGATGGGTATGATCTTTATGACCAGAAAGTAAATATCAACACCCTTCGGCAGGAATTGGGCATGGTTTTTCAGAGCTTCAATCTTTTTCCGCATAAAACCGTGCTGCAAAATCTGACCATGGCGCCGGTCAATTTGAAAAAAATGCCTGTGAAGGAAGCGGAAAGCATGGCCCTTGAGCTTCTTGCGAAAGTGGGCATTGCTGAAAAGGCGCATGTTTATCCTTCAAAACTTTCCGGCGGTCAGCAGCAGCGCGTGGCTATTGCCCGCGCTTTGGCGATGAACCCCAAAATTATGCTTTTTGATGAACCCACATCGGCCCTTGATCCGGAAATGATTGGCGAAGTGCTTGATGTTATGAAAAATCTGGCGCTTGAGGGCATGACCATGGTTTGCGTCACCCACGAAATGGGTTTTGCCCGGGAAGTATCGGACCGCATTGTTTTCATGGACAACGGAAAGATACTTGAAGTCGGCAAGCCGGAACATTTTTTCACTGCCCCGGAGCATCCGCGCCTGCAGCGGTTTCTTAAGCAGATTTTGTGACGGCGCGGGCCTGCGCTGCAACCAAAAGGGAAGAAGGCGAACTTCTTCCCTTTTTTTATTGGAAAAAAGCGAGGAAGCGCAAGGCGTTTCCAGAAGCGCGATTTTTGGTTACTTCAGTTTGCTTGCTGCGGCGATGAAGGCGTCCACGTGTTCTGCCGGCGTGTTGAAAGCGAGCATCAGACGCACGTCATGATGCGCTTCGGTTTCATCTATGACATGAAAATCGAATTCTTTTTGAAGAGCGTGGGAATGCTGCGGGGACAAACGCACAAATACGCCGTTAGCTTCTGTCGGCCGTATGACAGTCAGATGCGGCAGGTTTCGTATGCCTTCGGAAAGGCGTTTGGCCATGGCGTTTGCATGCCGCGCGTTTTCAAGCCAGACGTCGTTTGTCAGATAGGCGATAAATTGTGCGGCCACAAAACGCATTTTTGAATAAAGCTGCATGCCCTGCTTGCGTATATAGGGAAAATGTTCCGCCAAAACGGGATTCAGGAAGACGACGGCTTCCCCGATCATGATTCCGTTTTTGGTTCCGCCAAGGGACACGACGTCCACGCCCGCATCCGTGGTAAAGGCTTTAACCGGCGTTCCAAGCCCGGCCGCGGCATTGGCCAGGCGCGCGCCGTCCATATGCAGATACATGTCGTTTTCATGGGCGAATGCGGCAAGCGCGCGGACTTCGTCTGGCGTGTACACCGTGCCCCATTCCGTGGTTTGGGCGATGGAAATGACTTTTGGCTGATTGTGATGCGGGTTTCCTTTTTCTTTGAGCAGCGGCTTCACGAGTTCCGGCGTGACCTTGCCGTTTTCTCCTGTTACGACAGGCCGCAGTTTGCATCCGAGAAAGACTTCCGGCGCTCCTGTTTCATCAGCATGAATATGCGCAATATGCGAGTGAACAATTGCGTGGTAGCTGCTGACCATGGCCTTGAGCGCGAGGACGTTTGCGCCTGTGCCCGTGAGCACGAAAAACGGTATGGCCTTGTCGCCGAACAGTTTGGCCACAAGGCCGGCTGCTTTTTTTGAATATGCGTCTTCAGCGTAGGAAGGCGCTGTCCCGGCGTTTGCCTGGGCTATGGCGGCCATGACCGCGGGGTGCACTCCTGAGATGTTGTCGCTGGCAAAACTGATGCGCTGCTCCATATCCTGACTGTCCTTAATATTGAATTGTATGGGGGATGTCCTGTTTCATAAAGACTGCATGAGTTGATGTACGTAGAACGCGAGTATTTTGGCGGATATGCTTTTGGAAAAAGTTGTCCGGCATGTTCACGCGCCGGCAAGTCTGGATTAAAAAACGTTGATTTTTGATTCAGGTTTTGATGTTTCCGGGTTGCAGGCGCGCCTTTTCATACACGTCAAGCGTACGGCGCAAGAATTCCTGGCTGCTCAGGGAGCGCATACGCATGGTCTGTTGTTCTTCAAGTTGGGAACGATACTGCGGATCATGCATCAATGCAAACATGCGGCAGGCCAGGGCGTCAATATCGCCCGGCGTAAAGAGCGCGTCCTGGGCGACAATATCCGGCATGACTCCGACATTTGAGGACAGAATCGGTCTTTTGCAGGCCATAAGTTCCAGTGCTGCCCGGGCGATGGTTTCCGAACCCCGCGACGCGATGACGCCGGCGTCAAGCGCAGACAGGCACGCCGCGATATCCGTACGTTTGCCGGTGATGAAAGCCCTGTCGCGCAATCCTTCCTCATCAATCCAGCTTTGCACTTCTTCGCTGGTATGATTTGCGTCAAATCCCAGGATCAGCAGCCATAAAGGGCATCCCTGACGTGCGAGCCGTCCTGCCGCGCGCAGAAAGTCGCGGTGTCCTTTGACGGGATCAAGACGTCCCAAGAGACCGAAAACAAAGGCGTTTTCAGGTATGGCATATTCATGGCGCACCCGTTTTCGTCCCACGGGATCAAAGGTAAAGATGTTTTCATCAACGCCGCCAAGAATAGTATGCACCTGTTTGGACGGAATATGCATGGAATTTGTGAAATGCGCAGCCATACGCGAATTTGTGGCTATCAGCGCGTCTGCGGCGCGCGCGTATAAAAATCGATTGAGCCAGTTGGCCCTGGGCAGTCGTTGATCTCCGCGCGTGCGTACAAGAGCGAACGGCCAAGGCGTGTGCAGGGCCCTGAGCGCACTGAAAAGCGCGAAGCCTTCGCCGCGGTGGCAATTAATGATATCGGGTTTGAAATCCCGTATGAAACTGGATAAAGCGCGCAGCAGTCCGGGTTGCCTGAGCGGGTTGGCGCTGTTGAGATTCATGGCGAGAGGCTCCATGCCCCACTCCACGGCTTTGCAGTGCGTCGCTGTGCCCGGAAGGGTGATGACTCTGGTTGCATGGCCTGCGTCGCGCAGCAATCGGGCAAGAAACAGACCGTACCATGCCGTGGCGTTGAACCAGCGGACGTTGAGAACCTGGATGGTGCGCATGGTTTTTCCTGATTGAGCAGAAAGGCCGCATTCTTGAACTTTTTGAAATGCGGCCTTCAATCGCGCAGGCCGGACATGGGCATCCGGCCGGGGACATTGCCGAAAGGGGCTGCCTACGTTTACTCCGTAGCGGCTTCGTTAAGCCATGCGCTTAATGTTTCAATAATCTTGCGCGCCTGGTCGGGACTTGAAATGACAAATTTCGATTGAACGCGGTATTCGCCGTTCATTTTGCGATACCGGCGTATGACATATTTTTCCGCCCGATAGGCTTGGTCCGCTTCACTCCATTCCTGGAATCGGAAAAGAACAGTTGCCCACGCTCCTTTGGTCAGGATGACCTTGTCCAGTTCCTTGACAAGGAGTTGGCCGTTTTCCTCGTAATTGACGGTGAGTTCTTCAACTGTGCCAGCCATGGCGTCTCCATTTGTCTATACCGTTCACTCTATCCGTTCCGGATTTCTCCTGAAAGCGGCGCCTTTACTCGTCCGTCAACCCGGCAATTCAGGATTTTGCGGTAAAGATGCCGCCTTTGTCCTGTATTTCCGGTATGGGGGCTCGGTCTGCCCTGGCCGGGGAAATATCCAGCACCGCTTCGGCCAGACAGGCAATTTGCACATCGGAAATGACGACTCCGCGGTTTTTGCCGCCAAAGCGGCGCGCAGACAAGAGCTGGTTTAAGGCCATAATGCCTAGAAACCGTTCCGTCAAGTTAAGAGAACGTCCTTGCCGAACCATGGAGCGGACCCGGTTGATAAAAATATTGCGAAGCGGCGCGGCGTCAAAAGGGGCTAAGACGGTTTTCATGGTTTGTTCGTTTTTTAAGCGGCTGGTTTATCCTGGAAGCAGTCATTCAAAGGCTGCGTGTCTGATAGCCGTATTTTCGGAGAGCAGGCCGCTTGGCGCGGTCGTATCTGCATGCTGAAGCATATACAAAATGCCGCTGAACAGCAAAATCTTTTTACAGAAGAAAGCGTCAGCCGAATGATGGATGACGATGACGCCTGCTGCATGAATTGAAAGAATAAAGACGTCCATTTTAAACGTGGCGGTAAAATGGGCATCGGGCGCAATGGGAAAGGTGATAGGCTGTACATGATAAAAATGTGTGGAAAACCTGAGGATTTCAGCGCCTCAGGCGCGTTTGACAAATTCGGATACGATGTTTGCAGGGGGCGGCAAGTTGCGCTTGCGACCTTCATAGCCGTATGTGAGCGTGATGGATAACGGCGCAGGCAAGCGCAGAGTATGTGCAAGGATGCGCATATGGTTGGGCTCAACGTGCGGCGGCACTGCAAAGTGGTATAATCAATAAAATATTCTGTTTAATTTTTTTCTGAAAATAGGATTTTATATCCGTTGACTTCCTGTTCCGTTGCAGGATAGGACGTTCAAAAATATGATATATTTTATTGCGCTGCACAGGCGCGGAAGAAGGGGTTATACCGGCCCGGCGCGCGGGTTTTAAAAGAGGTGGCGAAAATCCATGCTGGAAAAACAGAAAAAGGCTGATACGGTTAGAATACGTTGTCCCTATTGCCAGAAAATTTTTTTATGCCGCAAGCAGGCGAATCTGGAAGGGAAAAGCAGGGTCTCTCTTGCATGTCCCTATTGCGGCGCATCGACGTTCGTGCCTGTAGAGCACATCAGGGCGTGAAGCGAACATGCGGCGCTTGTTTTTTGATGCAACGGGGAAGTTTGGCCTTCCCCGTTTTTTAGTCTCTTTTTAGGCCGGGAAGAGGGGCGGCATTATAGCGCAAAGCCGGAATTCTCTGCATTGAGATGGAAAATGCGGGTTGTTCCGGCGCAAAAGCGGCGCACATATTCTGCCGCCTGTTCGGCTACGCGGCACTGTTCTTCGAACGGCACAAGGGTTCCCAGATAATCCAGATTAATGGCCACGCGTTGCGTTGTCGGCTCGATGCGGCTTGGGTGTCCGTTGCGCCAGCACCATGCCCGACAGAACACATCGCGATTGCCGGTATCCATAAGAATGATTTCGCCCGGCTCCGGGTGTTCAAGATGATCAGGCTGCCCAAGCGGGATATAGTTTTCGTCGCCAGCGGCCGGGCGCAGGCAGATATCCCCAATCACCTTGTCCAGATCGTCTCCGCCGGCCGGAATGCAGTTTCCCAGGCTGATCACATTGAAGATGCAGACCAAAGGGTTGACAAAAGGCAAGTCTTTTCCGGAACGGGTCCGCTTTATGAGGTTGAAGATGGAAGGCGGGCATTTGTTCGGATTCACGCCAAAACGCTGAAATGCGCTGCGCCATATGGCCAACATCGGATGCGCTTTAATATCAGCGAACGCTTCACTGCCGCGCGCCTCGCGTTCCCGGTCGCGCAACAGGGCTTCCAGTTCCGGAAGAGCCTGCGGTCCTGCGTTGTTGGCGACGTTTTCCGCGACCAGTACATGCCGCGTAAAATCCGGGAAGGTTTCAAATACAGTAGTATCTATGCTGATTTTCATGGCAAGCCTTAATGTATTTTGTGTATGCGTTTGTATGGAAAGAGCTCTGCCATATAAGACAGAACAGTTTTTGTAAACGCGGAATGACAGGCCGTCAATCACGGGCGTATGGCAGGCAAGGACGGGGCGCGGTCTGTTTTTTTATTCAGCGGAGCGTTTCAAAAACCGCATTGACAAAATATGGTCCAATGCGTATTGAAAAGCCATGAACAAGAACGCGTACATCCTATCATCCCAATGGTGGCGGCCCTGGTAGCAAGGGCCGTGGGGTTTACGCGCATACAAAACGAGATGCACCAACAACCGCGGCAGGGGTACCTGACTTGCCGCGGTTTTTTTGCGGCATATGCGCCTTGCCCGTACAACCAGCAGGAGTTGCCATGAAAACCATTAGTGATTGTTCTCCGATGCCGACCAGACATAATGATCCGGATACCCAGGGCTTTTTTGGGGATTTCGGTGGGCAGTACATTCCCGATGCGGTCAAGGACATGCTGAATGAAATTACGGAAGCGTACATGCGCTATCGCGATGATCCGCAGTTTCAGGCCGAGCTTGCCTATTATTTCGCGAATTATTCCGGCCGGCCTACGCCTATTTTCCGGTGCGACAATCTCAGCGCGCGGTTGGGCGGAGCGCGTATTTATTTGAAACGCGAGGACTTAAACCATCTTGGCGCGCATAAGGTGACCAACACCCTTGGCCAGATACTTCTGGCAAAGCGTATGGGCAAAAAAAGGGTCGTGGCTGAAACCGGCGCGGGCCAGCATGGCGTGGCGACTGCCGCGACCGCCGCGCTTATGGGCATGTCCTGTACGGTATTTATGGGCGAGGAAGACATGGAGCGTCAAAAGCTCAATGTGTTTCGCATGCGCATGATGGGCGCTGAAGTAAAGCCGGCGCTTTCCGGGCAGCGTACGTTGAAAGAGGCGGTGGATGAGGCTATCGGCGCTTGGATAGCGGACAAGGGGGATACGTACTATCTTTTGGGGTCCGCTGTCGGTCCTCATCCCTACCCGCTTATGGTGCGTGACTTTCAGTCCATTATTGGCCGCGAGGCCCGCGCTCAGATGCTTGACACGGAAAAGAAGCTGCCTGACGCGGTGGTGGCCTGCGTGGGCGGCGGCTCCAACGCCATAGGCATATTCCATGAGTTTGTGCCGGATACGAGCGTTCGTCTTATCGGCGTCGAGCCGGGCGGACGCGGCGTCAAACTTGGGGAGCATGCCGCAACCATGTGTCATGGCAGCGTCGGCGTGCTGCATGGCTTTAAGTCCTATGTGCTGTTTGACCATGATGGAGAAATCGCGCCGGTGCATTCCATTTCGGCTGGTCTGGATTATCCCGGAGTCGGGCCCGAGCATTCCTATCTCAAGGATACGAAACGGGCGGAATACGTATCCGTCACGGATAAGGAGGCTGTGGACGCATTTTTTATTCTTTCCCGCACTGAAGGCATTATTCCGGCTTTGGAATCCGCGCATGCCGTGGCGTATGCCATGAAAATCGCTCCGGGCATGAGCAAGGACCAGATTATTCTGGTGAGCCTGTCGGGACGCGGCGACAAGGATGTGGCCCAGATTCAGGAGATGGTGTATAACGGTTTTGTGACTGTGCCGGAATAGAGCCCGTCTTGACGGGCCATTCAAGTTGGTTCTGTTTTTGTCTGTGTTGTTCGGGGAGGCGCCGTCTCCCCGAATTTTTTTATGGCATGAAGCTCTTTGTCCTTGTGCGGCGGCTTGCCGCCAAACGGGCATGGCGTTTGGATGAACGGTCTGCCCGTTTGGTTATGGCCGTAAGTTGCCCGCATCAAGGTGCGAACGAATATAACGCGGAATGCAAGCGTATGGATTTACGCTTAGATGATGGTGAAGCCGCCGTCCACAAGCCAGGTTGCGCCGTAAACAAAGGAAGCGTCGTCGCTTGCCAGAAAAAGCGCCACATTGGCTATTTCTTCGGGATGTGCAAGCCGTTTGAGTGGTTGTCCAGCCGCAATGTCCTTAAGGCCTTTCTCCACGTCTCCGCATGCGGCAGCGCCTGCGCGCAGGCCGGGAGTGTCGGTCGTGCCAGGGGCAATGGCGTTTACCCGGATGTTGTGAGGCATGAGCGCCACGGCCGCTGCTCTGGTGAAAGAGGCTATGCCGCCTTTGGAAGCATGATAGGCGATGCTTCCCGGGGAGCCGACGACTGCAAGAGTTGAGGCGAAATTGACAATGGCCCCGCCTTTTTTCTGATTGAGCATGATGTGCGCCGCGTCTCGCGTAAACATGAACGTTCCGGTCAGGTTGGTGTTTAAAACCCGCTGAAAATCTTCGGTCGAACAGTCCAGAATGGAATCGGGCAGCATCAGGGCGGCATTGTTGACCATAATGTCGAGAGTCCCGTATTCCCGTATCGCGGCATCAAGGGTTGCGGTGACATCAGCCTGACAGCCTACATCGCAAGGATGAAAGAGCGCCTTTCCGCCCTTGTCCCGTATTGTTCCGGCAACCGCAGTGCCATGCGCCTCATCCAGGTCTGCAATAACGACTTTTGCGCCTTCCCGTGCAAAAAGCAGGGCGATTGCTTCTCCAATCCCGTTCGCCGCCCCGGTGACGACGGCGACTTTATCTGCAAGCTTCATGGCGTACCTCCTGTTGGTTATGAATGGGAACCTTTCAGAAACAGGCATATTTGTCAATGCGGCAAAGCGTAAGCACTAAGGCAGCAAAACCCTAAAGGGTTTGCGTTTGGGAGAGGCGTGCATCCCCTCCCGGGCTTTGCGCTCATCCAATACCTCGCGAGAAAAGGCGCGGGGCTGGGCTATATGGCCTTTTGGCCTTTGGTCTCAAACCACAGAGGAAGATAGATGACTGAATTGCTTTGTTTTTGATTGGGGGATTTTTCAGTTCGCATTCCGTCTAAAAATATTTTGGTTTGTTTTTGGGCGTGTTATATGGCATATGGTTGAACTTTCAGGAAGTTCGTTCATACTGCCGGACTTTTTGCAGACGCGGATTTATGCGCAGAAGGCTTCCAGCAGGTTTTTAAAAGGAGGAGCGGAATGGTTGAGATTATAAAAAGCCCGGTTCTGAGCGCTCTGCTCGCCGGGTGTTTTACATGGGCGCTTACGGCGTTGGGGGCTTCCGCCGTGTTTTTGTCCAGGGGGTTTTCACGGCGCGCTTTGGATATCATGCTTGGTTTTGCAGGGGGCGTCATGATTGCCGCCTCTTATTGGTCTTTGCTTGCGCCTGCTCTGGAAATGTCGGGACATTGGGGACGTTTGTCTTTTGTGCCTGCGGCCGTGGGATTTCTTGCCGGAGCGGTTGTGTTGCGTCTGGTGGATTATGTATTGCCGCACCTGCATCCGGCCCTCAATCAGGTGGAAGGAGTGCCCACTCACCTTTCACGCACGTTTTTGCTGGTTTTGGCCATAACGTTGCATAACATTCCGGAAGGGCTTGCCGTGGGCGTTTCCTTTGGAGCCATGGCGAGAGTTCTATCAAAATATCCCGCCTTAAACCTTTTTGTTCCTTTAAACATTAAATGCTCAAGAAAATGAGAAATACCGGTGTTTGAATCATCTTCATTAATCTTCCCTGTCTA
>CALUUT010000002.1 GCA_944324045.1 uncultured Desulfovibrionaceae bacterium | reverse complement strand
GTATGAAAACCTGGGCTTCTGGGTTGAACTGGGCTACATCATCCTGGACCGCGACAGCGCCAACGAACCCACCAATGCCAAGTGGCAGTCCAAGAACGCTTCCAGCATCTTCACCGGTTTCTACTACAAGTTCTAATTGCTGAACTTGCCAGACGCGTAACCGCCGGGGCCCCTCAGGGGCCCCGGTTTTTTTCTTTGTTTTTTTCTTGCGTCCCTGACGCGAACGCGGCATTATTCCGGTACTTTTCCCGCATATGCGGCAACACCTTGCCCAAACCCGCAAAAAACAGATGGCCACTGAAAAGAAAGATCCGCGCTTTGAAGCGGACCCAAAAGATTTTGAGGTTGATCTCTCTCAATTCGAGTCGGATATCCGGCTCGATACGAGTCTGTATGAGCAAAAGGCAAACAATCCGGAAGCGTCCACGGATATCTCTGCCCCTGAACCGTCAAAACAGAACGCGGCAACCAGCGTCGAACGCCGAACCGCGCCGATTCCGGCTCCGGAAAGACAACGGCCGCGACTTCACCCCGATGCCCGGCCCCAGACCCGCGCTTCCGCTTCCGGGCGCATTGACGGCGCGGACCAGCTTCCGGAAACACCGCCGTCTGTTTCCTCTTTCCTGGACGAAGCAAGCCCGGCAGCCCGGAAAACTACAAACGAGGCGCGAAAGAAAAAGAAAAGGCAAAGCCTTATTATTGCCGCGCTTTTTATCTGTGGAGCCGCGTTTTTCGCAGGCTACCTCAGCCTTGCCGAAGACCGGGACGCAAAAGCCGCAAACACAAAATTCATTTTTTTCTTTTTTGTCGTGGTCTGGTTATGGTTCATTATCAGCCGGGGCCGGAAAAAATGAACAAAACCGCCGGCTCAAAACCGTTTCAATACGCGCCCCAAAAACCGCCCCCGCAGGAATCCCCCGCATTTCTGTTCTATATCTTGCCATGCCGTAAAGCTTGTGAGAAAAAAAGGACGACGCATATTGTCCCCAACCATAACGTTATTTCTTGTCGGAAGACTCCCTATGATGACACTGCTCCGCCGGGCGCTTATCATATTCGCCGTCCTGACTTTGGGCTACGTCCCGTCTGCCGGCGCATCCCCCCAGGATATAGTGTTCCACGAACTCACACTGGATTCAAAAACAAACCCTCTTACAGTCAATCTTGGTTTCGGACTCACCAACTACCCGCTGCTTGCGGACATGCTGCGCAATGGGGCCCGCGCCGAACTGCAATGCACGGTGAGTCTCCAGAGAAAACGCCTGTTCTGGACGGACGAGACCCTTGCGGAAAAAAAGCTTGCATACCGATTACGCTATGACCCTCTGACCAGAGAATTTCTTGTGGAAAGCGGCGACCGTCCCCCCATGCGTCATAAAAACCTCGAACCGCTTCTGAAAAAAAGACTGGAAAAAATCCAGGTTCGCCTTGGGGCAAAAGCGATGCTGGAGCCGGAAAACAGCTATGTCGTCCGTGTCGTGGCCGGACTGCGCCATTTGCCCGGCCTCCTTAATCTGGCAAGCAGCGTGTTTTTCAAAAATGAAACCATTATTCCGGACACGTCCATCGCCATGAGCTTCGACTATGAGCCGCTTCCGCCCGCTCCGTGAAAAGTTCGGCAACGTTGCGGGCGGAAGAACTGTTCGGCAAGACAAACCGTCCTTATTATATAATCGGGATATGCCGTGCATGAAATTATTCTGATCACTCCCAAGGACCCCAAAGACAACAAAAACCGCCGCCGGGAAATGGCCGGCGTGTTTGCGGCCGCAATATGCGCGGTCATTGTCACCTCCATCGTCCTCAGTTATATCGGCGTGGAGTCCTTCATCTTTTTCGCTCTGGTCAACGTCAATATCCTGCTTTTGCTTCTGGTGCTTTTTGTGGTCATCCGCAATGGCGTCAAGCTGATGCTGGACCGGCGGCAAAAAGTCTTCGGCTCACGCCTGCGAACCAGGCTGGCGCTGGTGTTTATGGTCCTGTCGCTTGCGCCCACAGTGCTTATGTTCATTGTCGGGGCGCGATTCGTGCAAACCTCATTGGATTACTGGTTTCGCGGCAAAGTGGAAACATCCGTTGAAATGGCCATGGAAGTCGGGCAGGCCTTTTTTGACAGCGCCATAAGCGGCCTTGACAATGCCGGGGTCAATCTGCAACGCGGGCTCAAACAAGCCGGGATTGCGCCGGGCGACAAGGGCATGGACGACATGCTAAAAACCCTGCGCATAAGCCGCGGATTGGACTTTGCGGCCTACCTGACCCCCGAACGCAGGCTCTTTTACAGTCAAACCTCTCCCGAAGCGCTTGCCGCATGGGATCTTGCGCGCTCCCGTTTTTCATGGGACGCGCCCGGCGACAGAAACGCCATGAAAAGCCTGTTGCAGACCGGTCAGGAGCGGGACTACGCCTTTGCCGTGTTCCCGCTTTCCGGCGGAAGCAAGGGCTACATCGCGCTGGGCAAAAATCTTGGACCGGGCATTCTTTTCAAGCTTGACCGCATAGCGACCGGCCTTGATGAATACCGGGAACTCAAGGCCCTGAAAAAACCGTTCCGGGCCACATTTTACTTCATACTGGCGCTTATCGCGCTCATTATCACGTTTGGCGCCATGTGGTTCGGACTGCGCCTTGCCAAGGAAATAACCGCGCCCGTTCTGGCCCTTGCGGGCGGAACGGAGCGTATCGCGCGCGGCGACCTTTCCGTGCGTTTTGAGGATTCAGGCACGGATGAATTCAGCGTGCTGGTCCATGCTTTCAACCGCATGACCAGCGACCTTGAACAAAGCCGGGAAAAACTGACTTCGGCCAATGCGGAGCTGGCCCTCAGAAACCGGGAAATGGCCCAGCACAACCATTATATTGAAACCGTGCTTGACACCATTGAAGCCGGCGTTCTCTCGCTTGATGAAAACAATTGCGTCAATACGGCCAACAAGGCCGCGTGCGCCCTGCTGGGAGAGGAAAAGGAATCCCTTATCGGCCGGCGCATGGAAGACCTCTTTAAAGACGAAGCCGCATCCATGATTCAGGGCATGTTGCAGCATTTTAAGGACAACCCCCAGTCGCGCTGGCAGCACCACCTTCCCCTTGGTACATGGCGCGAGCGGAAAGTCCTGGTAACCGTGGCCGGTCTGTCCACCTCACGCGGCGCATACCGCCGCCTGGTCGTGGTCATGGAAGATGTCACGGAACTTGAAAAAATGCAGCGCATGGCGGCCTGGCGGGAAGTCGCCCGGCGCATCGCCCATGAAATAAAAAACCCGCTTACGCCCATCAAGCTTTCCGCCCAGCGCCTGCAGCGAAAATTCGGGGCGCAAACCGGCGACCCGGTCTTTGCCCAATGCACCCAGCTCATTGTGAATCAGGTCGAACACCTGCAACAGATGGTTACGGAATTTTCCTCATTCGCCAAGCTGCCTGAAGTCGAATTAAAGCAAGATCATCTGGAGCCGCTGCTTCAGGAGCTCATCGCCCTTTTCCGGCACAGCCACAGCCGCATCGAATGGACGCTTGAAATAGCAAACCAGCTTCCGGCCTTTCCCATGGATCGCGGCGCCCTTGCCAGAGCCTTTATGAACCTGCTGACCAACGCCGCGGAAGTGCTGGAAAGCGAACGCGAAAAAACAGGCGTTGAAAGAAAGGACAGCGTCCGGGTCTCCGCGCGCCTTGAGGAAAACCGGAAAATAATCCACGTCGAAGTCGCCGACAATGGCCCCGGCCTCACGGATGAGGAACGCTCGCGGGCCTTTGAGCCCTATTTCTCCCGCAAAAAAGGCGGCACCGGCCTGGGATTGACCATCGTCCGCTCCATCATCACCGACCACCGCGGCTATGTGCGCGCTCTTGGCGCGCCCGGCGCCGGAACCATCATCTCCATAGATTTGCCGCTTGATTAACGCGGCGAAGGCATATTGTATTTTGGGGCTTTCGCCCCAAACCCCAACCGGGGGAAATGATTTCCCCCGGACCCCCTCATAAGGGAGTTTCGCCGCATATCAGGCCGCTTTCCCCATATGCGGGGAAATAGGGGGTTTGGGGGAAAGAGGGGAGATCATCTCCCCTCTTTCCCCCAAGATATTTTTTTAATGACCCTCTGGAGTTTTCGCCCCGACCACCTAAATACATCCCAAAAAACTACACCAGCTTCACTTCGATATTCCTGTCGCGCAGGATGTAATAGGCGTTGGACATGGCCGTATCGTCGGCCAGAGCGTTTTCGGCCAGAACGATTTGTCCCGGCGCATAGTCCGCCATTTCTTCAATCATTTCCACGGTCAGACCGTCCGACAGGCAGATGAGCAGCAGAAAGTCGCCCAC
>CALUUT010000001.1 GCA_944324045.1 uncultured Desulfovibrionaceae bacterium | reverse complement strand
GCATATGCGCGGGCTTTGCCGCCGGGCTTCTGCGCATGTCCTGAATGATGCTTTGAGGGAAAGCGGCGATTGCGGGCGCAGGCGGTTTTTTATTTTTTTGGAGTGTTTTTTATTTTTTGGGGGAAAGAGGGGAGATGATCTCCCCTCTTTCCCCCAAACCCTCTATCTCCCCGCATAGGGAGGCTGGGCACATTATCCCTTGCGATCAAACGTGATGAGATAACCTGTCTCTCCGCATAGGGGGCTGGGCGTTCATCCTGGAGGCTGAAAACGCCGGGTTCGTTATATCTCCCCGCATAAGGGAACAGGGCGACTATGTTGAAGAGAAAGAGAGAGCCGATAACGACGTTCCTGTCTCCCCGCCTAAAGGCGCTTCAGCTGCTCCGTCTGGTCCGGGCCTCATATGGCCGCTGCCCGCGCCCCTGTCTTTTACGCACGCGAAACCTCCGCTCCGCGGCGAAGCGCGCGCCTGTCCCTGCAAGCAATAAGGCGGCAACGCCCTGAAGAATTTCCCTGAAGAAGTTTGCGCCTGGGCGGGGCGCGCATCCCCGCGCCCATCTGATGCCCCCGGGAAAAAGCGCGGGGTGGGGCTATATATGGCCTTTTAGTCCTCAGATTCAAACCGCATAAGGAAGAAAGATGACGTCCCTGCAATGCGCATGGGCGCGCCGCAACGCATGCCCGGGACGTTTTTTATGAGCGGGAAGCAGGGGAAATCCTTTTCCCCCGGCCGGGATTTGGGGCAAAAGCCCCAGAAAGGCCAAAAAAACGCAGGAACGCCGGCGTTTAAGGTCAAGGCCCCGGGAAAGCGGCGTATGCGTCTTAGGGCCGCAACGCGCGTCTGACCAGGGCGGCGAACACAGGCAGGTGTTTATTCACGTCAAAATTGCGGTCGTCCGCAGTCCGGGCGATGAGGCCGTCAACAAGCGCATAAAGCCATATGGCCACGGCTTCGAAGTCAAGGGCGGGGTCGATTTCGCCGGCTTCGGCGGCTTTGCGCAAAAGCTCCACAAAGCGCTCGCGCATGACGCGGTCGCTGGCGAGAAAGGCGTCGCGCACGGACTCCACGCGCGCGGCCACAGCCAGTATTTCAGTCCAGAGACGGTGATCCACGGGAAAGCCCACATCGCGGATGCACTCTGAAAGGATATTGATGATGCCGTCCAGAAAGCCGCCGGCCAGCGAAGCTTCGCGGGCCTTATGCGCGCCTTGCCCGTGCTCTTCCTGAATCATGGTCGTAAAGAGGTCTTCCTTATTCCTGAAATGGGTGTATAACGCGCCCTGGCTTACGCCGGCCTCAGCGGCGATATCCGCTACGGAACAAGAAGAGTACCCTTTTTGGGCGAAACAGCGGGCCGCGGCGGCCAGCAGCCGTTCCCTGGTTATTTTTTTTTGAGTCTCACGCTTTGCCATACCGCTTTCCTGAAAAAAACCGGACATGCGAAAAAACGCCGCCAGGCCATGACTGTTTTCAGCCCGAAACGCAAAAAAGGGGAGAAACGCGCTCTCCCCTCTTACATACACTCTATGCGCCGGAAAACGCAGTCCCTTCAGGGGGGTCTTTTTCCGGGGGCGTCGCGGCCGCCTATGACATGACGTCGACGCTACGCGCCGCAGTTGTTGGAATCCGCATCCTCTTCGGCCACGATTTCCACGTACTCCACAGCGCTCTCCTCAACAGGGGCGCGCATGAATTCATCCATCAGCACAACCCGGCTGGCCGGGGCCTTGTTCAGCAAAAGCCGCACCACGTCAGGTCTGGAATAATGCCCGGCCGGGTCGTTGGCCACCTTGCAGATATGAATGAAGTCAAAATCCACATCCGCATACAAAATGCCGTCCTGATCATGCGGAATGGGCTCGCACAGCGCTGAGCCGTCCGGCCCGAAAATCTGCGAACAGCCGAACCCGGCCTTGAGCATTTCCTCTTTTTCCGGGGTGTCGCACAGCATTTCGCGCATCCGGGCGTCGGCCACATGTGTTGCGGCCATGACGTAGCACTGACCTTCCGCCGCATAAATCCGGCTGAAGGCATGGGTCATTTCCTGCCCGATGACGAACACCTGAGAATGCAGCGCCATGTTCGGCCAGGCCGCCACGTGAATCTGTTCGTTCTGGCTGTGCATGGCGTACTTCAAAAGACTCTGGGAATGTTCCCAGCACTGCAACTGGCCAAGACGCCCAATCGGCGTGTCCGCGACCACAAGCCCGCTGCCGTCGCCTTCGCCGAACATGCAGCGCTCCGCCAGCGTGGGCTTTATCTTGCGGCGCACCACCAAAGGCTCGCCGTCGCAGGAAACAAGCATCTGGCCCATGTACAGGCTGCCGCCGGCCAGTTCGCTGTATCCGTAGGAAACATAAATATTGTTCCGCTTCGCGGCGTTGCGTATGGCAAGATCATGCTTGCCGCCCACCACCAGCGCGTTTTTGCGGTACAAAGGCACAAACTTCATGCTGCTCATGGGGTCGCTCATCCAGGTGAACAGATTGTACCCTGGAACCCACAATTCAGGAAAACCAACGAACTGCGCGCCGTTCTTCGCCGCTTCCTCAATAAGGCCAATGGCTTTTTCAACGGTCTTGTCAATGTCGCAATACACAGGGGCGGCCTGAATGCAGGCTATCTTCGTTTTGGCTTGTTCCGGCATAGTTGGGATCTCCCTTGCAGGGCCCGCCGCTTGCGTGCGCCGCGTTTCTTCTGCTCAACGCGCGCGCCGGCGGGGTTAGGATGGATGAATCTCTTATTTTGACTGAATGATCATTCATCTATATGAAACGCCAAACCATGTCAAGGGACGCGGCGCGGAAAATGCGGGCTCGCGACGGTTTGAAAACGGCCGGCCGGCATTTCACCGTCTCCGCCATATCCAAGGGGGCGCGGGATGGTTGCAGGACCGCGCGCCATGGCTAAACGGCATCGCCAATACCCCATTTATTAATGAATTATATCAGTTATTTCAATATATAATAAGTTAATCATTGTATATTTTCCGTTTATAGTTAGAAAATGAAGGGTAAAAATCCTAGTGAAAGATATACAGAAAATTTTTGCGGAAAATACGAGGCGACTGCGCGAGGAAGCCGGAATGACGCAGGAAAAACTTGGGGAAGCGGCGGGCGTCACAGACGCGTATGTCAGCGAGATAGAACGCGGCAACGCCAATCCGACACTGGCGGCCATGCAAAAGCTGGCTGAGGGTTTACAGGCCGGCATTGCGGTTTTAGCTGATTTCAAAGACCATGAAATATCTGTGGAAGAAATCCGGGAGCGCCTGATCTGCGCCATTCGCAAAGCCAACGCCCGTACCGTCAAAGACCCGCACAGTCTTATCAAAAAAGCCTTCCCCTGATTCCTTGCCTCATAATATGCGCGCCATGCGCTCTCATACCCTCGCGGCGGTTTTTCCGCGCGCATGAGGCGCGCTTTAACGCATCCTGCGCCCCGCCCCCTTATGCGGGGAGATAGGGGGTTTGGGGGAAAGAGGGGGAGATCATCTCCCCTCTTTCCCCAAAAAAATAAAAAACACGCCCCAAAAAACAAAAAAACACACACGCGCAACCGCCGCGCCAGCAAAAGGCCGGCCCGCGGGATGCGGCGCATCTGACGCCGCTTTTCTTTCCCGCGGGCATCCCGCATGCCCGTTTTTCTCTCTTTTCTTTCAAGCAGTTCTTCAGGTTCCGGTTTGACTTGATTTGCCATGGGGTATACTAAAAGGGATGCTGTGGATGGCAGTTAGGCGGTTTATTTCAGCAACAATTCTTTTACGATTTGAATGAAGCCGCCCCTTTCAAGGGAACGGGGTCTGCCGGCAATACGGCGAAACCGGCGCAATCCTTTTGCGCGTCCCTGTCTGAAAGACGGGGCGCTTTCCGCAACGGCCCTGTTCGCCGGCTGCTTCAGCCGGCCTTGCGGATGGGACGAAACGCGGATTGAAACATCATCATAGGGCCATATATGCAATACGACGCCTCGCGGGCAACGCTTTTCGAGATAAGCTGGGAAGTCTGCAACAAAGTTGGCGGGATATACGCCGTGGTGAGCAGCAAAGCTTTGGAAGCTGTGGACCGTTTTGGGGAGAATTATTTCCTGTTCGGTCCTGACCTTGGGAACAATGCGGACTTTGAGGAAACGGACGAGCGCGGCTGGGAGCTTGTGCGGCAGGTGATGGATATCCGCAATCTGAAGTGCCGCTATGGGCGCTGGAAGATTCCGGGCCGTCCGAAGGTGATTCTGGTCAATTTCCGGGACCGGTACAATGCAAACCAGCTTTTGTACGAGCTTTGGAACCGGTATGGCGTGGATTCGCTGTCCGGCGGGTTTGATTACGTGGAGCCGGTGCTGTTCAGCACCGCGTGCGGGGAAGCTGTGGCGGCGATATACCAGACGCTGGTGGAGCCTTCGGACAGTCCCGCGTTCGCGCAGTTTCACGAATGGATGTGCGGGGCCGGGCTTTTGGCGGTCAAGCGTCTTGCGCCGAAAATCGGCACGATTTTCACCACGCACGCGACCATGCTCGGGCGTTCCATGGCGGGTTCCGGGTTTGATATCTACAAACGGATGCGCCAGATCAACCCCGCGCGGGAAGCGGCTTCGCGCAACATCACGGCCAAGTGCTCCATGGAGAGCGCAAGCGCGCGCGAAGCGGACTGCTTTACCACGGTCAGCGCGATTACCGCGGATGAAGCGGCCGCGTTTCTTGGGCGCACGCCGGATGTGGTCACGCCGAACGGGCTTGATATGCGGGTCATTCCCGACTACAGCGCGGAACGCGAAGCGCCTGACGCGCGCCGCAGGCGCGTTCTGGCGGCCGCAAGCCGTTTTCTGCGCCGGGACTTGCCGGAAGACACGCGCATCATGATCATTTCCGGCCGTTATGAATTTCACAACAAGGGCATCGACGTGTTTCTGGACGCGCTTGCGGGCGTGAACCAGGCGCTTGCGGATTCGCGCACCAACGTGCTGGCGATTGCGGCGGTCATGGGCGGCCACAGCGGGGTGAACGAAGACGCCGTAAGCGGCGACCCCGGACGCATGCCGCCGCAGGGCGGGCACTGGCTCGCCACGCATCACGTCTACGACCAGCCCAATGATCTCATTCTTGCGGCCTGCGCCCGGCTTGGTCTGGACAACCGCCCGGAAAACCATGTGCAGGTGATTTTCAATCCGGCGCTGCTTGACGGACAGGACGGCTTTTTCAACATGCCCTATGAGGACGTGCTCTCGGCCTGCGATCTGGGGGTTTTTCCGTCCTGGTACGAGCCCTGGGGCTACACCCCGCAGGAAAGCGCGGCCCATTCCGTGCCCACGGCGACCACGGACCTTTCCGGGTTTGGCATGTGGGCCAAAGACGTTCAGGAACGCCTGAGCATAAGCGGGGCCGTTATCCTTGCGCGGCGTCAGACCAGCTATGATGATACGATGCGCGCCTTACGCGCCGTGCTTCTGGAGTACGCGACCTGTTCCGCGGAAACTCTGGCTGAACGGCGCGGACAGGCCCGGGCGCTGTCCAACGAATGTTCGTGGGAACGGTTTTTCCCGTATTATCTGCACGCCTTTTCTCTGGCGCTCGACAAGGCCGCGGATCGCGGGGCCTTGCGCGAAGGCGCATACAACCGCTCCCGCGAGACCCTAAGCCGCGTGCTTGCGGCCGCGGCGTCTTCAACGCCGATGCTGCGCGGGTTTGTGGCGGTGCCTCAGCTTCCGGTGCCCATACGGCGCCTGCGGGAGCTGGCCTACAACATGTGGTGGGCCTGGCATCCGACGGCATGGGAGCTGTTTTCAGCCCTTGAGCCCGCAATGTGGGAAAAAAGCGGGCACAATCCGGTGTTCATGATTGAGCGGGCCGCGTCGTCAAGGCTGCTTGCGCTTGCGCACGACGAAACGTACCTTGCGCGTTACGATGCGGTCATCCGGGAATTCGACGCCTACATGGCGGCGCCTTCCGCGCATCTGAGCCCGGAACTCAATCACGGCGCGCCCATAGCCTATTTTTCCACGGAATACGGCATAAGCGAATGCCTGCCCATCTATTCCGGGGGCCTTGGGGTGCTTTCCGGGGACCATTTAAAATCCGCAAGCGACCTGAACCTGCCGCTGATCGGGATAGGGCTTTTATACAAAAGCGGCTATTTCCGGCAGCAAATCGATAACACCGGACGCCAGATCGCCCTGTATCCGGAAAACGACTTTTCCCTGCTTCCGCTTGAGCGGGTCAAGGATGAAAAAGGCGAGCCGCTTGATATCGAGCTGGATTTGCCGGGACGCAAGCTCTTTGCGCAGGCCTGGCGCGTGCGCGTGGGCCGCGTTTCGCTCTATCTTCTTGATACGGACACCCCGAAAAACACGCCCGCGGACCGCAGGATCACGGCCCGGCTGTATGAGGCGGACCGGGACTGCCGCCTGCGTCAGGAAATCCTGCTCGGCATGGGCGGGGTGCGGCTTTTGCGCGCCCTGGCGGTCAGACCGGCGGCCTGGCACATGAACGAAGGCCATTCCGCGTTTCTCATCCTGGAGCGCATCCGCATTCTGGTCGCGGAGCGGGGGCTCTCCTTTGAAACCGCGCGGGAACTGGTTTCAGGCAGCAACATCTTCACCACGCACACGCCGGTGGACGCGGGCAACGAACGCTTCTCCCTGGAGCTCATGGAACAGTATTTCACGGATTACGCCCGGTCCATCGGGCTGTCCTGGTCTGATTTTCTGGACATGGGCCGCATAGCGGACGACGGGCGCAACGTCTTTGAAATGACGGTGCTCGCGCTCAAGCATTCGTTCAAGGCCAATGGCGTGAGCCGTCTGCACGGGTCCGTGTCGCGGCATATGTGGCGCGAAATATGGAAAGGCGTGCCCACGGCCGAAGCGCCCATAGGATACGTTACCAATGGCGTGCACGTGCCTTCCTACGCGGGCCCGGACATAAAGCCGCTCATGGACGAACATCTGGGAGAGGGATGGATGGAGCAGCCGCCCACGTCCCTTATATGGTCAAAAATCGACGATATCCCGGACGACGCGCTCTGGACGGCCAAGCACAGGCAGAAAAACCGGCTTTTGCACGCCATACGCGCCGGGCTGCCGGAACAGTTCCATAAATTCGGCATTGCGCGCGAAATGCAGAAAACCATTCTGGCCGGACTGGACCAGTCCGCTTTGATCATCGGTTTCGCGCGGCGCTTCGCCCCATATAAACGCGCCACGCTTTTATTCGCAGACCCCGACAGGCTGGCCCGGATTCTTGGAGAACCTGGACGGCCCGTTATCTTCGTGTTTGCGGGCAAGGCCCATCCCGCGGATGAACAGGGCATCAATCTTATGCAGGAAGTCATTCAGCATGCCAAAGAGCCGCGTTTCGCGGGAAAGATCTTCTTTCTTGAGGACTACAACCTCGCGGTGTCGCGCTGCATGGTGCAGGGATGCGACGTATGGCTTAACACCCCGCGCCGTCCCTATGAAGCGAGCGGCACAAGCGGCCAGAAAGTTCCGGTGAACGCGGGGCTTAACTTAAGCGTGTCCGACGGCTGGTGGTGCGAAGGATACAACGGCGGCAACGGCTGGACCATCGGCCCGGTCGTGGAAGAGCCCCGGCCCGACGACGAGCAAAGCGATTATCAGGACGCCGAATCCCTGTACACCCTGCTTGAGGAAGAGGTCATTCCGCTGTACTTTGAACGCCGCGACCAGGCCCTGCCGCGCGAATGGCTCAAACGGGTCAAAAACTCCATGCAAAGCCTTATCGCGCGTTTCAGCTCAAACCGCATGGTCACGGATTACTTTGAGCGCGCCTACCTTCCGACAGCGGCGCGGCATGCGGACATGCTCGTCAATGAGCTGGCCCTGCCCAAACATCTTGCGGAATGGAAGAAAGACGTGGCCGGGCGCTTTCCTTCCCTGCGCATCGAAAGCCTGCGCGTGGACGGCGTGGCCGACGACGTTTTGTGCTGCAACCGGGCCATGCGCGTGGAAGCGCTCATACGCCCCGGCGCCATGAAAAAAGAAGAGCTTTTAGTGCAGCTTGTGGCCGGACCGCACAACGGCGTCAACTTCATCGGCGCCCCGGACTGCATCCAGTTGCACAATGTGCGTTCCGAAGAAGACGGGGCGCTGGTGTACGCAGGCTCCTACAGCCCGACCAGAAACGGGTATCACGCCTATGGCGTGCGCGTTCTGCCCGTGACTCAGGGACTGGCCTCGCCTTTGGATACGGGGCTTGCGCTCTGGGGATGACGCATTCATCCCAAAGCCGCGTTCCGCGCATGTACGGGCGCGGCTTTGGGCTCCTCGTCCCCGCGCGCGTGCGGCGCGATGCGCGCGACACGCTTTTTCCCAACTATCCTTATGCGACAGGGAGACGGCCATGGCGGAAAAAGACGGCTCTTTCGACATTCTTGCGTCAGATATCGGCGGCACGCATTGCCGCTTCGCCCATTTCACGCTCAGGGAGCCGGGCAGGCCGGACTCGCTTGAACTTGCGCGCACCTTCCGCGTCCGGACGCAGACCGCGTCTTCGTTTGCGCATCTTCTGGCCATGCTTCGGGAAAAATGGGGCCCGCTCTCGCGCTTTTCCTGCGCGGGCCTTGGGGTTGCCGGGCCCGTGCTGCACACGCGCAAGGTCAGGCTCACCAACGTGCCGTGGGAATACGTGGACCTTGACGCCGCGCCCGAACTGCCAAAGCGCGTCCTGCTCTTAAACGATTTCGAAGCCCAGGCCTGGGCCTGCCTGCATCCGGACTGTCAGAACCTTCTGCCTGTGGTCCCGCGCTCCAGGGAAACGGAAGAGCGCGCGCGATGCGGCGCGGCCCAGACCATCGCGGTTTTCGGCGCGGGCACGGGCGTGGGCATGAGCGCGCTTTTGCCCGGCGAACCGCCGCGCGCCCTGGCCTCCGAAGGCGGGCACGCACTGTTCCCCTTCAGCGCGTCTGAAACCCAATTTGAAGTATTCGCGCACGCGCACGCCAATCCGGTCACAGTCGAGCGCGTGCTCTCAGGCCGCGGGCTTTCGCTGTTGCATTCCTTCCACAAAGGACAGGACCTTTCCCCGGCCCAGGTCGCGGCCGCCATGCCCTCAACCCCGGTATGCGAATGGTTCGCCCGCTTTCTGGGACGGGCCTGCCGCAACTGGACGCTTTCCGTCATGGCCTTAAACGGCCTGTACATCGCTGGCGGCATTGCCGCTTCAAACCCCATTGTCCTGCGCCACCCCGCGTTTTTGCACGCCTTTTGCGACTCGCCCGAATACGGGGCCATTTTGCGCACGGTTCCCATATACCTTGTGCGCAACACGGACGCCGGCCTCTGGGGCGCGGGCATATGCGCGGGCTTTGCCGCCGGGCTTCTGCGCATGTCCTGAATGATGCTTTGAGGGAAAGCGGCGATTGCGGGCGCAGGCGGTTTTTTATTTTTTTGGTGTGTTTTTTATTGTTTGGGCGAACGCCGGGAGCTGCTCTCCCCCCCTACCCGAAGCGCCCCCGATCTCCCCGATCACGGGGCGGCGCATAGGACGCCGGCGAGGATACGCCAGCAAAGCCCAAGAGGCGCTTTGCGTCCATCTGATGCTCCGTGAAAAAAAGCGCGGGGCGGGGCTTTATGGCCTTTTAGTCTCAAACCACAAAGGAAGAGAGATGAACAGGGAGAGCTGTCTTTTGCATACGGGACGGCTCATCTGATTCGGGCCTGTCCCGCGCTGTGCCCGGCGCGCCTTTGCAACAACGCTTCAGGCTGGAAAGGACATTCTGATGCCACGCTTTCGCTCCATCGTCCTGCTTCTTGCGGCCCTTCTTGGGCCGGCCGGATGCGCCGGCGCATCGCCGCCTTCAGCGGCAACCATGTATGATCTGGTCGTGCTGCACACCAACGACGTGCACAGCAACTACAGCGGCTTTGACGCTGAAAACCGCATCTGCCGCCAGCCCCTGTGCCAGGGCGGGTCCGGCGGCCTTCTTCGCGCAAAGCAGGCTGTGGACGCAATCCGGCGCAGGCGGCCGAACGTGATTTTGCTTGATGCGGGCGACCAGTTTCAGGGGACTTTGTTTTTCAGTCTCTACAAGGAGGACATGCCCGCCTTTGCCCTGAATGCGCTGGGCTATGACGCCATGTGCCCGGGCAATCACGAGTTTGACGACGGCTGCGAGCGCTTTCTGCGTTTTTCGCAAAAAACGGATGCGCCCCTTCTGGCGGCCAATCTCGCCCTTCCGGGCAGCCCCATAGCGCCCTGGACCATCCTTGAACGGGGCGGACGGAAAATCGGCGTCATCGGGCTTGCCGCGCCAGACGCCCCCGCTTCGTCCTCTCCGTGCGCTGAAGCCGCGTTTTCCAATCCTCGGACCGCGCTGCAAAACGCGGCAAACGAGCTTCAAGCGCGCGGGGTCAATATCATCATCGCCCTGACCCATCTGGGGCTCAATCAGGATATCGCTCTGGCCGAGCGCGTGGACGGGGTGGATATCATCGTCGGCGGGCACACCCATTCCCTGCTTTCCAACAGCGCCCCGGAAGCCGACGGACCATACCCCATAGTCCGGACCGCGCCTTCCGGGCAGCCTGTTCTGGTGGTTTCAGCGGCCCATGCCGGCGCGTATCTTGGACAGCTTATTGCGCGTTTTGATGCACAGGGCGCGCCCGTTTCCTGGACCGGCGGCCCCATACGCCTTGAAGCGGCCGCCCTTGCCGCGCTCGACGCCGGCGAGCCGGACGCCGCTGTCCGGAAAAAACTGGAAGCATGGTCCGCAGGCGTGCGGGACATGCTGGAAACCCCTTTGGGATACATAAACGCCCCAGGCCTGCAACCCGGCGCTTTTGAACGCGACGTGCGCCTCTGCCGCGAACAGGAGTGCCTTTCCGCCGATATCGCGGCGGACGCCATAAAAGCCCATGCCGGCGCGGACATGGCGCTTATCAACGGCGGCGCCGTCCGCTATTCCCTTTCAGCCGGACCTGTCAGCATGGGCGACGTGCTGACCATGCTGCCCTTTGACGACAGGGTCATGGTTGCTTCCCTGTCCGGAAAAACCCTGCTGGCGGCCCTGGAATACGGGCTTTCGGGCCTTGAAGACCAGAAAGGGCGCTTTTTGCAGGTTGCGGGCCTGCGCTACGCCTTTGACCCGGAACAGCCCGCAGGGCAACGCCTGATATCCGCCGATGCGCTCGACCCGGACGGCCGGTGGCGGCCCATAGAGGAAACGCGCTCCTACGTCGTAGCAACCAGCGACTATCTGGCCAGAGGCGGAGACGGCTATGCCCTCTTCCAAAATCTCGACTGGACCGGCCCAGGCGAAAAACTCAGCGATATCGTGCGCCGTTTTCTGACCCGAAACTCGCCCCTGACCGTGACGCCGGAAAACCGGCGCATCGTTGTTTTCAAAAAAGAGAAGGAACAATAAGGCAGCAAAGCCCTTCAGGGTTTTGCGCCTGGAAGGGGCGCGCATCCCCTCCCGGGCGCAAGCGCCCCTTCAGATGCCCCCGCGAGAAAAGGGGCGGGGCTGTAATCTGGCCTTTCCGGCCGGGGGCTCCCACCACAGAGGAAAAATCTCAGGCACAAAAGGGACAGAGGTCAAAATTCTATCCGCAAAGAAGGATCCGTCTCATATTTTTGAACGATTGCATTATATTGAGCTATAAGGCGCACAATTTCCGTTCTATGAGACTTTTCCGCAAACTGCCCCCATTCCAAAATATTCGTTGCAATAAATTGCTCCGCCTCAATGACGTCGATGCGCCCGTCCACTCCAAAACCTTTGGCGATGGATTCAATGCCCGCTCGACTTTCAGCGATGGTCACGATCACAGGGCGCAGCCCCGCCTCAATATTCGCCTTGCATTTACGAATCAACGCCTCTGTCGGCGCAGTCGTCACATGAACGGCGACATCTTCCAAAACAAAGTCGCCGGCGCGCGCCGTCGAAGCATCCGCCGCGTTCGCTCCATAGTGCGCCGCCCGCTTCTCTTCCGGCAAAATCAAGTCAAGCTTCGCGCCGACAAGATGCTGCAGGACAGTTCCCGCATACGTCGAGCCGGGATGCTCCTTTTGCCTTTTCATTGCCTGAGCCAACAAGTCTTCGACGACAGAACGCAGAGACTTGCTGGAATCGAATTTAAGCGCAAAGGGTTTGCCGCAAAAAAACTCCCGAACTCGAGCAATCCACCAATCTTCGATGACGGATAAATCCGCCTTGCCCTCCTGATGCAGCGCATTCAAAAAAAGCGCGTAATCAGCGGCATTGCCAAGACTGCCTCGACTGGTGCGCCCACCCTCTTCAGCAAGCACCCTCATGATGCCGTGCTCTTTTAAAATGGCTTGAACGCGGGCCTTGCCCAAACCTTTGACTTGTCCCTCTTTGCCTGTGCGAAGAGATTCCGGTTCAAGCGGCAGTCCCTTTTCAGACGCCAAACGAGTGATATGCAGCATGACGGCCAATTGCCCTTTGCTCTTCAGGCAATTCGCATCGCGAAACGCAGTCAAGGCTTTTTCAAGAGAGGTCATGGCAAGCCGCCGCAAGAGGAAAGAGAAGATGTTTTGCCAAATACGCGGCTACAGGCGCAGCTACGGCGTCTCCCATAGCCTTGTAGCCGTCGTTGAACGAACCAGGGAGCTTGAAGCTTTCCGGCGCTCCCATGAGCCTGGCCGCCTCGCGCGGGCTGAGAATGCGGGTCCGCCACTCCGGCCCTTGCTTGATCACCAGGTATTGCCGGCTGCTGCCGCCGCCAGGCGTCCGCAAACATCCGGCGACGTCGTCGAAGCGCAATTCCAGAACCTGCCTTTTGTTCCGGATGCGCTTATAGCCCGGAACGACTGAAAGACCGCTTTCTTCAAGCCGCCGCATATGCGCGGGGGGAATCATGCTTAAATTTTTTTTGCTTGTCTCGGCGCCATGGCACGGAAGGGAAAAATCCACAATATCGGACAACGTGGAAGAACGTTCTACAGGCTTGGGAAGACGCCACCAAATCCATTGCGGCAGTCCGGCGCCAACGCTTTGAATGGCGGCTGAATGCATCCAATTGGGCTTTTCATCCGCAAGTCCGAATGGAATGACCATTCGCGCGTCGATAGCGACGATGAAGACTCGCGGACGGGAATGCGGCAGCCAATGCACGGCGTCAAGCAGCATCGCTCCCGCTTTATATCCTCGCTCAACCAAAGCCTGATGCAATTCTCGATAATAAGAACCGCCATTTGAAGACACAAGGCCCGTCACATTTTCCGCCGCCAAAATCAACGGCCGTCGCGGCATTTCATCCATGACCCGCAGCCATTCCCACACAAGACCGCTGCGCTTTGCTCTGATGCCGTCGCCTTTTCCGGCCAGCGACAAATCCTGACAAGGAAAACTGGCCCATGAGAGCATGGCGGCCGGCAAAAGTCCGCCGTTCACGTCGGTTATGGAGCGGAGCAAAAATGGCGTATCCGCATGATTGGCTCTAAAAACGGCCGCTTTCTTCGGACAAACGTCATTCGCCCAAACAGCGCTGAAATATGGCGCCAAGGCGTAGCTCACCAGCCCGCTGCCCGCAAAAAACTCGAGAAACGACGAACAGACGTCTTTCTTCGGCGAGACGACGGCCGCACGGTCGACAGTCTGCAAAGTTTGACAGGCTAAGCTCATATTCCTACTTGCCGCCGATGCGGAGTTTTTCAAAAAAATCAGTCAATCGGCATTGCAATGCCGCCATATCCTTCAATTCGCATTCCCATATCACCAGCACATGCCAGCCGGCCTTTTCAAGAAGCTCCCGGCATTGAGCGTCTCTATTCACATTCCTTTCAAATTTCTTCCGCCAATATGCGACATTGGAAGACGGCATCGAAGCGCGGCCGCATCCTTGATGCCGATGCCAAAAGCAGCCATGAACAAAAATGGCGACATGAAACTTCGGCAAAACAACGTCAGGAACGCCGGGAAGATCTCTTCTATGAAGCCTAAAACGGTATCCCATGCGATGCAGCAAAGAACGAACAACTTTCTCTGGCTTCGTATCGCGCCCCTTTACTTGGGACATCGTCCAACTTCGTTTTTCAGCACTTACCGTATCCATTCCAGCAATGTTACCTGCCGCGTAAAAAACCGCAAGCCTCCGCCCCTCGGCCGCAAAAAAATTCCTGTCTCCCATGCATGCAGGCCCGCCTTTGCAACCGCAGGCGTTTTTTTATTTTTTGGGGGAAAGAGGGGAGCTGATCTCCCCTCTTTCCCCCAGGCCCCCTATCTCCCCGCATAGGGGACGGCTCATAGGACGCCGGCGACGATGATGAACAGGGAAATCTATCCCCCGCATACGGGCGCTTCAGTCTGGTTCAGGCCCATCCTGCATTCCGGCCTGTTCTGCATTCGGGCCTGTTTTGTATTCAAGCCTCTTCTGCACTGGCCGCGCCGCTGTCTTTCCGCATGCGAAGAGCCCGCCCGCCATGCGGGCAAACGCCGCATTGTTTTCGCGGCATGCGCAAAAGCGCGTCTCAGGCATGCGCCGGGGCGGTTTTGCCATAAAAGGGCGGCGGGGGAAGCATCCTGTTTCCCGGCCGGGGTCTGGAGCGGACGTCCGGCCATGCCGGGGCTCGTATTCCAGCAAGGCGGTTATTCCTCATGCAGATGTTCCGGCATCCAGGGCTCGATGTGCACCAGAACATCGGTCACTTCCGGTCCTTTGTCGCGCAGGGCTTTTTCCACGGCGCTCGCCACGGCATGCCCTTGTTTGACGCTCATGCCGCCGTCGACCATGACATGCATGTCCACCTGGATGCCGGCGCCAAGGGTCCGGGTGCGCACGGCATGAACGCCTTTGACGCCTGGGATTCTGCTTGCGCGCAGGATCAGTTCCCGCAGGGTTTCCGCATTGACGCCGCGGTCCATGAGCGCGTCTATTGCGGGCCTGGCTATCTTCCAGGACGCGCCGACAATGAACACGGCCACAATCACGGCGCCTACCACGTCCGCGATATGCAGCCCCGGCCAGATCGCGGCGATGCCGGACGCGACAAAGGCCGGTATGGAGCTTAACGCGTCGCTGCGATGGTGCCAGGCATTGGCTATCAGGGCTGAGGATTTCAACTGCCGCCCTTTGCGCACGGTCCAGCGATACAGCCACTCTTTGACGATGATGGATACAAAGGCGATGCCGGACGCCATAAAGGTAAAAGCGTCGCGGGCATATGGCTCTTCGGCGCTTAGATGCTTCTGATAGGCGAAAATGGATTCCATGGCGATGACGACGCCGGTCGCGCACAGGGCAAGGGCAATGCCCAGCGTGACCAGGTATTCAAGCCGCGAGTGGCCGTAGGGATGGGCGTCGTCCGCCGGCGCGGCCCAAAAGCGCGCCCCCACAAGCACGGCCACGTCCGTGGCCATGTCCGAAAGGCTGTGAATGCCGTCCGCGATAACGGCGCGGCTGTTGCCCAGATACCCGACCACGACTTTGAGCGCGGCAAGGCAGACATTGAGCCACAAACCAACCCATGTGACATGCAGCACTGTTTTGAGGTATTGTTTATTGCCGTCCATACGCAAAAACCCGCTTTGCCGGATTATTCTTCCAGCCTGCGCGCAATGGGTTTGACGAACTGCATCTCGGAATCCCAGGGGAACAGTATCCAGGTATCCTGACTGACTTCCACGCTATAAATATCCGTGGCGAAACGGCCGGCCGGCTTGGCGTACACGCAGGCGAAACGCGCGTCAGGGAACATGGAGCGCACAAGCCGCGCCGTTTGCCCCGTATCCACAAGGTCGTCGACGATGAGCCAGCCTTTGCCGCACTCGCGCGCGTTCTTCAATATCCGCGCCGTTCCCTGCTCCTGCCAGTCATAGCTTGAAACGCATATGGTTTCAATCAGACGCACGTCCAGTTCCCGGGCGAGTATGGCCGCGGGAATCAGCCCGCCGCGCGCGATGCAGAGGATGCCTTCATAGGGACCGGTTTCCAGAAGACGCCGGGCGAGCGCCCTGACGTCGCGCTGCAACTGTTCCCAGGAAACCGGGAACACCATGTGATATCGCTTTGCCGTGTCCACTCCCGCTCCTTTCCGGCGTTTTGCGCGGCCCTCTCAGGCGTTTTTCAATCATACGGGAACATGCGGGCGTTCTTCGCCGGCCTGGAATGCGCCGGATATCCGCCGCAACCGTCCCGCCGCCGCCAGCGTCATGCAAAGAAAGCCTTTTTTAGGAAGAACACGACGCCGCGCGCCGCTTCGCCCGAAAAAGGCTTTCAAAAAACCAGGCAGGACCGTTCTTTCGTCTTATTCGGCGGCCCGCCCTTTCAGCAGTTCAGGCATCCGCACCTCGACCTTGGCTTTTTCCCAAAGCGATTGCACGAAACCTCTGTACGCCTGCTCTTCCTTGCTCTGCATGACGCTTTGCCTGACCATGTCCGCGACAGGGGTCCATTCCGCGTCTGAAGGCGTTTGCACCGTGTTCAGACGCGCCACCAGCGCGCCGCCGGGCGTTTGAAACGCCTCTTCAATCCAGGAAGCGTCTTTTGCCGCGAATATGGCCCGCGCCGCCTCAGGAAGCCGTCCCAGCCCGGCGATCTGCCCGTCGCGCCCAAAAAGGGGCGTCGTCCTGACCGCATCGGGCAAGGCCGCGTCCTTGTTTTCCCTGATTTTCGCAATCAGCGCCTTTGCATCGTCGCGCGCCATTGCAGCCGCTTTTTCATGACGCACAGACGACAAAACCGAATCGCGCACCGCGTCGAACGGCTCTGTGTATTCCGGCCGCTCGCCCTTGACCGCGGCAAGCAGATACCCGCCCGGAACAGCGAGCGGACGGTCCATGGTCACGCCGGCCGGGGCAAGGAACAGCGCGTCCGCATCCGCGTCATTCAAAGACAGGCGCATCGCGGCGTTCTCGCGAATGAGCCCGTTCTCTTTCTGCAAAGTCAGGTTATGCGCCTTGGCGCTTTCCTCAAGGCTTTTGCCGGAAAGCACATCGTCAAGCGCCGCATCCAGCACGGATTGAAGCGCCCGCGACGCCTGTTCTTCCGCATAGCGGCTCGCGGCTTCCATCCTGACTTCCTCAAAGGGTCTGGTCCGCTCCGCCTGACGCTCTTCCACCTTCACGATGTGAAACCCGTACTCCGTGCGGAACACATCGCTCGTTTCGCCGGGCTTAAGGGCGAACGCCGCGTCTTCAAACGGCTTCACCATCCTGCCGCGCCCGAACCAGCCAAGGTCGCCGCCCTGCGCGGCGCTTCCCGGATCTTCGGAATGCTCCATCGCAAGCTTGGCGAAATCGCCGCCCGCCTTCAATTGCGCGGCAATGCGCCCTATTTTTTCTTCCGCCGCCTTCACGGCGTCGGAATCGCCGCCCTCTGGCGCCTGAATCAGAATATGGCGGGCCCGGACCAGCTCTTCCGAATGAAAGAGGCTCTGGGCGTTGCGCTCGTAATAGTCTTTCAACTGCTCTTCCGTGGGCTGGTGCTGGGCGCTTAAGCTCGCCGGCGTAATCAGCGCGTACTCCACGTCGATCTCGCGGGGTTTTTTGAAGCGTTCCTTATGCGCGTCATACCATTTTCTAAGGGTTTCCTCATCCGGATTGACGCGGTCAAGGTATTGATCTTCCTCAAAAAGAACATAGTCCATGGAGCGTTTTTCCGCGATATAGTTGAAATACTCCCGCGCCTCGGCATCAGATACGTCCACGGCCGCCGTCAGAATCCGGGTCAGCTTCCGCCGCAGAAGATCCTTTTGCAAAAGAGCCTCAAACGCGCCCGGGGTGTACCCCTGCGCCGCCAGAACCGACTTGTATTGCTCCGCGGAAAACGCGCCCTTGCCGTCCATGAACTGCGGCATGGACACAATCGCCTTTTTCAGCTCCGCCGGCGAAACGCCTATCTCAAGCCGCTCCATCTCCTGATCCACCAGCGCATCCACGACCATGCCATGCAAAACCTGCCGGCGAAAGTCCATCGTATCCAGCATTTCGGTTGTGATATCGGGATTTAAGGCGCGAAGCCGTTCAGCCTCCCGCTGATAGGCGCGCATGAAGTCCTGGGCGGGTATGGGCTTTCCATCCACCGTGGCCAGCACATTCTTCCCGCTGTCCATCCCGCTCACGCCCCAGAACACGAACACCACGACAATCATGGCCAAAATGATTTTCACGCCCCAGGCGCGGGATTTTTTATGAATGGAATCCAGCATGCTTTTTTATTCCTCTTATACCTTTCAGGTTGCGGTAATCCCCTGTTGTTGAAGCGGCCGTCCGCGATTTTGCCGGAACGCGTCCGCGCGCATCCTATGCCGAAAGCCCCTGTTTTTTCACATACGTCAGCAACCCGCCGGCGCGGACAATATCCACTTCCGCAGCCGTCAGGTCATTGACCGTCCGAATCGTTCCCACGCCGCTTGCCTCTATGTCCAAAGGCGCGCCCGCAGTCAGCTTTGATACGGGAATCCGGACCACGCTGTCCGCCTGGATTCTGTCATAATCGCCGGCGTTTTCAAAACACAGCGGGATAATGCCGAAATTGACCAGGTTGTCTCTGTGAATGCGGGCAAAGGATTTGGCAATCACCGCGCGAATGCCCAGATAGTGAGGCGCAAGCGCCGCATGTTCCCGGCTTGAGCCCTGGCCGTAGTTCACGCCCGCGACAATGACGCCGCGCCCCGCGGCTTCGGCCCTGGCCACAAAATCCGCGTCCACCGGCGCGAACACGTGCCGGCTTATGGCCGGAATGTTGGAGCGCAAAGACATGATTTCCGCGCCGGCCGGCATGATGTGGTCCGTTGTGATGTTGTCCCCGGCTTTAAGCACAATGCGCGCCTCCAGAACGTCCGGCAGCGGCTCGAACGCCGGCAGCGGCTTGATGTTCGGCCCGCGCTTGATTTCCACGGAAGTTCCGTCCTCAGGCGGATACACGAAAAGATGGGCGATGGACGGCACATGCTCAGGCAATTCCCGGGGCGCCGGCGGCTCGCCCCAGGTCGCCGGGTCCGTGAAGCGTCCGTTTAAGGCCGTCATGGCCGCGGTGACCGGGCTGACAAGATAGACCTGCGCGTCCCTGGTGCCGCTGCGGCCTTCAAAGTTTCTGTTGAACGTCCGCACGCTGACGCCGCCGCTTACCGGCGACCCGCCGATGCCGATGCACGGACCGCACCCGCATTCAAGAATGCGCGCGCCCGCGCTCAGAAGATCGACGAAATATCCGGTTTCGGCAAGCATGGCCAGCACCTGCTTTGAACCGGGAGAAATCAGGGCGTTGGTGGAAGGGTCAATGCGCTTTCCTCTGAACAGTTCCGCAACCGCGGCCAGATCGCGGAAAGAGGAGTTCGTGCAGGAGCCTATGGCGACCTGATCCGCTTTAAGCCCCGCAAGCGCGGAAACCGGAACGACTTTGTCCGGCATGTGCGGACACGCGGCGAGCGGCTCAAGGGCCGACAGGTCGATGCTCACCTCCAGGTCATAGGCCGCGTCCGCATCCGGGCTTAAAGGAATCCAGTCCTCATGCCGGCCCATGGATGCAAGAAACCGTTCGGTCTGCGCGTCGCTTGGGAACAACGAAGTCGTGGCTCCCAGTTCAGCCCCCATATTGGCGATGGTCGCGCGCTCAGGCACCGTCAGGGTTTCCACGCCCGGACCGCAGTATTCAAAAACTCTGTTGACCCCGCCTTTGACCGTCATGCGGCGCAACAGCTCCAGAATGATATCCTTCGCCTGGGCCCAGCCGCCAAGCTTTCCCGTCAACGTCACGCGCACGACTTCGGGCATGACCAAGGAATACGGCTGCCCGGCCATGGCCATGGCCACGGAAAGCCCGCCGGCCCCCATGGCGAAGCACCCCATTCCGCCGGCCGTGGGCGTGTGGCTGTCCGCGCCGATAAGGGTTTTCCCCGGTTTGGCGAAATTTTCAAGGTGCAGCTGGTGGCAGATGCCGGTCCCGGTGGGAGAATAGACCGCGCCGAAACGGGCCGCGGCCGTGCGCAGATAGCGATGATCGTCCGCATTGCGGAATCCCATCTGCAACACATTGTGATCTGCGTAGCTCACGGTCAGTTCCGTGCGCACCCGGGGCACGCCCATGGCTTCAAACTGAAGATAGGCCATGGTTCCTGTGGTGTCCTGGGTCAGCGTCTGGTCGATCTTCACCGCGATTTTTTCGCCTTTGCGCATGGTTCCGCCGACCAAATGGCTTGAAAGTATTTTCTGGGTAAGATTCTTGGGCATTCTGGGGATATCCTGTAAAAAGGTCTTTCTTTAAAAAAGCCGCCGCGCAAGCTTTCCGCGCGGCGCGCAAACGGACAAGTATGCCGCGGGCGGACCCGATAAGCCCGCGCGCGGCGCATGCAGACAAACATCGAAAAAAACAGCGGCCGCCTTTGACAGAGCCGTCCGCAAAAAACCCTTTCGGCCTTTGACGCGCAGGCGGCCGTTCTGAAACCGTCTTCGTTTTTTCCAAAAAAAGCCGGCCTACTATACATTGAGGGCAAACGCCTGTCCATTTCAAAATAAAACCGGGCTAAGACGGCCCAAAGCCCGCGTCAGACGTCCATCAGGCCCTGCTCGCGGTATTCGCTCAGCTTGTTGCGCAACGTGCGCACGGAAATGCCGAGCAGCTCCGCGGCCTGCGTTCGATTGCCGTCGGTCCGCTCAAGCCCGCGCATGATCATGAGCCGTTCCACTTCATGAAGCGGCATGACCCCGCCGCCGTACAGCGCGTCAAACCCGGCCGCCGCGCCGGCATGCTCCTGAGGCCCGGACGCCGGGCGCGCGCCCGGCAACGGCGGCTCTTTGGCGCGCTCTTCCGGTTCCTCGAACAGGGTCCGGTCTTCCGGATTTTCAGCGCTCTCGTCCTCTTTGAAAAGCGGCCATTCATTGCCGTCAAGAAGAAAGTGCGCCGGCTCCACAGGACGGCCGCCCGCAAGCAACACCGCCCGCTCCATGAGGTTTTGCAGTTCGCGGACGTTGCCGGGCCAGTCGTAGGCCGTCAGCCACTCTTTCGCGGCCGGCGAAAGGCTTGTCGGCAAAAGCTGGTATTCGCGCACATACATGTCGAGAAAAAAAAGCGCCAGGCGCTCTATGTCCTCGCCGCGCTCGCGCAACGCCGGAAGACGCAGAGGAATCACATTCAGCCGGAAAAAAAGGTCCTGACGGAACTTGCCTTCCCTGACCCAGGCTTCCAGATCGCGGTTGGTCGTGGCGATGATGCGCACATCCACTTTAATGGGCGTCATGCCGCCCACGCGGTCCACCTCGCCTTCCTGCAAAACGCGCAGCAACTTGGCCTGCAGGGCCAGATCCATTTCCGATATTTCGTCAAGCAGCAGGGTGCCGCCGTCCGCAAGTTCGAATTTTCCAAGCTTGCGGTTTATGGCGCCGGTGAACGCGCCTTTTTCATGGCCAAACAGCTCGCTTTCCAGAAGATGTTCCGGCAGCGCCGCGCAGTTGACGGCTATAAAGGGCTTGTCCGCGCGATTGCTTTTGGCGTGCACGAAGCGGGCGAACATTTCCTTGCCGGTTCCGGATTCCCCGGAAATGAGCACCGTGGCCTTGGAAGGGGCCACCTGCTTTGCCAGGGCAAGCACGCGGTTCACGACAGGATGGTTGCCCACGATGCGCGGCCCTGCTTTGGGCCGCTGCCCGCCCAGCGTGGAGCAGGACGGAGCGGGACCGCTTTCAGGCAGAGGAACCCGCGTCGCATGTTCCCTGGGCAGCATGGCGAGAATGCGCTCCACGTCAAGCGGTTCAATCCAGTAATCCCTGGCGCCAAGCTCCATGTATTTCAGGGCTTCATCAGGATTTCCCCTGTCCGCGACAACCACGATGGGCGGAAATTGCGCATCGTCCGCGCCCATGCTCAACAGCTCTTCCGCCCTGTATCCGGGCAGGGCGGTCCGCGTCAGAATCAGCGCCGGCGGAGACTGCCGGATAAAAGAAGAGACGCCGCGGATGTTTTCCGCGATGCCTACCTCTAAACCAGCCTCCTTAAGTGAAGGGAAAAGCCGTGTGACGGTCTGAGCCGGGGCAATAAAAAGAATTCGCCTAACAGACATGCGTTTATGCACCTTTTACCGGACTGATTTTCAACGCTTCAAAATACGCAATTCATACAAAAAAATCAATTCATCAATTTTTGACGGGCATGCCGCATGCATCGCTTTGCTTTGGCGTCGCGTTTTATAAAACTTGCCTGAAGCGCGACAATGCGGTAATTTTCCAAAACTTTGAGAAGGCGGCAAAGAGCCGGCAGCGGCGTTCGCGGCAAAAGCGGCTTGCGCTCATGAGCCGGGCAAGACGCGTTCCGGCTTTTCCCGTCCGAAAAAAACGAAACCGCCATGCCAAAAAACGCCCACGCGCCATATATATCCGCTTTGCCGGAGGAATGCATGCTTCCCAGAACATCCGATTCCTTAAAGGGTTTCAAGCTGCCCATTTTCCCCATTTTCCTTTTTGCGCTGCTTCTTTTTTCCCTGTATCTCGCATACCAGATCATGGTGCCTTTTTTGCATCCCATCATCATGGGCATCGTCTTCACGGCGCTTTGCATGCCCATTCACAACAGGTTTCTGCGCTACACCAGAGGAAAAGACGTTTTCGCGGCGCTTTTGACCCTTATTGTCGTCATTCTGGTCATTATCGTGCCGCTTACGTTTTTTGCCAGCGCTCTGGTTCCGCAGGCCGCCGCTTCCACCGCCGCCATAACCGAATGGCTCAGCCACCAGGACATATCAAGCCTGCTTGCCGATGAAAAAGTCGTAGCCGTCGTTTCTTTTCTGGAAGAGAATTTCGCCTTCCTGGATATCAACGCCGCGAATCTGCACAACGCCCTTCTCTCCTTCTCGCGCACAGCCGGACAGACGATATTCCAGGGCATCACCGATTTCGCCCGCAACGCGGTCGGCTTTTCCTTCAATCTGCTGCTCATGTTGCTTATCATGTTCTTCCTGCTTAAAGACGGGCGAAAAATGCTTAAAAGCCTGCGCGCGCTTATTCCCATGCGCCCGGGCCAGCAGGAAGCCATTCTCACCAACCTGCGCAAAGTGGCCAAGGCCGTGCTCGTGGGCGGCGCGCTCGTCGCAATCCTGCAGGGCATCGTCGGCGGAATCGGCATGGCCATTTGCGGCCTGCCCGCGCTGTTCACCGGGGCGCTTATGGCCGTGGCGTCGTTTGTGCCGATTATCGGCACAGGGCTTGTCTGGATTCCGGCCTGCATCTATCTCATCATAACCGGCTCATATGGCTACGCCGTCACGCTCGCGCTCTGGTCCATCATTCTGGTGACCAATATCGACACTTTTCTGCGCCCCATGTTCATGAAAAACAGCGCCGGACTGTCGCCGTTTCTGCTGTTTTTGTCCATTATGGGCGGGCTTAAAATCTTCGGCGCAATCGGACTCTTCTACGGCCCGCTGATTCTTGGCTTTGTCGTGATCATGCTGTCGCTTTACAGCGAAGAATACAGCGACATGCTCAAAGGCAACACGGACGATGCGCCTGAATCCCTTCCCGCGCCGCTGGATGCCTCTGAACCGGCGACGGCCGGCGAATCAGCGCCGGCCGATGATTCGCGCGCGCCTGAAGGCGAACCCGAAAAAGCCGCCGCGCCCGGCGGCCCCGCGGACCATGCCGAAAACAGGGACGCATAAACGCCGCTTTTTTCAAAACAAAAACGGCGCGGCCGCCTCTGGCAGCCGCGCCTTTGTGCATCTTTGACGCGAAACGCCTTTTTCACGCCGTTTGCCGGCCCTGGTTCGCCGCCTGGCGCGGCGCATTCTTCTCCGCTTCGGTCTTGTGCGCTTCGGCTTTTCGCCCCGCGTCCCCGCTTTGCCTGTGCTTTTGCAGGCAGGCCCCGATTGCAATCCCGAAAATGGACATGGCCATGCCGAACCACCAGCTTCGCAAAAGATCATGCCCGCTTAAGCCCATGCCCATATACCCGATCATCACAGACCAGAACGCCGCGGCCGCAAGCCAGTACCGGCGGTCCTGTCCGCTGCGCAGGCCGCGATGCACGCGCCGCGCGCTCCAGACAATGGCGCTTACGGCAAAAAGCAGGAAAAAGCAGAGCCCCACGACCCCGGTTTCAGCCAGAAGCTGCAAATAGATGTTGTGCGGATGCATGATGCCCGCCGTGTGCATAAGCGGCGTCATGCCCATGGACGTAAACGCGGGGTTGTAGGTGTAAAGCCCGCTTCCAAGAACCGGATGGGCCTTGAAAACTTCCCAGGCAAAGGGCCACAGTTCCTGTATCCGGCCGTCGGCAAGCACGGTTTTTACGCCGAAGCGTTCGGACCAGAACACCATGAGGCAGGCAAAAAAACACACCACCCCAAGCGCCTTTTTCCAGGAAAAGCCGCGCGTCATGACGACCAGGGAAAATACGGACAGCCCAAGGCACAGCATGCCGGTGCGGTTTTTTGAAAAAAACAGCAGAAAAAGCGGCGGAATCCAGAGCAGGACGGACAGGCCCCAGCGTTTGAGCCTGGACCACTTCTCAGGAAGAATGAACGGGAGCACAAGCGTTGGGCACAGCAAAAAGGCCATCAGGCTTCCGACGCGATACGTTCCGAAAGACCCGGTCAAACGACCGCTCATCCACGGCGCGCCGTCAAAGAAGTCCACGCCGGAAACATATTGAAAAATGCCGTCAAGCCCTTCATAAAACCCGGTGAAAGAAAACACGCCCACCAGGATGAACAGGGCGTTTTTGCGCTCCATGGCCGCGGCCGCAATCAGAATCATGGGGAAATTGCGGTGCCAGGCGGAGCCCAGAGCCCGCCAGCTCTCGTCAGGGAAGAGGGAAATGACGCAGGAAAACACAAGACAGCACACAAACAGCAGCAAAAACGGATACAGCGGGAAATGCCAGACCAACGACTCCCTTCTCCCCAGAATCAGCGTGCCGACCAGGCCGACCAGAGCCACGCTGGAGCCGATATTGACAAGCGCGGTGGACACGGGCATCGTTGCAATATAGAGAACAAAACCGCAAAACAGCAAAAGCTGAAAAAAAGCGTAGGGCTTTGCAAACCGGTTCATCCATCTTCCTTTATGGCTTGAGACCGAAGGCCGGAAGGCCTGTCATATGCGGAAAAACCGCCGGGTGTTCTCGCCGCACACGCGCCAGAGCCCGGCCCTGTCCATGCCCAGATAATCGGCAATCGCCGCGGCGGTGAACGCGGCGTACGCAGGCTCGTTTCTCTTTCCTCTGCGGTTTTGCGGCGCAAGATACGGCGAATCCGTCTCCACATGCAGCCGATCCAGCGGGATGACGCGCAACGCCTCGCGCAGGGCGTTGTTGGCCGGATAGGTGACGGGGCCGGCGATGGACACATGCCAGCCGTTGTCCGTTATGCGTCTGGCCAGTCCGGCGGCCCCGCCGAAACAGTGCCATAAAACCGGATGCCCCTGCATTTTCATGCCTTCAAGAATGGCGAGCGTATCCTGTTCCGCGTCGCGGCAGTGCACGACCAGCGGCATGTCCAGTTCCCGGGCAAGCGCCGCCTGCGATAAAAACGCCCGTTTTTGCTGCGCCGGGGTCGCATCCTTCCAGTAATAATCAAGCCCTGTCTCTCCCACGGCCCTGAATCTCGGCTCGGAAAGAAACACCTCGCGCATGCGCTCCGTGTCGCTTTCTTCCCATGAAGCGGCGTCGATGGGGTGCCGCCCCAGTATGAAAAACACTTCCGGGCGCGCGTCAAAGCGGGCGCGGGAACGCATCCAGGACTCTATGTCCAGAAAAACATTGCCGATGAGCGCCACGCCAGCGGCCCGGGCGCGCTCCAGCGTCTCTTCAAAATCTTCATAAAAGCCTTCGCCGTCCAGATGCGCATGACTGTCCGCCCCAACCAGAGGCAGCCCAAGCTGCGCCGGATCATGCATTTTCCGCAATGCCGCGTCCATATTCCTTTCCTGATGCCTTTTTGCGCCGCGCCAGTCTGAACCGTAAATGAATCTTGCATTTGCGCACGTTCCCGGCTACTGAAACCAGAGCATTCCGGCATGCGGCGGCCCGGCCGAACAGGAACGGACGCGGCATGACTGAACGCTGTATGAACGAACGCGGCGCTTTTGGCGCGCGCAACGACGCTGTTCGCTGTTTTTGCGGCCGAAACGCGGCGGCCGCTCTTTCTTTACCATCGCGCCCTGTTCGCGCATCGCCTGATGCGCGGTGCGGCGCACCACGATTCATAAGGAGAAATGTAGTATGAGCAACCCTGTCGTTCTTCTTGAAACCACTGCCGGCGATATCTTAATCGAGCTTTTTGAAGACAAGGCCCCCATCACCGTAGCCAATTTTCTTGAATACGTGGATGACGGCTCCTATGACAACACCATCTTTCACCGCGTCATCAAAAACTTCATGATTCAGGGCGGCGCTTTGACCATGAAGCTGCAATATAAAGGCGTGCCGCCGCGTCCGTCCATCCAGAACGAAGCGAACAACGGCCTTAAAAACGTGCGCGGCGCCGTGGCCATGGCCCGCACCAGCGACCCGCACAGCGCGACCAATCAGTTCTTCATCAACACCGTGGACAACGCCTATCTCGACTTCACCTCTGAAACCGTCCAGGGCTACGGCTACTGCGTGTTCGGCAAAGTCATCGAAGGCATGGACGTCGTGGACAAGATATCCAACGTCAA